>JBEKTN010000389.1:0-7714 GCA_049516015.1 Isosphaeraceae bacterium | reverse complement strand
ATGACCTGCAGGTGATCGCCTACTGGGTCTTCCGCCCGCTTCTCTTATCTGCGTTCATCTGCGAAATCTGCGGACAAGAATTCGAGACGTCATCTCCGATCGGATATGGGACCTGCGGTGTTGGCCAGCCATCCGCTTCTGGCTTACGGACCCGCGGCTTCATTGATCAGGACACCGGCGCACGAAAAACCCCCCGGAACTGTAAAGTGGGCGGAGAAAAGACCAGGTGGAACGAGGCCAGACAAATCATCTGTCGGAGCGCATCTCGAAGCTCGACCTGCTGCGGGCCGCCGAACGAAAGCTGCGCGATCTGGTAAACCAGGTTCAGCCCGGGTGTATTGGCGCCGGCTTTGCCCTTGATCCACTCGCTGAACGCCGCGGTGTTGCTGGTGCCGTCGCGAATGGCCGTGAAGCCGATCCGGCTGCCGAACTTGGGGTTGCCTCCCAGCCACCAGGACATTCCGTTGACCACGCCACCGGAGTACGCGCGATTAATATTGCTTTGCATGTCCTCGAACTCTTTTGGAATACTGCTTTGCATGTCCTCGAACTCTTATCGAGAGGCGGGATGAGGTATCCGCATACCCCGCATCCGCCGTCATCCAAGGAGTCGGCTTGCCCACCCCGCGCGTGTTGGCTTAGAATTCAATAGCTACGCAGTAGTCACGGGGCCAGCGATGATCGACTTCGACCTGATCGCCTGGGATGACGAAGACGACCCGCGGGGCAACGTCGAGCACATCGCGGCCAACGGCTTGACCATCGAGGAGGTCGAGCAGGTCCTGCACGACCATGCCAACCGGCCAACTGTCAGCCGCTCGACCGGCCGACCTGCCGTCTTCGGGGCGACCGCCACGGGCAAGGACATCCTCGTGGTCTACGAAGTCCTGGAGACCGAACCCGTGATCGTCATCCGGCCCATCACCGCCTACGAACCCATGCCCGAATGAGGAGGCTGTCGATGCACCCCAGGACCCACCGTGCTCTGGAGGCGCTGCCCCCGGAGGAGCGGGCCGCCGCCGAAGCCGCGATCACGCGGTCCGCGGCCCGCCGGGCGACGCCCGCCGGCCAGGCGGAAGAGGAGGAGGTGATCCGCAAGGTCCGCGAGGAGTTCCCCCCCCTGGCGATCGACTCGGAGCTGGCTAAGGCGCTGTCCGCGCTGCGCGCGGAACGCGAGCGACAGGGCTTGAGCCTGTCCGACGTCTCGGAGCGGACCGGCATCGACCGGGCGACGCTCTCCAAGCTTGAGACGGGCAAGGTGACGAATCCCACGGTTGGTACACTCCGGGCCCTGGCCCACGCCCTCAACAAGCAGCTGTCGTGGTCACTGGTCGATGAGCCGGCCGGCGCGGGTCGCTGATGAGCCCACGCGCCGACAACGCCACAGACCCCGGCCTTGAGACCAGGTCGACAGGACCACTATATGATCGCGCGCTCGGGCTCCCGACACGCCTCTGGGGGCCGGCGGACGATCCTGGCCTCGCCCCACGGCCATCGCCATGACGGAGCCTTCCGGGAACGAAGAACACCTCCAATCCAGGCAAACCCAGGCGCCATTCTGATGTCTGGTTAGCGGGGCAAGCGCGTCGTGGACGTTCTCCTCGGGCCGAGGTGTCTCACTGGTTCCTTCCCGGGGGGCGAATCCGTCCAACAGTTCTGTGTTCAAGAGCCCATTGGCGACTGATTCCGCGCTCGCCCTGGCATGATCTGGCTGAGCAAGAGTGCCAGAAATGCCTCGGTCGCCTCGATGTTTGGCCCATGACCGACACCGGGCATCACGACCAGCCGGGCGTCGAGAGCCTCTGTGGCCCGGTCCACAATCTGGGCATTGCTCAGGAAGTCCTTCTCGCCGCCGATCACAAGCTTGGGACATTGAATCGACTGGAGCAGATTGCCCGGCTTCCAGGTCTCAAACGCACGGATAACTCCCACAGCCGCCTCTAGCCGCTGCTCATGTCCCTCGTCGAGGAGACGTTTCCAATAGTGATCATCCTGCACGGTCGGGAACAGGGATTTCATCGTGCTGTCAAACAGGTTCCGGTTGGCCTTGAGTTCTCGCTGGCGATCCTCTTCAATCGGTTTCGCCTCCCATCCGTCGACCCAAGCCGGTGCGACAACCGTCAGCGTGTGGACCTGTTCCGGATGATCGAGCGCAAACTGCATGGCGACGGCGCTGCCTAGCGAGTGCCCGACCACGTGAAACCAATCGAGCCTCATCGCCTCAGCGAAGGCCTTCAGGTCAGCGGCAAGCGACGGGATGCTGTAATCCGAATCGGGACCGCCGGTCCGGCCCCGCCCGCGCATATCGTAGGCGATTCCACGCAAGCCGTCCGGCAGTTTCGCCAGTACAGGTTCCCACCACGATCCGGTTGCCCAGTTGCCGTGGACAAAGATGATCGGCCTACCGATACCATGTTCGATGTAAAAGACGTTCAGATTACCCGCCCGTATGAATGGCATCATGAACCTCCTGACGAAACCGCTAAATATCCGAGTGTCCAGCGTTCATTGTCCCTTTACAAGACTTGGCTTCGCGGGGTCAGGTCTGACCCCAGGGGAGCCCAGGGGAGCCGCGATCATCCCACCACACGACAGTTCAACACCTGCTCGCGCGCGTCTCCAGCGCCGCTCGGCCCGCCCTGTCATTGCCCGAGCAGCCGTTCGACAACGCCCGATGATGCCGGGTCCGCCGGCGATGATCGCCGATTATCGCGGAGGCGTAACTTGCCTCTATGAAACCCAGCTTCTCGGCGCCTGCTTGCACGTGGGGTTGGAAACCGGTACGCAATTAGTTTGCTCGGGCGCCTCAGCAGCGGATTGCTGTCAATACTAATCGCGTCCCAGTTTCCGTCTCTTAATCGCGTCCCAGTTTCCGTCTCTGAAGCTGCTCGCCAGCGCAGCCTTCAGCGGGCGCGCCTCCGCCTCCGGGTTTTAGCCTGACTAGCCTATGCCCTCTGATCGAGAAACCGCGCTCTTCGAGCCGCCGATTCCAGCCATCTCGCGTTCCGATCGAATTGGTGTCCGTAAGAAGCCCGTTCTTCTCCTCCTGCCCCGTCAGACGCTCAAATTTCGGCCGCAGGGGGTGGTCCGGGTGGAGGAACAACTCCTTCCGGTGAAGGATCGGCGGGTTCCCGCCCTCACCGAATTCCTGCGATTCGAGCTGCCGGGTTCGCATACATAGCTTCACGGAACGAACTAGGGCCGGATGCGGGTGCGTGTCGAAATCGGGATATGACAGGAAGGACAGCTTCCCCGAAAAGCGATGGAGCTTGATGATATTGGCCCCTTCGATCTCGCCCAGGTAGGCGCGGGCGCATCCTTCGTAGACGCGAAGGAGCGGCTCCAGGTGGTCCAGGGCGATCCGGTGCACGTAGAGTGAGTCCGGTAGGAGCTTGCCGATGGGTGAGCGCTTGCACGCTGCGTCGATTAGCTCGGCGTTGCCGGCCTGGAACAGCAACTCATCAGCTCGATCGCAGGCGTGCGCGTAGGTCCCGAAGAAGGTCTTGATGTCACGCTGAAGCGAACGGGGCAGGAGAGCGAACGACGGCCGCTTTCGGAACCGCGCCAACGCGAGGTAGACGAGCATGTCCTCAGCCCGGCGCTTTGCGATCTGCTCCCACTCAGCATCCCCAGTGATTCGCCGGACGATGGTGAACGCTCGCTTCAGCGAGCCGAAACGGTCAATGATGGCTCGTGCCTGGGCGAATTCATCCGCCTCGGGGAGTCGGCCGTACGTGGCGACCACCGCCATCAAAGAATCGAGCAGCTGACGGTTTTCCTGAGATTGGCCGTCAGCAATCCGTTTCCGTGGGAGGATCTCCCGCCGTCGGAAACGGTTGGCCAGGAACTGCTGACGCCTCGCTTCGTCTTTGAACAAGTAGAACGTCCCGATTCCCGCCGGGATCGCCTCGGTCTCCAACTGCACTTCGAGGTAAGTCTTGAGTTCATTCTGCTCGAAAAACTTCTGGAACGTCCCGCGTCCGGTCAGCACCCCGTCCCCAAATTCGATCGGCTCCTTGCCCCTGCCCTCCATCAAGACCTGCGCCGAGACGGCCAGAAGCTGTCGGCACAGCCCCCAGGCTTGGCGGAGGGTCTCGCTTCGCTCTCCCTGTTCCTCAATGACGTTAAGCACATAGCCCAGGTTGACGACATCCGCTTCCGCGTGCGGTGCTTCCGGGCGGTACGCAGGGTCCCAGCCTCCGCAAATAACCCCTTCAGCCGCAAGAAGTTCTATATCTTCGCCGCGTCCACACCCGTAGTCGAAGAACGTAACGTTCTTTCCGAGCAGCCCGTCGCGCAGGAGGCACTTCACCGGCCGGGAAAAGTCTCCCCGCCGAATCGCTGTTTTGTGCCGCTGAACTGCCGCGCTTCCCATCCCTTTACCGTCTTTCGGCACGAGCACTACAATCTACTATGACACAGGATACGGCAGAACCCGTCCCCATTCACCCCCTAGCCTGAAAACCATGCCAAGCAACCGGATCGTGATGGGAAAGTCAAGGGCAGTCGTGTACACTCACTGCGAGAGTCTGTCCCTGTGGGGGAATGCCGGTTTTTAATAACGGGAGCATGGATGGGTGTTAGCGCCGTGCAGCATTCGTTTTCGGGCCATGAAACGTTCCCGTTTCGCTACCCGTGGCTGAAGAAGGGGTTCGATGCCGCCCTGAAGGATGGCCATGTCTTTGTGCGCGACGATGCAATCACCACCCTCGGCGTCGGCAAGAACATGGTCCGGTCGATTCGCCACTGGTGTCTGGCGGCCGGCGTGCTGGGGGAGAACCGGGAGGGCGGACCGGGCCTTCAGCCGACCGAGCTCGGTGCCCTACTGCTCGCCGATGATGGGCTGGACCCCTACATCGAAGACCCGGCAACCCTCTGGCTAGTGCACTGGCAAATCGCATCGAGCCGTGGCCGCGCCGCCACCTGGTTCTGGTCCTTCAGCTACTTCCATGAGCCGGAATTCACACGTGAGGCTCTGACTTCCGCACTTTACAGGTGGACGCAGACTCTCTCCGGCAAGGAAATCGCCGAATCCTCCCTTAAGCGCGATGTGGAAGTGTTCCTCCGCACCTACGTCCCCTCACGGCAAAGCCGGGGGGACGTCGCCGAGGACTCCCTTGACTGCCCGCTGGTCGAGCTGGGTCTCATCACCCAACCCAGGGACGGGCACGCCTACCGCTTCCGCCGAGGTGCCAAGCAGGATCTGCCCGACGGGATCCTGCTGTTCGCGGTGCTTCGATTCTGGGAGAGACACTCGCCAACAACCGAGACGCTGGCATTAAACGACCTGGGCCGCCAGCCGGGAAGTCCCGGACGCCTATTCAAAATCGACGAGTCATCCCTCGCGGAGCGCCTGGAAGGCATCGAGCGGCAGACAATGGGGAGACTTTCCTACAGAGAGACGGCAGGCTTGCGTCAGCTCTACCGAAAGGAGCGGCTCGACCCGAACGAAGTTCTGCTCGATGCCTACGCCAAAGGAGCGCGACGGCGATGAGCGATTCACCTACCTTGGACAGGCTGGTTACAGTTAGTCCGCGCTTCGCACGCTCCATTTCGCTCGTCCGCGATGCCCACCGTCCGGATGCCCTGCAAGGCTATATCCTCACGCCGACTGGCCGTGACGTCCTCCACCGGCTGTCCGATGCGCTACGGGGAGATACACCCACTCGCGCCTGGTCGATTACTGGGCCCTACGGGTCAGGTAAGTCGGCGTTCGCCCTGTTCACCGCGCAGTTGCTTGCAGGCGAAGAGGAAGTCAGGAACCCAGCCCGAAAGTTCCTTGCCACCCACGATGCCGACCTGTCGGATCGCTTCTTTGGGGCATCCGGACCGCTACCAAGAAGGGCCGGACGACTGTGCCCGGTTCTGGTGACCGGCTCGCGGCAGCCGCTGGAGAAGGCTCTCGCGGCAAGCCTGGCTTCGTCCCTCCGCGCCATCGCCCAGCGAGGCAGGCCGCCGCAGATCGTCGAGCGGCTGGAGCGGATTGCGGAGCAAACTACCGTGTCTGGGACGGCCATCGTCGGGCTGTTCGCGGAAGCTGGGGATTACCTGGAGCGCTTCGGGCACGCCGCCGGCGGTATCCTCCTGATCGTGGACGAGCTTGGCAAGTTTCTTGAGTACGGAGCCACGAATCCCGATCAGGGCGACGTTTTCGTGCTTCAGGAACTGGCCGAGGCCGCCACCCGCTCCAAGCGGCCCTTCCTCTTCGTGACCATCCTGCATCAGGCCATCGACCGCTATGCCGAGCATATGAGTCGGGGGCGCCGGGCCGAATGGGCGAAGGTGCAGGGCAGGTTCGAGGACGTGGCGTTCGAGGAGCGCACCGAGCTGCTGCTACGACTACTCGCACACGCGATTCGGCACTCGGGGGATGAAGCCTGTCTGAAGCGGTTGTGTCGGCAGGCGAAGACGCTGGCACAGGAAGCTGACGCGCTGGACATTCGCATCGGCTCGATGGCTGCCAGCGAACTTCAGGACTGTCTGGCGTCTTGTTACCCGCTGCATCCCCTGACCGCCCTCATCCTCGGCCCTCTCTTCCGCCAGTTGGCGCAAAACGAACGATCGCTGTTCGCCTTCCTGGCGTCCTCGGAGCCGTTGGGGTTCCAGGAGTTCCTGCGAGATCACACACTCAATGACGGCGCGTACCGGCCGGACCACCTGTACGATTACCTCATTGCCTCGATTGGCCCAACTCTGTTCGCCCAGGCAAGGGGAAAACTCTGGGCCGAGGTGCAGTCGGCCCTAGATCGGCTACACGACGCGAGCGAGCTGGAAATTCAGCTCGCCAAGAGCATCGGCCTTCTGCAAGCGATTGGGAGTGCGGCCGGAATTACCGCCTCCGGAACCACGCTGAAGACAGCGTTGAAGGGGTGTGCCGCAGAGGCTGAGGTTGACCGGGCTGTCCTGTCACTTACGCAACGCTCCGTCGTCGTCTTCCGCCGCCACACGGGTAGCTACGCCCTCTGGGAAGGAAGCGACGTTGACATCGACGACCGCCTGCAGGCGGCTCGCCAGGCCGTTGAGCGCGACCAGAACCTGGCTGCTTTCCTCACGCGGGAGGCCCCGCTTGCAGCACTGATCGGCAGACGCCATTATTTCGAGACGGGAACGCTCCGGTATTTTGAGTCAAGGTATGCCGACTGCCGCGGATTGCGGGCCGATCTGTTTCAGTGTCAATTGAGCGGCGACCTTGGGGACCCTAACGATCATCTACTGGTCTGCGTGTCCCGCGCTGCCGACGACGGGCAGGTTATCTTAACCTCATCTATTCCATCCTGGCGCTCTAGCATCTGAGCACAGCCTGCGGGTTGCTCGGATGAGACCGCCATGGAGGCCGAAATAAAGAGGAAAAGCAATGGGCGAAACTATCAAGGTCAACCACAGCATGACCCCGCAGCACGAACAGAAGATAGAAGAGGCTCTTAACCGTCGGAATGAGGTCGACTACCAATGCTTCATCAAACTTCAGCAGTTGCTCCCCTTCGTGGATGCCCGAGACTCGGAGGTTCAGGAAGTTGTCAAGACGGCCGAGAAACTTATCAGGAGTCGGGAAAAAGCTAACCACCACTACTTGGCTGCCCTCACCGGGAGGAGCTAAGGAACCGCGAAAAAATAAATTAAGCAAATTCGTCTTGTAGGAATTCGAGTTTGTGATGATCGTCGGTGCATGCAGGACGCAACAACGATCGAACGGATACGGCAAAAGTACTTGGCT
>JBEKTN010000388.1:0-7736 GCA_049516015.1 Isosphaeraceae bacterium | reverse complement strand
GGGGCGTCTTTTTTTTCAACCGGGCGGAGCGGGACCTCCGCCTCGGCGATCACCTTGTCAACATGGGGAGTTGTCTCAGGCTGCTCACTGGCCTTGGCCAACAGCCCGGCGACATAGAGATCAGCCTGCCGCCGCGTTTGCTCGTGAACCTCGAGTTCCACGGCGGCGAAGCTTGCCGGGTCGGTCGTCAGACGTTCGAGCCATTCGCGTTCGCGCTCGGCCAATAAACGCCCGGTTTGGTCTGCCACGACGGCTGGTGAGGGTGCCGGCGGGCCGGCGGGCCTTTTGACGCTTTCCTCTTCCCTTCTGCTTGTTCCGGCCCATTTGCTCTTCCGACTCCAGAAGCACTTCCATGACGGGCTCCTTCCCGGTTGCTGATCATCTGAGGTGTTTGGCCTCCGCCAGTTCAGATATCTTAA
Organism: Isosphaeraceae bacterium; assembly: GCA_049516015.1. GTDB lineage: Bacteria > Planctomycetota > Planctomycetia > Isosphaerales > Isosphaeraceae > Aquisphaera. The sequence continues at coordinate 7,317 of JBEKTN010000388.1, read as the reverse complement.
CCGACATCCCTTTCTTGGTCACCGCTTTTTGGGATCGGACCCGAAGCGGACTCGCCGGACTTGGTGGCTGTCTCGGCTGGCTTGGGTTGTGCCCAGGCGGGGCTCAACAATGTGGAGATTCAGTCTTACTCTGCATTTGTGGTGTTCCGTGCAGCCCTGCGTTTGTTAGCCACGACATAGGTGAGTCCGCAGGCGCCCGCCATACCCGCTATGATGAGGGTTGACGGTTCCGGGACCGGGACCGAGGTGAAGACTATTCCTTGTAATCCTTGTGAATCTGCCACCTCGAATCCGTTAACCAAGAGTCTGTTTTCACTCGCCACATTTAAAGTGAATTGTGCTCGGATAGAGTTATCAATCGAGTAATATTGGGCATACGAAATAATGCCATCGGACACTGTGAATGAATTATATAATACATCCCAATCTTGGATCTGGATGGGGGGCGAGAGTAAGACTAAGTTCAATCCCGTAGGGTAACCCGTGATCGTGACCGAAGTGGCGCTCCCGGTGCCGTCACCACTAAACGAGAGTTCAATATCTCCGGTCACCGTCCCCGGAACATTGCCTCCGACGTTGGTGAACGAGAAATCAAATGTCTGTAAATCGGCCCTCGTCGGACCCGCCAGCGCTGCCAGGATCGCCACGGAAAGCATACCCATTGTGGTCAATCGGTTCATCTCTCTTCCCCTTTCGATTCTCGGCTGTATGGCGCTGCCCGTTCCCGGAGAGTGAAGACCTGAGACCTGAAGGACACCCTTCGGCTTTCACCGATCCACTCTCTCCTTGACCGGAATCCAAACTGATTTTAAAGTTGACATCACCGACAAAATTGAACATCCGTTCACATTCATCGAACGAGGTTAATGAGTAAATCGACTATCTTGGCCTCGTAAAGCCATTGGGCATAGGGGGTTGTCGTCGACATTCCGCAGCTTAACTATTCGACCGAGATTACAACTCGGGACTTTTGTCGGTAACGTCAAAGGAGGGATCAGTAACTTGCCTGTCAAGAGTGTGGTCTACTCTTTTTGAACGATTTTTATGATTCGTTCTTTTATCAAACGGATTTGATGCTCCAGACAAGAATTCAAGCCGATCATGGGCTCTTGGGGTCAGACCTAGTTATTAGTTATTACGGAGGCCGAGTTGACGTCGAAGCTTCTTGAGGTTCTCACGGGCGTCGGTTGGTCCCCCTAGCCATGCGCGGCTTCAACCAGGCACCTCGAAGGCTGGTTCGGGCAGGGTTCTCCTGACCCGCCCGTCCTCTGCGACCGCAGTCTCCGACCGGCGACGCGTCCTGAAGACCCACGGTCGGCCGAACGGCGGGGTCTGAAGACCCTCCCCGAACGATTCAAATTCGCAACGAGAGCGGTCGGGATCAGAGGGCGGTCAAGACCAACTTTAGCAGCTTGCCACGGCCGCACTGATTATTCCAGACCGCGCATTTTATCAATGCATGGAGAGAATGCGACGAGTGGCCCCTCGGCTTCGCAATCCATCTACCTTGATTCACAAATTTGTTTGCGTCTACGGGATGATTCCAGAGTTCCGCGGTTTCGGGGGTTGAATTCCTGGGTGTTGCATCTGGCGGAAACCGACTTGGAAGGAAGGGGGCGGGCCGCTATAATTCGCCAGCGGCTGAACCCGATTGCAAAACCCCAACTCGTTGGCCTCCAATGTCCTGGAGACGATTTTCGAGGATCGCCCGTGGCGCCTATCTGGCCGCGGGATTGATGGTCAGCGGGCTGGCTGCCAGTCTGGGCGCCGAAGTTCCGGTCCAGGACGTGCTGCTGAGGGGTAAGGTGGTGACTCTGGCCGCCGCGCTCGACGCGAAGAAGCTGGGAATCCGGGTGGATGCTGAACCTACCGCAAGCAACGTCGTATTACTGGGTGAAGAGGGTACGATCACCCCGTTACTTGCCGACGAGGCCAGCCGAGCCTTATTCCTCGACAAGCGGTTGCAAAATCGTCCCGCCGAGCTGCGGGGCAAGCGGTTTGGCGGGGTGCCGTATTTTCAGGTCGTCACGTTCAAGGTCGAGCAAGACGGCAAGCAGCAGGCGCCCGAGTACTATTGCAATTTTTGCACGATCAGCGTTCGGTTCCCACAGGTCTGCCCGTGCTGCCAGGGGCCGATGGAGCTGCGGATGAAGCCGGGAAGAAGTGGCCAGTGGCCAGTGGCCAGTGGCCAGTGAAGAGCAGGAAGTGGCCAGTGGCCAGCGAAGAGCAGGAAGCAACGAGGGGCGAGACGAGTGCCGTATTTACTGACCACTGGCTACTGGCCACTGGCCACTGTTCCTCGAGGGTGAACCAAACATGCCCGGTCCGCTCAATGTGAATCTCCTGCTCGGCCTGGTGGCCATCGTGGCCGTGGCCTCGACGGTTCTTTCCATGCTGGCCCTGGGATGGGTCACGCGGCGAGGCCGCGGCAGGGGGCTGCCCGAGCACACGCCGCCCGTGACCATCTTCAAGCCGCTCAAGGGTCTGGACGAGGAGCTCGAGGCGAATCTGCGCAGCTTCTTCCACCTCGACTACCCGGTGTACCAGTTGCTCTTCGGCGTTGCCGACGCGGGTGACCCCGCGATCGCGGTCGTCCAGAAACTGATGGGCGAGCATCCTGATCGCGATGCCCGGCTGGTCGTGGGGGCCCCGGCCTTCGGCCTGAACCCCAAGGTCGAGAACCTGGCGTCCCTGGATCGGTTCCGCAAGTACGACGTGATCCTGATTTCCGACTCCAACGTCCGGGTCCGGCCGTCGTACCTGCGCGAGACGGCCAAGTATCTGGCCGAGCCGGGAGTCGGACTGGTCACGAACCTGTTCGCGGGTGTCGGCGAGATCCACTCCGGCGCCATCATGGAGAATCTCCAGCTCAATGGGTTCATCGCCGGGGGTATGGCGCTGGCGTCGGTTCTGCGGGTCACCTGCGTGGTCGGCAAATCCATGCTGATGCCGGTCAAGGCACTCGAGGCGATCGGCGGCTTCGCCCGGGTCCGCAACTTACTGGCCGAGGACCAGGTGATCGGCGTCCTGATCCGCAAGGCGGGATATTCCATCCGGCTGTCGCACCATGTGATCGACAACGTCAACCGCCGGCGCGGATTCAACTGGTTCCTGAACCGGCATTCGCGGTGGTACAAGATCCGCCGCCAGATGGCGCCTTACACCTTCATGTCCGAACCGATGGCCAACCTGGCGACGGTGGGCCTGGTCTGGGCGTTCTCGGGCGATTCAGGGATTGCCTGGGGCGGGCTGGCGGGTCTGGTCGGCATGGGCGTGGCACGCGACGCGCTCCAGACCCGATGGCTGAGCGGTCGGTTCCCCGAGCTGCGGAAACTGCTTTTTTCTCCCATCAAGGACGTCCTCCTGCTGCCGCTCTGGTTCGACGCGATCGTCAACACGCGCGTCCAGTGGCGGGGCCATCGATTCCACGTCGGCCGGCTGACCCGGCTGCGCCAGGCCCGCGTTCCCCGCGACGTCCGCCGCCGGGTGCGCCGGGTGAGGAAGTACCGCACCCAGCACGGCAACCCCGCCGCTGGCAACCAGGCCCCGAAAGACACCAGCAAGCTGCGCGACCTGGGCTCCCGGTTGCGGTTCTGGTCCGAGGATTCGCGGAATCCGCGGTACCCGAAAAAATCCTCTTGAATCTGGGCTGCGATCGCCGAATGATTGAACTCGATTCCTTTCGGCACCTGAGGCCCCCGGGGCGAAAGAGGTTTCTTGATGGAAGAAAACTCCGGCGCATCGGAATCCGATGCATCGCCAACCGACCCTTCCGACCCAGACCACTTCCTGTCTCGCGAGCCTGTTGGGGCTCGCCCCGTTGCCGTGGGCTCATCGGGGCCATGCTCTTTTGCCGCTGACCGAGCCCGGACCGAGGCCACCTCTCGCCGCCTTGGCCGCTCGCAGCTCTTCTGCCTTGGCCTGATCCTGACGGGCCTCGTCACCCTGGCACCCGAGTCGTTCGCCCTGGCCGAGGGCGCTGGGCTGGACCACGTCCGCAGCTCTGGAAAGCTCCGCTACGGCAGCGACATGGAAGGCGGAGGCCCGTACGCCTACCCCGACCCGAAGTCTCCGCGCGAGGTCACGGGCTTCGAGGTCGAGCTCATGGCGATGCTGGCCAAGGACCTGGGCGCAGCGCCCGAGTTCTGCCAGGGACAGTGGGAGACGCTGCTGCAGTTGCTTGACCTGGGCCAGAGCGACATCGTCGTCAATGGCTACGAGTGGACCCCGCCGCGGGCACGCGCCTACCTGGCCACCCGGCCGTACTACGTCTATCAACTGCAATTGATGGTTCCCCGGGGCAGTTCCATCCACACCTGGGACGACCTGAAGCAGCCTCGCCCGGGCGGCGGCCGCTGGACGGTCGGTGTACTGGCCGGTTCGGCGGCAGACACGTTCACCGCCCTGGAGGGCGGCAAGAACGTCCGGGCAATCCAGTTCAGCGGTTCCACCGACGCCATGACCGCCGTGCAAAACGGCCAGTATGACGCGACCCTGCAAGACGTTCCCGCGGCGCGGTTCTACCTTGACCGGTTCCCCGGGCTCGAACTGGCCGGCCCGCCGCAGTCGCACGGCTACTATGTGATCTACACCAGGGCCAACGATCGGGCACTGCGTGACGCCCTGGACCAGGGACTGGCCCGGCTGATCGCCCGTGGAGACCTGCGCCGGCTGTACGAAAAATACGGCATCTGGAGCGAGGCCCAACGTGAGCTGGAAAAACTCACCGGCCCACCCGAAGTGATCTCGGGCCGGCAGGCGGAAGGCGGCTGGACCCTGGTGAGCCGGTACTGGTCGAGCCTGGTCGAAGCGGCCTGTGTCACCATCGCCCTGTCGCTCTGCTCGATGCCGCTGGCAATGCTCCTGGGGCTGGTGATCGCGATCGGCCGGATCTACGGGCCGATACCGGTGCGAGCCGTCCTGACCGGCTACGTGGAGCTGATTCGCGGCACGCCGCTGATGCTCCAGCTCTTCGTCCTCTTCTATCTGCTCAAGCTGAATCCCTGGGTGGCGGGAATCGGCGGGCTGGCCATCAATTACTCGGCCTACGAGGCTGAGATCTACCGCGCCGGCTTGCAGGCAATTCCCCAGGGCCAGATGGAAGCCGCGCTGGCCCTGGGAATGTCGCGCTGGTTGGCCCTGCGGCGAGTGCTCATTCCCCAGGCGGTGCGAATCGTGATCCCTCCGGTCACCAACGACTTCATCGCCCTGTTCAAGGACACTTCCGTTTGCTCGGTCATCACCCTTATCGAGCTGACCAAGGAGTACTCGATCCTCGCCAACGGCACCGGCGGGGCGATCGAGTTCGCTCTGGCCGCGTCATTCCTGTATATGATGATGAGTCTACCTCTGTCCTGGTTCTCGCGGTGGTCTGAGAGGCGGCTGGGCACCCTGGGCGTGAAAGGGGGGGCGATGGCATGAGCATGATCGAGGTGAACGACCTGGTCAAGTGGCACGGATCGATCGAGGTTCTGAAGGGAGTGAACCTCTCGGTCAGGCGCGGCGAGGTGGCGACGATCATCGGGCCTTCGGGCAGTGGCAAGAGCACCTTCCTGCGTTGCCTCAACGGGCTGGAGACATTCCAGGGGGGCTGTGTCACCATCGACGGCCTGCGGGTTGGCGCCCACGATGGAGCCGCCGAGCGAGCCAGGGTTCAGCGCCAGGTTTGCCTGCGGGTCGGCATGGTCTTCCAGAGCTTCAACCTGTTTCCGCATCGAACCGTGCTGCAGAACGTGATCGAGGGGCCCGTCTACGTGCTTGGCATCCATCCGGAACAGGCTGCCCAGAGAGCGCGCCGGCTGCTGGCGCGGGTTGGCATGTCGGACCGGCTGGATGCCCTGCCCCGGCAGCTTTCCGGCGGCCAGCAGCAGCGAGTGGCCATTGCCCGGGCCCTGGCCATGGAGCCCCAGGTGATCCTCTTCGACGAGCCGACCAGCGCGCTCGACCCGCGCATGACCACCGAGGTCCTGGCGGTGATGACCGACCTGGCCGGCGACGGGCTGACCATGGTCGTCGTGACCCACGCCATGCACTTCGCCCGGCGGGTCTCGCAGACCGTGCACGTCTTCGGCGAAGGCCGGATCATCGAGTCCGGCCCCCCCGCCCAGATCTTCGAGGACCCCAGCCAGGAAGCGACCCGGACGCTGCTCTCCGAAGTCCTCGCGGCGTGAGCGGCGTCGAGAATGCCGCTCGTTTCGGGCGGCTCGTCAGCCCCGAATCGGCTTCGTTTTCCGACTTGTCAAGCTGGGCAAAGCGAGCTAGACTGGTTGAAACTAGTTGAAATAGGAGGGACCGCATGGAATCCATCGGATCGTTCGAGGCCAAGACCCACCTGCCTCAACTCCTGGAGCGGGTAGCCCAGGGCGAGGAATTCACCATCACCAAGCATGGCAAGCCCGTCGCCCGGCTGGTGCCCGCCGTCGCCGCCAAGCCCAAGCCTGACGTGCGGCAGGTCATCGAGGAACTGAAAGCCTTCAGCAAGGGCAACACGCTCGGCGAAGGCCTCAGCGTCCGCGATCTAATCGAGGAAGGCCGCCGCTTCTGACCGGCAATGACGAAAGGATTCGCCCATGCCACCGCAAGAAGATTTCGTACTCGACTGCTCCGTCACCATGGCTTGGTGCTTCGATGACGAAGCCACCCCCTACACCGATGGCGTCCGCGACAGCCTGGCCGATAAGCGGGCCGTGGTGCCGTCTGTCTGGCCGCTCGAAGCCGCCAACGCCACCATCATGGGCGAACGCCGCAAGCGACTGGACGAAGCCCGCAGCCGACGTTTCTTCGTGCTGCTCGAAGCGTTGCCCATCGTCGTCGATGACGATACCGCCAACCGGGCATTCAACGACATCGTTCACCTCGCCCGGACTTACCAGCTTTCCGCCTATGACGCCGCCTATCTGGAATTAGCCATCCGCCGGGGCCTGCCGCTGGCGTGCAACGACGGCAAGCTGAAGACCGCCGCCGTCGCCGCGGGTGTCGTACTGTTCAACCCGCCCTGAATTTGGTCGGTATCGCCTGCCAGCTCCGCGTATTGACCGGCCCTGCAAACTGGTTAACCGATCAGCAATACTTGATTGGGGAAGACATTGGTGTCAGTTCATTTTTTCTTTATTAAATGAACTGACACCAAGTTTCTTCCCTTCGAGAAGTCGGCCCTCGCACGCCTCGTGCAGCTCGACAAGGCCATCGGCAAGCCCGACGAAGCCGCGAAGTGGCGCAAGGAGCTGGAGGCGAGCAAGCCCAATCTCCACCGAAGTAGCGACCCATCACCCGTTCGGGTCATCGAGCAATCGCTGCAAGCGATCACCGAGTGGTACC
>JBEKTN010000387.1:0-7813 GCA_049516015.1 Isosphaeraceae bacterium | reverse complement strand
CCTCTCCCCTTGCGGGAGAGGGTAGGGTGAGGGGTCGCACCAGCTAGCTCGACCCTTCGGACAAGGCGGTTGGTCGTGCCCAGCCCCCTCACCCCAACCCTCTCCCGCAAGGGGAGAGGGAGTCAGAAGTCCCTTCGACCAAGGGCGTTACCGCTATTTCAACGGTATTGGGTCTAGCGGACCTCCGAGAGCTCACGCCGGGCGACGACGGGTCGCTGGCCGACTGCCGGCTTGGTGATGACCAGGCGGTCGGCAATCTCACCGGAGTCGCTCCAGGCGCGATAGGTGAGGCGATTCTCGACGTCGTCGATCTCGATGGTCTGGTAGGTCGGCGTCCCGGTCAGACCGACCTCGATGTACTCGCGCTGGACCTGGTCATAGAACTTATCCCCCGCGACCGAGACGACATAGATGGTGCCTTCCCTGGCTGTCGCCCGCGGGCTGTCGCCGCGCATCGGATAGGTTCGCAGGTAGGCGTGATCGTGCCCTTGGAGGACCAGGTCCACGTGATGTTTGTCGAAAATAGGGACCCAGGCACGCCGCAGCTCGGGATTGTCTCGACTGGGATGCGAGGGATAGACCGGGTGGTGGAACATGACAAACTTCCAGTGGGCGCGAGACTCCGAAAGCACGGCATCGAGCCACTCCGCCTGGAGCTTCGCCGCCTTTGGATCGGATACTGCCAGGGTGCTGTCGAGCACGGCGAAGAACACACCGCCGGTTTCGAAGTGATAGACCAGGCCGGGCTCGATTGCGCCCGGACCGTTCCGCGGCAGAGCGAAGAACGACCGGTAAAGCCGGGGCCCCTGGTCCAGGTACTCATGGTTTCCCACGCACGGCATGACCGGGATTCGCTCGAAGATTTCCTCGGCTCGAAGAAAGAAATGGTCCCAGTTTGTCCGCTCGTTTCCCCGGTCCACCAGGTCGCCGGCCAGCAGGATGAATTCGATTCCCGGATGGCGCCGGTACGCAGTGAACAAGCGCCGGCCCCAGTCCTGAAGTCCGGTCTGGGCATCTCCCATATAAAGGAATTCGACTCTTCCGGTCTTGCCCCGGCCGGTCTTGGCGGTTCGCCACGGTCCCCAGCCCGTATTGGATCCGTCGGACAGCGAATAGAGATAGGTCGTGTCGGGGCTGAGGTCGCTCACGGTCGCGACGTGACGCTGGATCACGGGATCGTTGAGCAAGTTCGGCGAACGAACCAGGGTCGAGGTCCCACTCACGATGCGCATGCCAGTGAGGTCGGGACCCTGACGAGCATCGTTCTCGGCCGATTCAAATCGGGCCGGCAGAATCCGGATGGCCGTGCTCAGGGCGGCGGGCTCGGTCCTCCAGCTCCAGACCAGCTCGTGGGCCGGATCTGAACCGTAAGTGATGGCGACCTGATCGGCGCCCGCCGTCGAAGGGACGTGCGTTTTCCAGACTCGTCCCGAGGCAAGCAGCGTCGAGTGCCGCTGTTCGTGCCGCGGCTGGAGCAGAATCGAACCATCGAGGTCGTCGGGAATGGTCGCGAATGGCCGCCAAACGTCGCCGGCCGCACTGACTACGGTCCGAGCCTGCACCTGCACCATGCACCAACCCCCGGGCAGGTTCTCCCCGAGCGTGACCGCGCCCTTGGTCAGCGGCGGCTGGCCGGGCGGCGCGCGCAGGAAAACCACGTAGTGCGCCGGCGGCGTCCGGTCCAGCCCATTCACGCCCAGTCCTACCCACCCGGCCGGAAACGACTTGCGGAACAGGGACCAGCGTGTGTCGGCGTTGGCCAGAGTCGGGCCGATGGGGACGAAACCCTGGTCGTCGATCCAGAAGGGTACAGTGTTTGATGGCGCGGCAACCTCGACAACCACCGGAACCCTGGTCTGGAATCTCAGGTAGCCCCGGCCCAGCACGTCCCGCTCCCGCGCGTTGAGAGCGGCGAGCAGCTTCGGCGCGTGTGTCGCCAGGGACGTGAGCTTTCCCTCGGACAGGGAACCGCTCAGGCGGCGGCCGGCGGCCTCCAGCGTCTGGGAGACATCAGGCAGCGAGTCCACCGAGCTTTTCGGCTGGCATCCGGCAAGCAGACCCAGGAGCAAAAGCCAACAGCACCGCACTTTCCGCATCATTCCATCCATGAAAGGTGCCCCGTCCCCTTTCCCTGGCGCACGCGCGGCTCCACGGACTAGATACCGCATTCGGGGCGGAATTGTAATGTCGTTTTCCGGGGATTGGCAGCGGCGGAAGCGTGATGGCATGATTGTGATGGGCCAGGCGAGCTCCGGGACGGGTCCTCAGCGGGGAAAGCATGGCCTCGACATCCTTTTCACGAGAGCAGGGCTTCTCGATGCCTCGTCGTGCTGTCGAATCTGTATTGACCCTGGTTGCGGCGGCTCTTGCCGCGTGGTGGGCGCGGGAATCCGAAGCACTTCGCGGACTGGAACTTTGGGTGGCCGCGATCGCCGCGGGGTTGACCATCCTGATCATCAACCTGCGGCGGGCGATCGGGGCGGACAATGCGAGCGATTCGGTCCCTCCGTCGCGCCCGGGACTCGGCCCAGTCCGAGCCTCTTCCACGGTGAGCATCGCGCCGCTCTTGAGCGTGCAGAACGTTGCAAACTTTCGTAACCGGAAGTTTCAACGGTTCGAGAGCGGCGCGGAACTCCCGGAGATTGAGCCCCCTGCTCTCCAGGTCTCCGCTCGAATTGCTCACCGCCAGCCTCCGGAGCTGCGTGGAAACTGGGTCATGGTTTCGTTATTCGTCGGCTGCGATGGCCGCCCCTGGTCCGAGTCGGAGATTGCCGGCCGGCTCGATTCGCTGCTCCACGCCGGACGCTGGGTGGCCGAGGAAGCGAATCGTTACAGGATGCCGCTGGCGCTGGGGGTGTGCGACACCTACTTCACGGTCGAGGATGATTCGACCGATCGGATCGAGATCGGCTTTGCGCCCGAGGGAGACGACATGGGGCCGGCCGAGGCGAATCAGGCCACGAAGGCCTTGATCTTGATGAGCCGAGGCGCCCGTCAGCTTGGCTTCCGCGACGCGACCGACATGGTCGAGAAGATTGCCGCCAGGCTCCCGGGCTCTCGGTGCGCCTGGTTCCTGCATATCCGCCGTGGCGGCCGCTCGCTGGCCATTCCCCACGACCTCACGGAGCTTCAGGGCGTGTGCCTGGCCGTTTGCTACGCCCGGGAAGCCAGCTTCACTGAACCCGTCGTGAAAGTTCCCGGTCCCGACCCGGTCACCTTCGTTCACGAGCTCCTCCATCTTTTCGGTGCGACCGACAAGTACGGAGTGCCATTGAGCGCGTTTCCGTCGGGAGCCGTGACAGCCTACGATGTGATGCGTCTGGACCGGACCCGGCTGGCACGGCTTCGAGTCGATCCGCTCACCGCAGCCGAGATCGGCTGGTTGTCCCGGATGCGGGGTGGGCGGGAAGAGAACGCGGAAGACATCAAGGAAGCCGGGTACTGAACCGGCAAGGAGATGACGTCGTTCAGTACCAACAAAAAAACCGTGAACTTCAGTCGCGGGAGCGATGAAGACCACGGTTCGATATTCGACCAGGGAACAGCTTGCGGCGATTCAGTTCAGTTCGATTCTGGAGATCGAGAAGGTCTGGCGAGTTGATTCACCACTTTGGCGGCATCCTTCGCACGCCTCGCATCGGAGTATTTCGCCATGGGAGCCGAACACGTCTCGTCTCCGTAGATGCCAACGACCGTATATAAACCGTAACACTCGCCCGTTTCGGCCCTGAGGAACAAACCCGACCGGATCAGCGATGCCAGGTTGTGCTGCCACAGTTGGGTATCGGCCAGTTTCGCAGTCATGGCGAGCCTCGCATTTCATCTTTTGGAAGTATCAACCCTCGAACGTCTCAAGAATCCAGGAAGAAGCATCTATCGATCCGACCGCAACGGGTTCCAGGCCGTGCCTGGATATCAGTAGATTCGTCGTTGCGGCCGAAAATTTCTCCCTTGCTGATTATTCCCGATTTTCCCCTGTTGGTGTAGACGAGCTTCATGACCCAACGGTTCGCAAAATCCGTTCGTGCCTGAAAACGTTGACTCCTATAATCAAACTGTAGCCTAAAAGCGGCCTACAGAAAGAGGTAAGTTGGGAAAAGCCCTGGTTACCACCGGGACATCCAGTCCAAATAGCAAACGAAGGGCCGATCACCGAGAAAATCGCCAACGGGCGCTGGAGAGCCGTCCGAGCTCTACCAATCTGCCAGTCATCATCGACCCCTTTCGGGTTCCACTTTGCCGCGGTGCACTCATCTCCCCGCTCCCGAGCAACTACCTCAACCTGATCAGAGCATGAAAGTTATGGAGAGCTGCTCAAAGCCAAATCAGTGCTTCAGGCTCTCTTGCCGGCGAGTGACTTTCGTGCCCCTACAACCCGCCCCTGCGTTTCCTCGTTCTACCAACAACTATTGATAGGCAAAGTCGTAAGATATTTCAAGCGCCGCATTCCTGATCGTCAACTTTGCAAGAACAGCAAGCACTGGCTGCTCAGGATCTAGACGCTGATCCCTCGGCGCCGCACGAACCAGCCGGCGCGGAACTTTGCACTCGCGAGGAAGACACGACCGCGTTGTGTGCCAGGGCCAGGGCCCCGTGAACGACGACCTCCTCGCCCAGGGCGGCCGGCACGATGTCGTAAGAGCCACGAAAAGGTGCGAAGACTCCGGCCTCAACCAGCCCGCGAATCGGCTCGAACCAGTGAGCTTCGCCGATCAAGGACACGCCCCCACCGAGGATGATCCGGGCGGGGGCCAGAAGGGCGATGGCCTGCCGCAAGGCGAACGCCACGCCCTGCCGGGCACGGTCGAGGATGACCTCCGCTCGCTCCTCACCTTCCAAGGCCGCTTGCGCGACGTTCTTTGCTGTGATTGCCTGGGGATCATTCTTCGAGCGCTCGAGTACGACCCACTTCCGCTGTTCCTGACTCGAAAGGCCAAGGGCTTCGTCGCGAGCCTCCCGGGCGATGCCCCAGCCGGAGGCGACCTCTTCCAGTTGCTGGATTCGAATCCCGGACTGCGACCGAACCGGAATCTCCATGTGGCCAATCTCGACGGCTCCGAGGCCACACCCACGATAGATCTGGCCAGCGACAATCAGGGCGCCACCGATTCCGCTGCCAATGGTGAGATAGAGCAACGGCGAGCATCCCACACCGGCACCGAAACGGGCCTCGGCGAGTCCGGCCGTGTCGGCGTCGTTCTCGATCACGACGGCGGCGATCCCTGTACTCCGGCGGAGCTGTTCGGCCAGGGGAAAGTCGGTCCAACCTTCGACCTGGTACGAGGTATGCACCCGTCCCCGGGACACGTCCACCGGCCCGCCGAACCCCACGCCGATACCCCGCACGTCGTGCGGCGACAACATCATCCGACGCAGCAGCGTGAGGAAGGCGGCCTCGATCTGGTCGAGAATGCCCCTGGCACCGCACGCGGGATTGACGCTGAGCCGCTCCAGGGCCGCCAGGCTGCCGTCAGCCCGGCCGATCCCGAGTTGAAGCTTCGTGCCGCCCACCTCGATACCGAGCAGCCAACCTTCCGCTCCCGCTGCCGACATCGGCTTGGCTCAGTGCGCTCTGGCGCCGTTTAGCGAGGCTGCCTTTGCCGAGAACCGCCGGTACAGGTCGTCGATCAGCCAGTGAAAGACGACCTGGTGCAGCGACTCGACGATCCCCATGTCATCGAAGGCTACGTGCAGGTTGTGATGGGCCAGGGTCTTCAGCTTGCCGCCGGAGAACCCCGTGAAACCGACCGTGGTGAGCCCGTTGCGATTGGCCCAGTCGACGGCCTTGAGAATGTTCGGGCTGTTGCCGGAGCCGGAGATCGCCAGCAGCAGGTCGCCGGGCGACGCCAGGTTCTTGAGTTGCTCCAGGAAGATCCGATCATAGCCCTCGTCATTGCCCCAGGCCATGATTCCCGCGGTGTTGTCGGTGAGGCTCAGAACCTTGAGCCGCTTTTGATTCTCGAAGTCACAGAGGGTGCACTTCGCGAGATCCTCGCAGAGGTGCGACGCGTTGGCGCCCGAACCACCGTTGCCGATGATGAAGACGAAACGACCGGAATCATACGCCTGTTCGATCAGATCGCTCACGTTTTCGACTTGGGCGGTGTCGAGCCGCTGGATCTCGTGGCAAACGCGAGAGAGATAATCTCCCGCCGACATCGTCGCTCCGATCATGCTGGTTCTCCGTGTGCACCATGGTCTCAAACCATGGATGAGACCGTTAGCATTACAGCAAAATGATATCCCCGCCGCCCGGTCCCGTAAAGCGAACCGTCATGGGACGGCCATGGCCGAGTGGTAAGTTTCAACATTCACCCCCACCCGGCAGCGAATGATCTCGCCGATTCGTTCCAGTTCTTCGATCGGCAGGGGTTCAGCCTCCGCCACGGCGGGCGTTCGGGCCACCGTGTAGAGTTGCACCCTGGCGATCTGTCCTCCGGCGGCCACGATCTCGCCCAGCCGCCGGCAATAGGCTTTGATTTCGAGTTCCGAGGGCCCTTGACCGTTCAAGCAAAGTAAAAGACTCTGGATGACCACGGGCCGGGCCCGCGCCGCGTCGAGAATGTTGGCGAGAACGCGTTGCAGTGGAATCTTGGTCTGGTTGATCGTGCGATAATAGGCCTCGGTTCCGGCGTCGAGCTTGGCCCAGATTTCACCGTTACTGGCATCGAGGGTCGCCAGCGCCTCCCTCACATGGGGCCGGTCGAGCATCGTTGCGTTGGTGATGAGGACGAGCTTGATCTCCTCCAGTTTCCGCCTTGACTTGACAGCAGCGACATTCTGGACGACCCGGGCGAAGCCGGGATATGTCGTCGGCTCGCCATCCCCCGAGAACGCGATATCGTTCAACCGGCGAAGGGGATCGGGAACGCTCGCGAACCGCTGATCCAGGTAGAGCCGGCCCGAGAGCACCAGATCGAGCGTCTCTTCCAGCTCCTGCAACAACTGCTCCTCATCGACATCGGTGACCCGCGGCGGAGTCCGCCGATCCACCTGGCAATAGACGCAACCGAAGTTGCAAACCTTATCCGGGTTCAGGTTGATCCCGACCGAGATCCCCCGGCTCCGTCGCGCCAGAACCGGATAGACATAGAGGTTCTGCTCAAACTGCCGGGAATGGTCGCGGTGCAGCAGAAAATGCTGGTCGGTTGGTCGCTCTGGCAAAGGTTGCACAAGACTCACCGGGCATTCGCGAAACCTGATCCTGGTTTCTTGCCTGCCGGCGCGGACGAAGTTGCGCCGGGCGAGTCAAGCAAGTCTCCAGTACGATTCTACCGCGATGGCCAACCCGGAACAGAAAGCTCTGGCAACTGGAACCGTCTCATTTTCGGATCGGGGGTGACATGAATTCCACCGGTTTCTCGGGGTGCCACATGTCGTGGTTGGGTTCGATTGCCTGCGGAGAAACGAACCCATCGGACGCTATCCCCTGCAAAGAATCGAGTTGCAACTGGATTTTTGGGTTCGTTCTGACCAAACTTCCGGGTCTGTCCGTCCCATTCCGCGCGGGCCTGGGCCACCCGATCCCGAGTCGGCGGAGCTTGTCTGCGTGCCGGCTTCCAAAATCTGCACCGCCTCGCTTGACAACCGGCCTCTCATAGATGGGTTTGTTCTGCATAAGTCATCACGAATCCGTCCGACGTTAACTCTTTGAGGGCGGGCGATTTGTGGCTGATTTCAATTGGCTTTGTTGGCACCGTCCCAAATCGCTAGATCTTGGCTTGACACTTGTTAGGTCAAGCTGCCCGGGCTATGAGTTTTGCCTTGGCTTGGGCCTTTTGTTCCTCAAGTGCTTTGGAGAATTCATCCTTGA
>JBEKTN010000386.1:0-7841 GCA_049516015.1 Isosphaeraceae bacterium | reverse complement strand
CCCTTGCCCTGGGAGATCAAGCCACGATCGTACCAGAAGATTGCGGCGGCCAGGCGAAACGCACTCGCGAGGTTCTCAGTCGACGCGGCAATCTCGGGTGGCAAGTGATCCGGGACTTCAATCGTGATCGTTCTCATGGGATGCCTCCAGACACGATTATAACCCCAGGCTCTCCTTCCGGACCAGCACGCCATCGACCCAGCGCTTCTCATCGATGCCCGGCGGGTAGAGGGCGGAGAGAGACTGGGCGAGTTTCCAGAACCGGGCGTCCTTGCCGATCCCTGACACCGATCGGGAAATCAGAGCCAGGTTCGATCGTCAGGCGAGCGCCACTAAACAGCGGCCCCTTCCTTGGTCTCTTCCCATCCTGATGCGCAAAACTGTATTCTTCTTTGTCTCGTTCCGCCGAAGAGCCATGCAGGCATGGGTCTTGTTCCTCGTTTCGATCGAGCGAGGAACCCCCATGCCGGACTTATCACTTCCGTCATTGGCTGTCTGACATGAGCCAGCTTGGGAGGCTCCCTGTCGGTTCCTTGCGCGCCCTGGCTGTGGCACGCGTCGGTGTGTCGGACCGAAGCGCAAGATCCTCGCCGCGCGTTCCTCATTGCAAGTAGCATCGCGGCATCGCTTTGCGTATCATCGCAACGAACCACTGGGGTAGTGGGAGTGAGGGCCGATGGCCAGCCCTCTTGCCGTGAAATCCCTGTTCGGCCTCTGGACAGGGCACTCCTCAACTTCGGGATTGTAAAAAGGCAATAGCACGAAGGGAGCTGTGTCGTGAACCAAACGGAAATGCTTCACCAAATGTGCCATGAGGTGCTGGCCGAAGCCGACGTCAGGGCCATTTGCAAGAACCGAGGACTGCCGAACCAGGCTGCGTCTTCACGTTCGATGCTCGAAACCCTGTTCCTCTCGGATGCGGGCGTGGCGGTCGCGATGCATACGCTCGATCGTACTGAAATCGCTCTGCTGCACCTGCTCAGGAGCCAGGACAAGCCCGTGGACGTTGCCTTCTTCAGCCGCCTGGATCCGGCCCAAAGCGAGAGGTGGTCGCATGGCACGTTCACGCAGCGCTTTCAGGGGGTGTTCTCCAGGGTGAAAGACCGGATGGTGCGCGGGGGGATCCTCCTTCTCGCGCTCGGCCCGGAATCGTTGACGAAGAAGACGAAAATGGAAAGGTGGCAGTTTGCCCTGGCGGTGCAATTGGCACGCCACCTGCCACCGCTGGTTGAGTCCGCCAAACGCCTGAGCGGTGAAGGGGACTGGCGCACGGACGTAGCCCGGGAGAAGCTGAAAACGGCGCTCGGCCAGGGAGCCGACCGCGAAACCAAAAGCGACTCTGTCGAGATCGTCAACGGCGAGCTGTGTTGGGGCGGTCAGCCGTTCCGAGCCGACCGCGTGGTGGAATGGCAGAAACTCCAGTGGCAAGTGGAGACGAACCCGGCAAAGTCCCGGAAAGAGGCCGACCCGTACACCTTGCGGCCTGCCGAGGCGGTGCTTCGCATTCTCGCTGGCCTGGATGCCGACCTCTGGAGCGATGCGGACGCGCTGGCCGTACCCCTGGAGATCTTTTGTGGATCCCGGGTCGATGCCGGATCGGTGTGCGAGAGCGGCTGGCGCTGGGGCTTCCTGGCCAGGCAGGAGGCCGAGGGCCGGAAGTGGTATCGCCTTGCCCCGCCCTCGGCGGCCGCTGATGCTCCGCCGGATCGGTATCTTGCAGTCAGGGGCGACGAGGGCGTTGCCGTGAATCTGGACGCAGTGCCTTTTGAAGCTCTCGAAACTCTGGTGCTGACGTCCGACCAGCGGCCGGTTCCCGGAGGGCAGCCGCTCCTGCTGGTCACGCCGAACCTGGTCAAGCTCGGCAGGACGACGGACACGGTCGCGGCGCTCCCCCTGGCCGACTGGCTCCAGAAGAACGCGCGGGCGTTTCACCAGGCCTTCGAGACGGTACGGCAACGCCGCGGTAAGACGATCCTGCACGAGAATCTGTCGGTCGCCCGCGTCATTGACCTGAGTTTGAAAGTCACCTTGGAAAAAGCGCTGGGCGGACGCATCGTGCCGCTGGGCGAAGAGTTCCTCGCATTTCCCTCCGGGGCGGTTGCCGAGGTCAAACGCCTCGTGGCCCAAATGGGACACGTCGTCAAGGAGGTGGCCCATCGTGAACCTTGAGTCCATCGACGTTGCCTCCCTGGACGTTGCCACGGCGTTGCCGGACCTGCGGCGAGACCTTCACGTTTTTGTCGATTTCGTCCGTGCTCGCGAGGTAAAACGCTCGCACCGGGGGAACGCGCTGAGCAAGGCCGATGCGAAACGACTTGCCAGGCTCTTTTCGGACCCGGACGCGGTGCGGGAAGTGGACGAAAAGGGCTCTTCGGCGTGGATCGACTTCGTGGATGAAGTTGCTCTTCGGCTCGGTTTTATCTACTACGATACCCAGGGCCAATACGCGGGGCACACCAGCCAGGAGCCCTCGTTTCCGGACAACTACATCGGGTTCCGGGCGAAGCCCTACGAGCAGTTCCTCGCGGCGAAGGCCGCGAAGCAAGAATCGACGCTCCTGGAATTGCTGGTCCACCAGGGACAGGGTTCGGCCAGCGAGTTCTATCGCCAGAGCGTGCTGGGGCGGTTGGATGGGTTCAACTATTGGGGATCGGCTCTCGGCGTCATGCCCACGCTCGATTTCCCCGCGGTCCGCCGCTTCCTGCTGGGGCTGCTGGCCGAGTGCCCCAGCGACCAGTGGCTGAGCACGTCCGCGCTGGTCGAACATCTGAAAAAACACCACCGTTATTTTCTCATTCCCGCGAAACCACGGTTCAAGAACGAGCACGATGCCAGGTCCGGCCGCTACGGCAATTTCCACGAGAGCAAGGAAACGTGGGGGCACGAGATCGACATCCACGAGAGCGATCCGGACGGGTTCGAGCGGGTCGAGGGCCGATATGTCGAGCGGTTCCTGGAGGGTATTCCGCTGGTGCTCCGCTATGTGGACGTGGCGTATGCGCGGAAGCCCCCAAGGTCCATTTATCCCTCGCTGGGCTGTTTGCAGGCCTTCCGCGTCAGCGATCGGTTGCGCCGCGCCCTCGCGGGGCGCATCGTCGAACCCCGGGTCACCGTGTCTCCCAACTTTGACGTCCATGTGATTGCGGAAGCGTACCCGGCGGGCGTCCTCGCCCAGCTTGCGCCGCTCTGCGAAATGGTGTCGCAAGGCACGTCCATCGTCTTGAAGCTGACAAAACAGAAGGTCGCGGCTGCCCGGGCCGTTTCTCCCGACCTAGACGCCACGGGCGTGTTGCGGGCGCTGGTAGGCGGCGAGTTGCCGGCGAACATTGTCCACGAACTATCCGCCTGGTCGGAGCACGGTGAGAAATTCGCGTTGTACGTGAACTGTTCCGTGCTGGAAACGGACCAGGACCTGCCAGCGGCCGATCCGTTCACGGTCGAGCGCGTTGCTGCGGGGATCCGCCTGGTCCGCTCCCCCGACAAGCTGTTCGACGAACTGGAACGCCGAGAACTCATGCCGATGAGGATCAAGCACGGCGACCAAGCTTTTGCGCCGGTGCCCAAAAGCGCGTGGACCCGATTTCCGAAAGGATCGGCCGGCCGGGCGAAGCCGCGTGAGCCCAAACCACGCGTGACGCTGACCCGTATGACGCGGGTGCAACTGGTGTGTCCGGATCGCGAGTTGCTGGACAGGCTCCACGGCCTGCTTCTGGAGTGCCAGTGTCCAACCGAGATCGATCGTCTGAACCTGACCCTTACCTACTCCAAACAGTATGAGTCCGCAGTGGCCAACGCGATCCGGCAATTGAAGACCGAGTATCGGCTTGAGATCGAGGACATTTCTTCCTGATGGAAAAACGGAGGTAAGGAGAACAGGACGTGGAGGGTTGATGTCGGCGGTCCATGGCATCAACTCTCTACGTCCTGTAACTGTTTACCACGAACGACGAGAACATGCTTGTGTTCCAAGGCGACACGCGGGTCGCCGACATCTTCCTGACGGAATTCATGCGCCTGTTCAACCAGTGCACAAACCGCGGCCGGTTTGTGCCCAGAGCCACGGACGAAAATGTGAATCGGGTTCGCGGCGGCGGTTTGAGCCGGCCTCGGCAGAAAGTAATGTAGACTGTCATGATATTCACGCCATTGCGGCGGAGCCTGACGGCTTCCGGAGTCAATTCACATTCCCAGGTGTTGGGCCGCAGCATGGCAGCCACGCGATAGCCGTTGAGATAGACTCCCGTCCGCAGGTAGTGATGGCCATTCGGCTGAACGAAGCCTTGCGCGCTTCGGTCGGATCGACCGACGCGCCCAATCGCGTGCTCGATGATTCGGTGTCGTCGGACCGACGCGCGCAACCCGCCTGTTGGTTCGTGTCCGCCCGGTGATCCGAACCGGACGGCACTCCTGCCCAGCTTTGGGGACAGCAGGTAACTTGTAGCCCCAAGGGCGTCCGAGGGAGACCCACCTCAGAGTGTAAACGCGATGGCTACCCCTTCTGCCCCGGGTGACGCAGTGACGTCACTCCGACCCGGGACGGCCTTAATGTCTCGTGAGGGTTTTCGGGCCATGCCGGGCGTGGCTAGCAGCGCCACAGGTCTTCGGGGTCGTGGACGAGCTGAGCGAAGATGAACGCCCGCGCAGCGGCCAGCGGCTGTCGCGCCAACCAGAGATGCGACGTGAACGGGTGCCCGTGCCGGAACAACTTCTCCCGCGCCGCCGCCGCCACGTTGATGGCGTCGAGCGGCAGAGCAACCTCGATCAGCTCCTTGGGAATAATCACGCAATGACCCAGCGAGAAACCCCCGGTCCGTTCAACCATTGAATCCGATGTCGCGTAAATGTCGTTCCGCCGAGTCACCCAGACGCCATCGGATGAGAGTAAAGTACTCGATCCACCGCCGGGTCGGATCGTTCGAGAATAACCGCCTGGCGAGGGCCAGAAGAACCTCCGATGGGTTAGCGCCGGGCCGCTCTCGTCGGAGTCGCCCGATCTCTTTCTCCAACCGCCCCCTAGCGATCTGGCGGTTTCGATTCAAGCGGTCACAGCCGAGGTTCAGGTGTTTCACGGTCTCCGAGACGAGTGTCGCCGTATCGGGATGACGGTTGCCCGGCACGACATGGCCGGCGCAACCATCGGGGTCCGCCTCGGGTGTCCCGTCCGGGGCGTATCGGAACAGCCGTGGGAACGTGGGGACTTCGTGCGGCGCCAGGATCCAGCCCTCGGGATTCGGGGCCAATTGCCCCGCCCGGATCTGATGGTCCTTATAGGAGTCGCAACTAAGGTTGTCCGGGAGTGGGGGGAGTTACTCAGCGGGGTCGAACGGCTCGCCCTCGGGCGGCTTCTGGGACCCGCCCAGGCAGACCGCCCAGAGGATCGGCCAGTGCAGCGCCCAATTGACAATCCCGGTTGTATCACTCTTCGGGTGGAAGTGCTCGACGCGCTGCCGAGATCTGGCCCCCACCACCTCATCGTCTGTTAGCCCCGAGCTGATGTAGCTCTCGCAATAAGCACACAGTCCCCGCTGGGCCTGGACCAAGTCGGACTTGATGTCCGCATAAGCCTGCTGCCCGCCGTGGTGCGCGTCGTCGCGCATCTGCTCCCAAGTGGCATGGGGCTGCGCCGCCCGG
The DNA here is from genome assembly GCA_049516015.1 of Isosphaeraceae bacterium. Classification (GTDB taxonomy): domain Bacteria; phylum Planctomycetota; class Planctomycetia; order Isosphaerales; family Isosphaeraceae; genus Aquisphaera. The sequence continues at coordinate 2,210 of JBEKTN010000386.1, read as the reverse complement.
AACACGGTCAAAGACACCGGCTCGGGCGGTTTCCTGACGTGTCTCACTGGCCCAGCTCCCACTTCAGGTTCTCGATCTGGAGGTCGGCGTCGACGAGGCGGGGCTCGTTCCCCTGGCTCCAGGCATCGAGTTTGGCCCTCAAATCCCGGGCTTTCGGCGTATCCCATTGGCGCTGATCGACCAGCCGCAGGTACTCGTCGAGCTCGCGGGCGAGCGGGACATCGGGGCGAGGATTGACGCCGAAGACGTCTTCCAGGAGGCGCTGCGCCTCGGCGCCTTCGGTCCCCGGCGTGGCCGCGTACAGCCGCGATTGAGCGAGGATCTTGAGGCTCGCGCTCGGTACGGTGGTCGCGACTTGTGGGCTATGCGTGGTGAGGACAAGTTGCGTGTTCGGGAAGGTCCGGCGCAGGTCGGGGATCACACGCTGCTGCCAGGCCGGGTGTAGGTGGAGGTCCACCTCGTCGATGATGAGGATGGCGTCGCTCTGGAGGGCATCCTCATGGGTCTTTTCGGGGGGATTCGCGAGGGCAAGGCGCAAGGCGAAATCCATGACCACGCCCAGCATCACCTGGTAGCCGTCGGAGAGTTGATCGAGATGGAGTTTGATTTCCGTACCGCTCGGGTCGGTCGTGTCCACCGCGAAGCGTCCAGTCGTCCCGTCGATCCGAGGGGCTCGCATTTCCGGGATCATCGAGCTTATGGCCCGGCGGACGCATTCCAGGGTGGGCAGAGGACCGTTGATGACCTCGTCGCGGCGATCCCTCAGCTCGCGCTGCTCGAAGAAGTCGAACCAGCCGATGGCGCGGCGAAAATCGGTCTTGGCCTCCAAGGCGTTATCGAGGCCGGAGAGGCGCTGGAAGCGTTTCGGAGTCGTCTGCCTGCGCAATCGGTAATGCGGCACGTCGACGGCCCGGTTCGTGCCGTAGAGCGCGAACACCGGGAGGGTATAGGCTTGCCCTTCGTTGTGGGCGTCGACGATCCGGTCGAGATAGGAGTGAAGGTCTTTGAGATCTCTTCTATTCCGTGGCGTTTGCGCTTTCGTCGTCGGGGATGGATCGCGGTACTTAGTGCGGCCCCAGGAGATTGGCCCGGAGCCATCAACCCTCCCCTCGGCGGCGACGTACGCAAACGCGGCGGCTCGGTCCTCCCCGACGAGCCGGATATCGGAAGGCACGATCGAAGCCGTCCGAGGCTTCTTCTCGAAGGGAAGCCGATTCAGGATCGGTGCGAGGGCCAGCGCAATCCCGTCTAGTAATGTGGACTTACCGGCCCCATTGCCGCCCACGAAGACATTGAGATGCCTGTCCAGCCGGACAGACAGCGAGTCGAAACACCGAAAATTCGTGAGTTCGACACTATTTAGAATCATTGGTTTTTGTCGGCCGCCCGAACCTGTTGAAGAGATCGCCCGAGGTCGTAGTTCGCCACAGCTACCCCCCAGTCCGGTTCGCGCTGGAACGGATTGGCCAGATAGAATGGCCCCTCAATGCTATCGTCAAGGCCGACGAATACAACAGCGAGGACCGACCGGGCGCCCTGGTTGACGGCGAAAAGGATCTCGTTGCGGGTGACCGTGATCGAGGTCGTGCCCTTGGCGGGGCCCTTGACCTCGATGTGCCGAGCGTCGGGCTTGGTCGGTACGATCCCAAGGGCGCACTTCACTCGACCTCCTTACGCGATTCTCACTGCGGCAGACGGCGCAATCGTCCGGGCCAAAGCCAGCGACACCGCGCGCTTCGGTCTGATCAACCGCGGTGTGTCGGACCGACGCGCGCTCGATCTGTGCGCTGCTTTACATAACAATAGCTTGAGCGTCAGTAAACGGTAGAAGCTAATTACCGCTACACGGCCGTGAAGTTTTAGTCGGCACTTCGTTAGGCGACGGTCGCGAAGTTCGTCGTGGATAGGGTGTTCCGGCACAGGGTAGTATAGCGCGGAAGGGAAGGAGAGAGTCCATGGGTCCGAAACAGTTCATAATGTCCACGTTGTCCTCGATCCAGCGCCTGGAAAAGTCCCTGGGTAGAGTGGACCACCGCTCGTTCGACCAGCGGATCGCCGGTGCATTCAAGGAGGGAAAGCGGCTCCTTTATGGTTCATCCGGAAAGAGCGTACTTTTTCCAAGTGACTCCACAACAGTCGGCTACGTCGAGGATTTTCTGAGGCATGACTCGGGTGTCCGATGGTTTCTGGTGCGCTCATCCTACCAAAGC
>JBEKTN010000385.1:0-9458 GCA_049516015.1 Isosphaeraceae bacterium | reverse complement strand
GAGCAAGACGCGCCGCCTGTTGCATGAATCCATGCCCGACCCAGCCGAGCCCGCCCCCCCCGAACCTGACCGCACCTAACCCCCGCTTTCCGCCGACCGCCGGCTTACGTCTGAACTGCAGTTCCTTTCGGGTGAGGTAGTGGGCCAAGCCTCACTTGTGGTAAAGCATGACTTGAGCCATAAGCCTCAGTTGCATCAAGACTTCTTTTGCAAATCGACAAAAAGGGTTAACGGCGTAGGGTATCACCCCGTGCTTTACGTGTCCGCCAACTCGGGCGTGTACCAGTCGATTGACGACGGCCTGACGTGGTCGCTCTTCCCGAGCACGACCTTGGGCGCGGAGGCCCAGGGGGGCAACCGCCCCATGTCCCGGTCTCGTCCCTCAGCCTGTCCCTGGGCAATGTCGATCCCAATACCGGCATGCCCACCCTGGCCGGTCCCTACCAGGCCTACGTCTTTACCGGCACACTCACGAGCGGGTCGGAGTCCGTCACGGGCGTCAGCAACCTGACGGGGCTGATCGCGGGCGAGAGCGTCGTCGGCACCGGCATCCCGGCCGGGACGACAATCGTGACCGTCTCCAGCTCGACCGGCAGCATCACGCTCCCGGCGGACGCGACGGCCAGCGGCTCCCAGAGCCTTACCGCCGCCAACCCCACGGCCACCCCAGACCCCGATCTGATGCTGGCTTCGACCTTCGGCCGCGGCTCGTTCGCCATCAACCTGGCGCCGCTGATCCTTGGCGACGAGGTCACGGTCAGCCCGACCACCGCGGGAACCGGCACCGACAGCTCGCCGGTCGTGACCAGCCCAATCACCATCAGCGGCTCGAGCGAGATCAGCGGCTTCGGCAATGCCACCTGGATCACCGTCGAAGACGTGACCAATCCAGCCAGCCTGGTTGTCATCGCGGGCTTCAATCCCGCCGATCCGGTCCCAACTCCGAACTCGAGCAACTCCACCAATGCCCTGGGCAACTTCTCCATCCCGTTCAACCCGGCCAGCTACTATATGACCAACGGTCCGAAGACGATCGAGATCTTCGCCACCAACAACGCGGGATCGGTCGGCAACAAGGTGACGTACAGCTTTACCCTCAATGACAACAGTGTGCCGCCGAGTCTGCAAATGTTACCCGCCGACATCAAGGGTACGCTCAACGGCAACCCTGTGACCAACATCGAGAACCCCGAATTCTTGGGCGCGACCGGCCCCGGGGTCACGATCACGGTCTTCAAAACCCAGGAGGTCAACGGCGTCTTCCCCCCCCCACCTTGCAGTTCCCCCTGCCGAGCTCGGATATCAGCCCCAACGGCTCGTTCAACTTCTTGTTCCAGAATCCCCCGAATTCGTCCGGTCAGCCGCCCCTATCCAATGGGACCTTCCAGGTCTACGTCCAGGCGGCGTATACCCAGTACCCCAGTCTCGGCACGACCACGAGCAATACCGTCACGTTTCTGATCGACAACACGACGCCGGCCCAGGTGACCGACTTCCGCCTCAACCCCGCCAGCGACACGGGGATCGTGGGGGACAATGTCACCAGCGACCGCACGCCGCAGTTCATCGGCACGGCCGGGGCGGGCGATAAAGTCGAGTTGTTCCAGCTCATCAGCTTCACCGGCACACTGACGAGCGGATTGCCGACCGTCACGGGCCTCAGCAGCACGACGGGGCTGGCCGCAGGGCAGGCCGTCACCGGCACCGGCATCCCGTCTGGGACGACGATCCTGTCCGTCAGCAGCTCGACCGGCACGATCATGCTCTCGGAGAACGCGACGGTCAGTAACTCCGAGAGCCTCACCGCCACGGTTCCGGTGGTCCAGAACACGGCGATCGCTCAGCCCATCAGCTTCACCGGCACACTGACGAGCGGATCGGCGTCGGTCACGGGCATCAGCAGCACGACGGGGCTGGTCGCCGGGCAGAACATCAGTGGTACCGGCATCCCGTCTGGGACGATGATCCTGTCCGTCAACAGCTCGACCGCCATCACGCTCTCGGCCGAGGCGACGGCCAGCGGCTCCCAGAGCCTCACCGCGTTGACCAATGATGCCAACGGCAAGCCCTACGACTTCTGGATCCAGTTGCCCTTTACCTTGATCAACGGCACGATCGAGCTGGGCGTCATCGTGGTCGACGTCCTCAGCGGCAATGCCTCCCCGTTGAGCAATCCGGTGACCGTGGCGATCGTCTCCGTCGGGTCCGACTACAATGCCGATAGCTATGCCGACGCGGCCCTCTACAGCCGCGGTATCACCTTCACCGGCACACTGACGAAGGGATCGGCGTCCGTCACGGGCATCAGCAGCACGACGGGGCTGGTCGCCGGGGCGTCCGTCACCGGCACCGGCGTCCCGTCTGGGACGACGATCCTGACAGTCAACAGCTCGACCGCCATCACGCTCTCGGCGAACGCGACGGTCACGGGCTCCCAGAGCCTCACCGCACCCAACCTGGGGCAGTGGCTCGTTCAAACGACATTCTTGCCCCGACGTCTCCCGCTCCTCCTCCGTTCTGGTTCACCAGCGGCACGTCCTTCGGCCCCGCCAACGTCATCCCCTTCCAGGGTGACTTCGACGGCGATGGCTATACCGATCTGGCCTACTTCCAGTCCAGCACCGCGACCTGGTATATGGATGACTCGAAGTCCAACGCTGTCTCGTCCTTCGCACTGGGCACGCCCAACTCGAGCCTTCCCGTCGTGGGCTACTTCGACGCCAATGCGCCGGAAGAGGCCGCGGTTTTCACGATCAACGCCCAAGGCCAGGGTGTTTGGACCATCGTCAGCGCATTTACCGGTATTCGCACCGTGACGTTCGGCCAAACGGGTGACATTCCCGTTCCGGGCAGCTATGACGGCCTTGGTTACGACCAGATTGCCGTCTACCGGCCCAGCACGGGGAACTTCTACGTACTGGAGCCCAATGGCAACACCAAGACCCTCAAGCTGGGTGTGGGCAGCTCGGCGGACCTGACCAGCCTTGTCCCCGTGCCGGGGCAGTACGATAACTCGACCTATTATCAAGAGGCCCTGCTCAACCCCAACACGATCCCGAACACTCTGATCCTCGGACACACTGAGGCCGCGGTGTTCGACCCGATCACCGGAGTGTTCACGATCCTCGGGCCCAGCGGCATCTATACCGTCCCCGGGTTCCAGAAAGGTGATGTCCCAGCCCCGGCCGACTACCTTGGCGACGGCTCGACCCAGCCAGTTATCTTCCGGCCCAGCACCGGCCAGTTCATCGAGGCAGCGGGGACGGTGATCGCCACCTTCAGCCAGGCCTCGGCCGACATCCCCTTGGCCGCTCCGCTTTCATATCGTGTGCCCAGCGATTCACCGACGCCCACCCCGACGCCGACGCCGACGCCCACCCCGACGCCGACGCCGACGCCGACGCCGACGCCGACGCTGACGCCCACCCCGACGCCGACGCCGCAGCAAACTCTCATTACGCCGACGGTGGGGTTCGCATCGGGAAGTTCCGTGACAGTCCTTGGCACCATCTACGCCATCGGCCGGCAGCCTTGGTTCGTAGGGACAACCAGTCCCGGCGTGACGGTCGACCTGATCCTGGGCGGCTCACATGTCATCGGAGGAGCAAAGATCGTCGGAGTTGTGGTAACAAACGCAGCCGGCGACTTCAGCTTCCATCTTCCCGCCGGCATCAAGAACGGCAGTTATACAATGGAGGCACGGGCGCTCAGTCCGAGTGGGTCATCTTATAAGCTCAGCGTACCGGTAGCGTTCAAGGTAGGGCCAGCGCCCCATATAAAGCCCGCAAGCAAGCCTCCAGCCAAGCCGAAGTCGACCAAGCCTGTCAAAGCGGTGACGTCGAAGACAAAGGTGGTCCAAGTTCAACCACGTGCTGTCCAAGCTGACCAGACTGTGACTACCTCCGGTTCGAACGGCCACCTGATTGATCAGGCGGTTCATACTCTCGTCGAGGAGCGTCTCTTCAAGAAGAAGGGGCGTTGACGCGGAACCGAGCTCGATGTTGTGGCATGTATCGTTCATGAGCATGGCCCGGGGTGAGCACTGCACTCCCCGGGCCTTGCCATTCAGATGCGTGATCTTTTGTGCTTCGAGCCTCCGTGCCTCGGGTCCGTCTCCGAGCCGGTCATCAGCTCACCGACATGCCGTGAGTCGGAATGAGCCCGAAGCTACGCTTCGCTACCCGCGAGCCCAAAGCGTTCCTTGGCTCTCGGTTTCAACGACCGCTATGGATGAGCGTGGTCTTGACCCATGCGAGGTTGCGTTCGAGTTCCTCTTGTGAGCGGCGGAAGTACGAGAAGCTTCTGGTCAGGGACCGGGCAAGCAGGGCTGCTGCGACTCCGGAAATAACCAGGCCGATCAAGACGACCACCATCATGTCAATGCCCGCCTGGATGTTCGGGAGCGTTGCCAGCCAGAGTGCCATCCCGGCCAGGCCGACGGCCCGGAAGAGCGCACAGCCGACTCGGGTGAAACTTCAAGTAGACTTCCACAAGCCGGGCATCGTCCCACCCTTCCCGGCCTCGCGCCGGGTGCCTTGACGCGCTTTCCATATGTGCAAATCAGAATGGTCGTCCCCATGGAAACTTCCTGCGCGGATGGATTAGCAACGTCTTGTCTCTGTCAGGGACTGCCCGAAGTACGCTGGTGCAACGACAATTGTGAGTGCTATTTCACTAACGGTCAATGACAAGAGTCGCAGGTACCGCACATTGCAACCGGCCCAAGTGCCACAAGTTGCCCGAGCTCAGGTCGACGAGCAGGAAGTTGGCCAGATCACCTTTGACCTTCTTTTCCACTAAGCCTTCATTGCCAGGGAACACGATCTTGACTCATTGTCCACGCCGCAGTTTGTCGCTAAGGTCACCAGCCTTCCGATATCCCCAGGCGATAGCTTCTTGGGCGCTGGCCAGGGCTGAGGTGCGGTCGCCTTTGGCCAGGTGGGTAAGAGCAAGGTTATAGTGCGTACGGCCCACGGTTTCCGAGTCGGGCCTGGCCAGAAGGGCTCTATGAAAGTCGGCGATCGCATCGTCTGTGCGGCCAGCCTTGTAGGAGAGAATCCCCCGGTTCAGTGCAGCCACGGCGAGGCTGGGATCAAGTTCAAGAGCGCGGCTGTAGTCGCTGAAAGCTTGTCTGGCGTGTTCCAGGGCATCTGAGGCCCGTGCCCGGTTGTAGTAGCATTCTGCCCTTGTGGGGGCCAGCGCAATGCACGTGCGAAAGGCGGCGACGGCATCCTCGAAGTGTCCCAGCTCGTAAGCGCAGAGCCCCTGGAAAAAGTTGGGCCAGAAATCTTGGGGTCGGAGCTCGAGCGTACGCTGAAACTCCTCGGCTGCCTCCGCGACCAAACCTGAGCGGAGGTAGGATCGCCCCAGGTCAAAGTGCTCCCTGGCGGACTGGGGGGTGGGATCAGGCTCGTGAAAGGAGCGGATCTCGCGCGGGGCCTTGGCGTAAGCTCGGCGTTCGCGGTTCAGAGCCGGGCTAGGTCCGCAGGTTGCTTCGGCTTGATCAAGGAGCCGGCAGGCTTCGCGTAGCGCCTCGTTACCAGCACTCTTGGAGGCGAGCCGCACGCGCAGGTCGGCCCCAACGATAGCCAGTTCGAGGAGGTCGGTTCGGATGCCTTGTTCCAGCTCGGCGTCGAGAGCTTCTCCGTCGGGCTTGAGCAAGAGATTGCGTTCGGCCCAGATGGCTGAGATCTTACCAACCAGATTCCGAGCCTCTTCACCCGCGGGTGGTGTGATGCCGTACCGGAAGCGAACAAGGTCGGCAAGGTGATGGAGCTCGATGGCCACCTGTCCCAGTTTCGCCAGGCGAAGCTGCCTACCAAGCAAATCTTTGAGATGCTGGGGTGCAAGACTGGCGGAGGCGCGCTCCAAGCCGCGACTCAAGATGCGAACGGCCTCGGGAAACCGATGTTCGACACGGAGTTTTTGCCCATCCTCGAGGTCCGTTTCGGCCTCACGAACGCGCTGGCGATAAAACGCGTACCCCGAAGCGGCGGCCACAACCAGCGCAGCCAGTGTGAAAGACCAGGCCGTCCCACGAGCCAGGGCCGAGGGCCGCCGCCTTCGCCATTTTCGCCACCGTTCCATGAAGCTTCGGTTGGCGACGCCGCGGAGCGGTAAGTCGTTAAGGTGGCGGCGCAGGTCATCGGCCAGGGTTGCCGCGTCGAGGTAGCGCTCGGAGGGCTTGACGGCAAGACATTTCTGCACAATGTCGGCCAGGCCACTGCTGATCTGGGAATTGCGACGTTGCCAGGGTTTTCCCTTCGCTCCCTCGATACCTGCACCGGGGCCGCAGAGTGCCTCGCACAGCAAGAGCCCCAGGGGGTAGAGATCCGCGCGACCGTTTACCGGCTCAGGAACAGGCTGCCCCAGGCTCACGGCCTTCAAAGCTGCTGCTTGCTCGGGTGCCATCCAGCCCGGCGTTCCCCCGAGCCGGTCGGCGACTCGCTCACCAGACTTTATCGGTTTTCGAGCCAGGTGAAAGTCAAGGAGCATCGGTAGTCCGTCGGCCGCAATCAGTACGTTGGAAGGCTTCACGTCCATGTGCACGAGGCCATGAGCATGCGCCTCATGCAGAGCGTCGGCCAGGCAGGCGACGATCCAGCATACGGCCTGGATGTAGGATGCCTGTTCCAGATAGCGGCGGTAGGGACCCTCGTCAGACGCTGGCAGGGGAAGGTGTCCGGCTTGGACCCGGCCAAGGGCTTCGAGGAGGTGACGGCCGCGCCGCTGTACCAGGGGGACTTCGGCCAGCGCTTCCAGCAAACGCGCCAGGCTCGTGCCGCCGAGGTAGGGCATGCAGAGAGCTCTCAGCCCCCGGTCCGGAAATGTCTGCTCCGAGAACAGAGGAATAATATGCGTGTGCTGGAATCGGGCCAATGAGAGGTGTTCCTCCTGGTCGTCGGGAATGATTTTCAAGACGACCAGCCGGTCTGCCAGTGCTGGCTCCGCAGCCAGATAGGTCTTACCCGAGGCACCCTGGCCTAGCTCGGAAAGCAGGCGGAATGGACCGAGCTGCTCACCAACTTCGGGGAAATCCGGAGCCCGGGAAAGTGGCCACAGCAAGCGATCACAGCTAAGGAGCAGTTCGAGTTCATCTTGCCACTGGGGGAACCGGGTCATAACCTCGGCGGTGACCACCTGCTCTCCCGCTTCGCGGCGGAGACAGACTTCTTCGTACACCAGCCGGACCGCTTTCTCCGGGCTCAGTCCGGGGTACTGCTTCAAGAGCTCTTCAACGGTGATCTGCTCACCGCGAGCCCAGGCGGCAGCCATCGCCTGGACCTGGCGCGAGACCCACTCGCTTTCAGGCCCTCGGGAACGTTCCGAGCTTGTCAGAGCAGGGTTCCACGACGAACGCACCGGCTCGGCAGTTTCCGAGGAGGAAGGCGGCGGCATGGGTCATTCCTCTTGCGGAGCGGTGCCGGGCGAAGTGCCCGCGGTCCTCCGTGGGACGGCCAGCCGTCGAGCCAGGTCGTAGAGGATTCGCCGGATGCTTCCCTCGTGAAAACCCGTGCGAGCGGCGATTTCTGCAAGCGAAAGACCCTGCCGCTTCAGTCGCAGAATCTCGCGGTGAGCAGGAGGGCATTTCTCCAGCATAAGCTCCCAAAGCTCGTGACCTTGAGCGACCTCGCTAGGCCGAGGCTGACCGGCGTGGGGCAACTCGCGGGAGGTGATCTCGTGCAGCGGGCGTTCCTGCTCCAGGGCTCGGTGATGCTCGCGTCTGCGATCAATGAGTCGGTTGCGAGCTACCTTCACCAGAAAGGCTCGAAGGGCGGGATCGGCGAATCGCCATCCTGCCTCGCGAAAGCGGCACAGGACATCGGCCCAGACCGATTGAACGATGTCCATGGAGTCAAGCTTGGACCGCAAAGGGCCGGTCAACTGGCGCCTGACCGCCATCCGAAGATAGGGTTCATAAGCGAGAAATGCTCGCTCGGCAGCAACGATATCGCCATCGTTCAACCGCTCGATCAACTCATCCAGATGGTCGATGCTCATGTCAGATTAGTGGACCAACTTCCTGGCAGTTCTGGGAAGCCAAGGAGTTCTTCGCTGCCGAGAGGATTCTGTCTTTCCGTGGCCTTCCTCTCACCGGTTCTGGATTTCAGTCGCCTGCGTGCTACTTCCACGGCCGTCACCGTGCTGAGCAGTGCCAACGAGAGCGGGATTATGCGTGTCGGTCCTTGTTCCACGAGTTGCCCCATTCCCAGGGATTCAAGCTGGTCGAAAAACTGGTCGACGGCTTTCTCCAGAGCGGCTTGGTCGAAGGGCACCGCGTTGGCAATCAAACCGGCCGCCTGAGGCAAGAGAAGCTTTGTCTGGTTGCCGCTCAACAGAGGATCGCCCACGCTTACGGGATTATCGTCGCCACGATGAGCAACCCCATCAGCAGTGGAGTCATCAGTCGTCACCAGACTTGCCGAGCCAGACTTGGGAAGGTTGACCTGAGCCGCCTCAACCGGCTGATTGCCTGGAGATTCACCGCTCCGTGCCATTGGGATTGATTGGTCATCATGCTCGGGTTCCGGTTTGAAGAGAGCGGTTAGATTCCCGGGTGAGACGATGACGAAGGGTGCAATCTGGCCGATGGAGTTGCCTCCCTGGGCCTGGACTGCGGATTGGTTGCCCGCAGGGGATACAGTCACGTCGTCGGCTTGAGATGTGTCCTCTGCGGAGCCCAGTGTCGTCTCATCCGGGAGAGGTCTGGTCGATAGATCACGCGCAGCATGCAGAAACCTCTCAGGGTTCCCACTCAGGAACAGAAAGGGTGGCGGCTGGCCTGGTGGAGGCGGCAAACCGGGTGGAACATCGCCATGGCTCGGAGGGGCTACGACGGCTGCCATGCTTTCGGAGATTGGTGTCGATGCGGCAGCATTTTCCGGTTCCGAATCGGGTAATATCAGTGAAGTCACCTGGGGATCGGAATAGGTATGAAAATCCGCGGCGGAGAGGGACATTTCGACCGGGGGAGAGAAATCGTGATGGAGCCCGGGCATCGGCCAATCCCCAGGGACGCTCGAAACCGGCGAGATTGCCGTGCTTCCAAAATCATCTACCGGGTGCGGTGTCTGGCGGAAATCGAGACCAATAATAAGGGCTGGCGCCGTGTGCACCTCAATCACCTCGATCCCGCCACTCAGAAGATAGCGGCTTTCCAGCGGATCGAGATTCGGCCTGCGACGGCAATTTGGCGCAAGATACTTCCACATGGATCGCTTCGCCCCTTGACGTCGAAGCTACATCCATCCGTGATTCAGTGGAATGGATGAGGGTAAACCTTTTTTATAGTATCGGATTTTCGAGCAGCGATCCAGTCAACTTGTCAGGTTTAGACGCAATACCGTTGAAATAGGCGCAAGTCACGGCCTCCTGTAACCTTGGGTTTACTGAGAACCCAGGTTGCAAGGAGGCAATGACTCGCATGCCACAGGGACAGTGCACGCTGCCGCCCGATG
>JBEKTN010000384.1:0-15743 GCA_049516015.1 Isosphaeraceae bacterium | reverse complement strand
CTATTTCCCATCGTGCCATCTTATCCACTCAGACGAAGATCTCCCAAACACCATCTGCGTAAGCAGATAACTCCTACGACCCGCAACCTACCCTGGTCCCAGATCAGGAGGTCTGAGGCTGCGAATCGCGGCCTTGATCACCGGGCTCTCGCCCAGGCGGCCGTTGCGGCCGATCGCGGCAAGCACGGCCGCGCGAGCGTCGCCAGATCCAGTCCCGGTCAGAACGTCGTTCAGCGCGCTCAACCGTCCCGCTTCGTCCTCGGCGCCTGTGAGCGACAGTTCGCTGCCAACGACGCCGCGGGCCGCCGCGCGCACGCTGGCATCGGAGTCGGTCAGCGCGGCGAGCAGGTGAGCCTGGATCGCCGCATTGCTCGTCCTCTCCGGCACCTTGAAGAAGCTGCAAAGCTGAATGGCCTGGCGCCTCGGCTCGGCGGGAAGCTTGGCGGCAAAGAGCGTGGTAAACGTCCGCTCGAGCAGCCCCAGGGGCGGCTCGTACAGGAAGCCGAACTCGCGGTCGTTGCCGACGTCGATCATGTTCTCGGGCTGGCGGGCGTAGAAGCGGCCCTTGAGGAACGATCCGTCAAATGCCTTGAGCACCGCGCTGCGCTGGAGCAAGTTGCCACCCTCCAGTGCGGCCAGAACCGGGTTCAGAAGCACGTCCCGCTCGACGGCCCTGCGCGCCTCGATGATGCCTGGCCGGAGCTTTTCGGGCAGCTCGGCGATATTCTTCTGAAGGCTGACACCGCCGCCCAGGTTCTCGTCGAGCATGATGTACAGCCCCTCGCTCAGGTTCCTCCGCACGACGGCAACGTCTGGCTCGGCCATCCGGGCCAGGTAGGTGTCGATGATCCGCCGCTGGAAGGGAATGTCGCCGGTGCGGTAGAACCACTGCCGCAGACTGCGCAGGGCCTGCAGGCGAGTCCAGAGGTCGGGGTCGCGGGTCAGCTCGACCAGCCGCTCGGCCAAGTCAAGCCGGGTGTCCATGCCCGGGAACTGGTAGGCGAAGATCCGGGTCGCACCCCGGCGCACGCGCGGATCCGGATCGTCCAGCGCCTTTTTGATCGCATCCATGCCGATTCCCTGATTGCCCAGGCGCCTCAGGGCCCAAGCCGCGGAGCGCCAGACGATCTTGGAGGGATCGCCCAGAGAACGCACGAGGGGGGATGTCGCTTCGGGACGTCCCAGCCTTCCCAGACAGGCCGCGGCCGCGGCGCGCACGAGTGGCTCGGGATCGGCGAGCAGTCGCACAATCTCACCGGCGAATCGCGGTTGATCGCCTGGGGGCACGTCCCAGAGGTTCTCGAGGTCGTCGAGAGTGTGCACGAGGGAATCGGTGCGGGGAAGCCGGGCCGGGCCCTCATCACGGTTGCCCCACGAGTTCAGAGGCGCCCCGTCTCGAGGGTACGCCCGTGCCAGTGCCATGACCGCATATCGCGTCTCGCGCATCGGCGTGCGGAAGTTTTCATGCGTGGTGGTCTGGAACCAGCCGCCGAAATCTTGCTGCTCAGCCAGCAGGTAACGCAGCGCCCGGGCGACGGCCGGATCATCGCGAGGCAGGCCGATCTCGAGTAGCGTGTCGACGAGTTGCCCGGTCGTGTACACGGCGCTCGGGCCGGGCTGGGAGTCGGTCTCGTGCCAGCCGCCGTCGGGGTTCTGGAGCGCGAGCAGGGCGCCGGTCTCACGCTTGATCTTGTTGGCAAACTGGTTCCGGTCGATCAGCCACCAGGCGTGGAGCCGGTGGATCCGGTCCTGCAGCGTCTCGATCCGCTTGTCGGCTGCCCGTTCGCCCAGAATTCGGGCGATATTGGCCGCAGCCCGGGAGTAGCCGGCGTCCCCGGTTCGCTGCGCGATCTCGGTCAAGACCCGCCAGTCCCGCCAGGCGATTCCGAACTTACTGTCCATGGGGATGACGGCATTCTGCTCGTCCGGAGGCAGGTCGCTACGGCTTCCCCAGGCGGTCTTGAGGAACGGACCGAACCGCTCGACGATCGGGCTCTGCCGGCCTGACACCGCGCGCTCGAAGTCGGCCAGGATTCCTCCCTGCTCGCCCTGGGCTTGAAGCGGGGTCGCGATGAACCGCTGCCAGTACAGGCCGTCGTCACCGTACAGCGGTGTCATCGAGTTGGCGATCCGGTCCGTCACGTACTGGAAGTTCGATTTCGAGCGGATCGGGTAGCCGTTGCGGTGGGCCGCCAGGTTGGCCTCGGTCGAGAAGCTGGAGGCGTGGCAGGCGGTGCAGCGGGTTCCGGTGTCATGGATAATGTCGCCCCGGATGAAGATATTGCCCGCACGGGGGACCTGGGCGAGCCAGGCGTCGCCGGCGTTCGTGATGTAGTGCATCCCGGCCTCGACGGCCTGCGCAGGTTCGTTGTATGGCGGTACTGGCAAGACCCTCGTGCGGAGGATGTAGTCAGGATGGTTCGCGTTGACCTCGAGGTAGTACGTTCCCTTCGTGAAGGTCCGGCTGATGTGCTTCGAGTAACGCTCGCGCTCCCGGTCATGGACGATCTCCATCGGGTCTTTGCCGGTGAGATAGAGCGTCGTCCCAGCGCTCTTCTGATCCACGGTGTAGACCCTGAGGTTGGCCGAGACGTCGCGGTCAAGAAGGTCAAGCTGGAAGTAGACCAGGACCGGTTCCCGACCCTCCACCTCGAACCTGAACCAGTCGCAGCCGCGTTTTCCCTCATTGGTGTTGGCAAGATAATCCACGTCGTCGGCCGTGCCATGGACGTCGCGGCCGAGTTGCAGCGGGTTGGCCTCTTGGCATCGGTCGTTGGGCTCGGCCTCGATGGCCACGCGTTCCGATTCGGCGAGCGGGAGTTGCCGCCACTGAACGCGAACCAAGAGCGCGGCGCAACTCGAATCATTGCCTCTGGTCAGCGTGACCGCGACCGGGCCGTCAGAGGTCGGTCGACAGGTCAGGAACCAATCGGGATCGCCCGCGTTCATTTCCTTGCTGATCGGCTGGATGCCGGGTCCGGCGAACTCGGCCGTGACACGGTCCCCTGGGCCGGGCGAGTGCTCGAGACTCAACAGCAGGCGGAGGGTCTGGGCCGCCTTGAAATCACCCAGCAAGCACGGTTTCGACTGGCCTGGCTGGAGCGTGAAACTTGTGGATCGGGGCGAAGAATCGGCGGCCTCGCCAGCCGCGGCGCAGGCCCAAGCGTGCAGACAGAGCAGCCCCGCGACCAGCTTTGGCCAACCGAGTGGACGCAGGGTCATCGCAATGTCTCCGAGGCTTGATTGCGCAATCACCGGCGGAATGGCTCAATCTTGCGAGGCCGGGCCGGCAACCGCCAGCCCGGGGTCGCTCCCGCCCGCGGCAAGAGCGGTCCGCCGGCTCAAAACCGAGTGATGCCTGCTGTAGCCAATGTAAATGAACAGGCCGACGATCAGCCAGATCACCAGCCGGATCCAGTTGTCCCGGCCCAGCGAGAACATCAGGCCGCCGTTGACCAGGACGCCCATGATCGAGACGAAAGGCGCAAAGGGCGTACGGAACGGCCGGTGCACGTCGGGGTCGGTGATCCGCAGGATCCAGACGGCCGCGGAGACGATCACGAAAGCGAAGAGCGTACCGATACTGACCAGGTCGGCAAGAAAGCCGAGCGGAGCCAGGGCACCGCCCAGGGCGACCACCACACCGACCAGGATCGTCGCTTTCCAGGGGGTCTTGAACCGGGAATGCACGGCGCCGAAGAACGAGTGCGGCAGCAGGCCGTCGCGCGCCATGGCCAGCAAGATCCTCGGCTGGCTGAGGTTGCCAACCAGAAGTGAGCTGGTCATTCCTGCCAGAATGCCCAGGGTGATCATGCCCCCGGCAAAAGTCAGCCCTTTGGCCTGCAAGGCCGCGGACAGGGGCGCGGCCTCGTTGATCTGCCGGTAAGGGATCATGCCGGTGAGCACGGCCGCGACCGCGACATAGAGAACCGTGCAGACCACGAGCGCGCCCATGATGCCCAGCGCCAGGTCGCGCTGGGGCTTGCGCGCTTCTTCAGCGTGGGTCGAGATCGAATCGAACCCGATGTAGGCGATGAAGATCCGGGCCGCCCCCAGAGCGATGCCGCGATACTGCTTGTCCTCGTGCAGGAACGGCCGCCAGTTGGCTGGATCGACGTACGCGACTCCCACGCCGATGACGGAGAGCACCACGCCGATGTTGACCAGCACCATCGCGGCATTGAACCCCGCGCTCTCCTTGATGCCGATGACCAGGATGATTGTGATGGCCACCGTGATCAGAACGGCGGGCAGGTTGAACCAGGCCAGGGACTGGGCGCCGTCCTTCAGGTTCACGAACTGGAGGACGAATTCCTCTTGCTTGAAGTCGTAGTACCAGGGAGGCGAAAGCAGCCGGGGGTCCAGGTGGATATTGAACACGTGCTGGAGCATCGAATCGAAGTAGCTCGACCAGCCGTTGGCAACGAAGCATGAGCCGATGGCGTACTCGAGGATCAGGTCCCAGCCGATGATCCAGGCGATCAGCTCACCGAGCGTGGCGTAAGCGTACGTGTAGGCACTGCCGGCCACCGGGACCATGCTGGCCAGCTCTGAATAGCAGAGCGCCGCGAACCCACAGCCAATCGCTGCGAGCACGAAAGAAAGCATGATCGAGGGGCCGGCGATGTCGCGGGCGACGATGCCCGTGGACACGTACAGACCGGTCCCGATTGTCGCGCCGATGCCCAGGGACATGAGGGAAAGCGGCCCCAGCCGGCGCTGCAGCCGCTCTCCCGAGTTCATCTCTTCGATCAGTTGCGAGACCGGCTTGCGCTGGAACCAGGGTGAAGACAACCATTGCATCCCGTTGATCCTGTTGGGTTCCCAGGCGGCGCGCGCTCGATGATGGTGGGGACGGGCGTTGCCGCCTCCCCCTCCTCGATAGCCATGCGGGCTGCGTCGTCTCCCGCGGCGGCCCATCAAGCGGAAGACGCCACAGTACGACATTTCTCCAAGCGAGGTAAAGGCACCCGCGCGCGACCCGATGAGGAAAGGACGGTGCCATGGCACGCCAGTCTGCCGGGGTCTTTATCTCACCCGGAACACGGATTGCCTACAATGAATCTTGGCCCGTGGCGCCGGCTCTCCTCCTGGTGAAGCAGAGGATGGCCGAAGTCGCGACCTTGGATGGCTGATGCGTCGATCTCACGGAGGGTTGCAGCGATGGCGTGCCGTGAAGTCTTTGCGATCCATCTGGGACTGTATCTTACTGCGACCATCGCTTGTGGCCAGGTTGGCGGGACGAGTGAGGCCGCCGCCAGCGGAGCTCACTCGCAGGTGGACGGGGAAGTGAAGAGTCCGGATCTGGGCGAGGTGACCAGACTCATCATGGAGGGCACGAATCGGTTCCGTAAGCAAGAAGGCCTGGGCGAGCTCAAGAGCCAGCCGCAGCTTGTGGCAACCGCCCGCGACTTCGCCGACTTCCTGGCGCGGAACGACAAGTTCAGCCACGAGGCCGACGGCAGCGATCCGAACGAGCGGGCGAAGGTGCACGATTACGCCCCTTGCATCGTGGCCGAAAACATCGCCTACGCGTACAGCTCGAGCGGCTTCGAGAGCGACGGCCTCGCCCGTCGATTCATCGAGAGTTGGAAGAAGTCGCCGGGGCACCGCAAGAACATGCTTGATCCGGACCTCCTCGAGACGGGGATGGCGGTCGCACGGAGCAAAGAATCCGGCAAGTATTACGCCGTGCAGGTCTTCGGCCGGCCCAGGTCGGCGGCGATCGAGTTTTCCGTCGCGAATGAATCGGATGCCAAGGTCGAATACCGGCTCGATGTCCAAAACCTTGCGCTGGAACCGCGGGTTACCCGCACCCACCAGCAGTGCCGGGCGAGCGAGCTGAGATTTGCCTGGGCAGAAGCTGAGGGAAAGCCTGAAAGCTTTCAGCCTGTCCAGGGAGACAGGTTTATCGTCACAAAAGAGCAGGGCAAGTTTCGAGTGAGCAGGCAGCCTCCGGACAAGGAATGACGGGCTCATTTCCGCGACGGTGATGCGACTCAGAGCGCTGGCGATCCGGGAATGGCTTCCGCATCGTCAAGCGATCCCTCTTCCAGGTCCTCCTCGAGGTGGTGGGCCTCGGAGGTCAGGCTGCGGACCTCGCGAAGATTCGCCAGGTAAACGCAGGCACTGATCAGCCCGCAGGCGTACATCAAGACACGGAAGCCCAGCATCGCCAGCGCACCACCAGGGTGCCCGACGAGTTTGCCGATCTGGTCGCCGACCCCCTCGCTCAGCCCGAGCGCTCCGAAAGGAAGCGGCACGACCATCGTGAAGAGCGTCAAGGGCACCATCAAGAAATGCTGGGCCAGCGTGGTCGTCAAGGTGGTTGGGAAGAGCATTTTACTCATCAGGTAGAACGCGGTGACGTTGAGCGCATGCCCCAGGACCGAGAGGACCAGGCCGAGGAAGACGACGTCGAGCCGGCGCCGGTAGGTCGTGGACATCTCTTTCAGCTCGGTCATGATGCCCGCCAGCCGGCCCTGGCCAGAGCCGCCCAGCCCGGGGAAAAGGCGGCTGAGGGCCTGGGTGAAGATCAACACCAGCACAAAGATCGCGAGCCCCGTCGCAATCCAGGCGGCCACGATCAGTTTGCGGACCTCGGAGGACTCCACCCCGCTCCAGGCCACCGCGCCCGCCAGCGCCGCCAGCACAAAGAGTCCGAGCAGACCGAGGATCCTGTCGATCACCATCGAGGCGATGGCCTGTGTCTTCTTGATATGCATCCGGACCAGATAGGCAGCCTTGATGAAATCCCCGCCCACGGCACCGGGAATCACCAGGTTGAACACATAGCCGATGAAGCCCAGGAGCATCGTCGAGCGCAGGGTGAACCGCGGCTCGATCACCCGGACCAGAAGATACCAGCGCACATACGTGATGAGCAGGCTGCACTGGAAGATCAACACGCCGAGTCCAAGCAGGCGGAGGTCGAGCGGGTGAGCGAAGACCGCGCGAATCTTGTCGCGGTTCTGCCAGAGCACCAGCCCCAGCAGCGCGAACGCCAGCGCGACCAGCACAAGATTGACGGCCGAGCCGAGCCCGTGCCGCTTCGCTCTTGCCCCACCGGAATGGTCTTCAGTCATTGCAGTGTCTCGAGTTCGGGTTGCTCATTCAGGTGGGCTCAAAGCACGCCCTTGGTGGAAGGAATCTCGGCCGATCGAGGGTCGAGCTCCACGGCCTCGCGAATGGCGTGCGCCAGGCCCTTGAAGATCGCCTCGCTGATGTGGTGGGTGTTGCGCCCGTAGTGCAGCATCACATGGAGATTCATGCGACCCTGGGTGCAGACGGCGTGCCAGAAATCGGCGACCAGTTCGCTGTCGAACGTGCCGACCTTGGGTGCCGGCATGGGAGCGTTCCAAACGAAGAATGGCCTGCCCCCAAGGTCGACGGCACAAGTCGCCAGTGCCTCGTCCATTGGCAGCACCGCCTGACCGTACCGCCTGATCCCGGCGCGGTTGCCCAGGGCGCGGTCGATCGCCTGGCCAAGACAGATGCCCACATCCTCGGTCGTGTGGTGATCATCGACGTGCAAGTCGCCCGTGCAGGCAACCGTCAGGTCGATGAGCGAATGCCGGGCGAACAATTCTAGCATATGATCCAGGAAGCCGACGCCGGTCGCGATCTCCGCTCGGCCCTGGCCATCGAGGTTGGCCACGAGGCGGATGTCGGTCTCCCGGGTCTTGCGGACGATCTCGGCGAGGCGATGGGGCTCGTTCAAGGGAGTTTTCCTTTGGAAACCGGGATGGCGAATGGCAGATGGCAAATGGCAGATGGCAGATGGTAAATGGCGGATGGCAGATGGCGGATGGCGGATGGCGGATGGCGGATGGCGGATGGCGGATGGCGGATGGCGGATGGCGGATGGCGGATGGCGGATGGCGGATGGCGGATGGCGGATGGCGGATGGCGGATGGCGGATGGCGGATGGCGGATGGCGGATGGCGGATGGCGGATGGCGGATGGCGGATGGCAGATGGCAGATGGCGGATGGCAAGGGATCCATGGCATATCGTGGGGATTGTACTGCATCGGCGCGGCCGGGGCTCATTTCAGTTTGGTCAGGACTTCAAGCAGCCGGTCGACCTCGCCGTCGGTGCCGATGCTGATGCGGAGACCTGCCGGATAACCCGGATAGCTCATCAGGCGAACCAGAACCCGGCGCTCCTTGAGCTGCTCGAAAGTCTCCCTGGCGGGAGGGCCTCCCGTCGCCCAGACGAAATTGGCCTGGCTGTCCGGTACAGCGTAGCCGAGGTCGCGCAGAGCTGCCGTCAACCGGCGGCGGGTGGCCAGGACCTTGGAGCGAGTCAGACCCAGATAGTCCTGGTCCTCGAGCGCGGCGGCGCCCGCCACCAGGCTGAGGGCGTCGCAGTTGTATGAGTCCTTGACCTTGAGGAGCTGATCCACTATCGCGGCCTGGGCGACCAGGTATCCCAGGCGAATTCCGGCGAGACTGTAGCCCTTGCTGAAGGATCGTGTGACGATGACGTTAGGGTGGTCGCGGACCAAGGAGACGCAATGCTCCTCGGCAAAGTCGGCGTAAGCCTCGTCAACGACCAGCGGACAAGGGAGCGCCCGGGCAAGCTCTGCTACTTGGTGCCGGGACAGCGAGGTGCCGGAGGGACTGTTGGGGTTGGCAAGGTACACCAGCTTCAGGTCTGGTCGGTCGAAATCGGCAAGGTTCAGTGTCCATTCGGGAGTGTAGGGCACGACATGCTCACGGCCGTCCTCGAGGCGTATCAAGGTGGAGTAGAGCAAATAACTGGGCGTAGGATAGGCGGCCAGGTCGCCTTGTCCCACGAATGAGCGCGTCAGGATGGTCAGGAGATCGTCCGAGCCGTTGCCGGCGAGGATCATGTCAGGCTCGACCTCGTGCAAGGCGGCCGCTGCGCGGCGGAACTCGGTGGCCACTGGATCGGGGTAAAGCCGCAGCCGGTCGGTCAGGGCGCGGGACAGGGCGCCCAGCACGCGAGGAGACGGCGGGTTGGGATTCTCGTTGGTGTTGAGTTTGATGTATCCGCCGCCTTGGGGCTGCTCGCCAGGCACGTAGCCGGCCAGCCGGACGATGTGCGGTCGAAACGAGGAGGTCATTCCTGGGAGCCACTCCAAGCAGGGGTCGTGCAGTTCACTCTGACGGAGCCAGTGCGGCCAGCTCGGCAAGCGGGCCGTCGTTGATCCGATAGGTCGTCCAGTCCTCCAGCGGCCGCGCGCCCAGCCCGCGGTAAAAGCCGATCGCGGGCGAATTCCAGTTCAGCACGGCCCATTCCAGCCGGCCCAGGCCGCGGTCCATTGCGAGCTTCGCCAGCCTCGTCAACAGGGCCTTGCCGATGCCCAGGCCCCGATGCACGGGTCTGACGTAGATGTCTTCCAGATAGAGCCCCGGCTGACCGCGAAACGTGGAAAACGTGGGAAAGAACAGAGCGAATCCCACTGGCTCTCCGTCAATCTCCGCCACCATCGCCTCGGCATAGGGACGCGTTCCGAACAGGTGCTGGCGAAAATCCTCCGGGGTGGCCCGGGCGGACTGCTCCAGCTTCTCATAGACGGCCAGCTCGTACACCAGGTTCGCGATCGTCGCCGCATCCTCGGGCCTGCCCGGCCGGATCGAGAACGCCGGCTGTGTTCCTGCCGCGAACTCACCGGCCGTTTTTTCGCCGGCGGCCGCGAACTGGGTGCTCATCAGTGCTCTCTCCTCTCGCCAGAGGCATGGGACTCGGCGCCGGCCATCGCATCCTCAACCTGGGAACTGGGAAGGATCGGAGAGGCGGACATCGACACTGAAGCGGTGCGCCGAGAGCCCCTCGATGTCGGCGAGCCGGCGGACGTCGGGAGCCAGCCGGGCCAGGCCGTCGCGCGTGACCGAGATCAGGCTCGAGCGCTTGAGGAAGTCATTGGCAGACAGGCCGGACGCCCACCGCGCGGTCCCTCCGGTGGGCAGCACGTGTGATGGCCCGGCCGCGTAGTCGCCCACGGCCACCGGCGTGTGGTGACCGAGAAAGATCGCCCCTGCGCTCGTCAGGGCGGGGAGCAATCTTCGTGGATCGATGGTCGAGATATGCAAGTGTTCGGGGGCGAGAAGGTTGGACAGCCTGACCGCCTCGGCCTCGTCGCGAACCTGAATCAAGGCGCCGAACCGCGCCAGGCTGTCGCGCGCCAGGTCGCCCCGGCCGAGCCAGCCAAGCTGTTCGTCAAGGGCGACGGCAACCCGGGCGATCAGCGCAGGTTCCCAGCTCAGGAGGATGCTGACACCCGGCGAGTGCTCGGCCTGGCTGATCAGGTCGGACGCCACATACCGGGGATCTGCCGAGGCGTCGGCGATCAGCACAACTTCGCTGGGCCCGGCGATAATGTCGATATCGACCTCTCCATACACTTGCTTCTTGGCGAGTGCGACGAAGAGGTTGCCCGGGCCGACGATCTTGTCCACGGCCGGAACGCCCTCGACACCGTATGCCAGCGCGGCAACTGCCTGTGCGCCGCCGATGCGGTACACTTCGGTGACGCCCAGAGCGTGGCAGGCCGCCAGCAGGTCCGTGTTGTACCCGCCGAACCGTGTGGGAGGGGCCACGACGGCGATCTCCGCCACGCCCGCCGCCTGCGCCGGGACCACCGTCATCAGGAGAGTCGAGGGATAGGCCGCGGCCCCGCCGGGAATGCAGACGCCGGCCCGGCGCAGGGGAACATAGCGCACCCCCAGCTCGACTCCCAGGCAGGGCTCGACCTTGACGTCGTGGTTCAGGATTGCTCGCTGGTACGCCAGGATGTTCGCGCGGACATTTTCCAGGGTCTGCAAATACCCGGCATCGGCAGACTCATGAGCGCTTTCCAGCTCGGCTCGGGAGACCCGGACAGTGCCCGGCTCGAGCGCGACCCCGTCGAGCCGGCGGGTATAGTCGAGCACGGCCGCCAGCCCCCGCGCGGCGACGTCGGCGCAGATTCTTTCCACCACCTGGACAGGAGTCAGCGGCTCACCGAAGGCAGCGATCGTGCGGGCGCGTCCCTCCGGACTCACCACGTTGCCCCTGGGGCTGAGCTCGCGCCGGAGTTCGGCGATCGCCGCGAGGGCGTCATTGCTGGCACAGTCAATCCGGCGGATGCTGAGAGTCAACGGAGGTCTCGCGCTACGAGGAAGGGCCATTCTGGCAGGCCGTATTTCATCTATAACCTCTCGCCGCCCCTGGCTGCAACCGGCGTGGGCGGCACGTCAGGGCCGTTTCAATCTCGGATTGGGGTTGATACGAGTTCCAGCGATTTCTCGGGGTGGCACATCTTGATCCTGATCTTGATCCTGATCTTGATCCTGATCTTGATCCTGATCTTGATTCTGATCCCGGTCTCTTTCCCCTGCTTCTCTCGTTCTCTTCCTCTTCGTACAAGACTTGAGTGGAGCGGAAGGATCTACCGACGTTTTAGCACCCGGGAAAGGTGGTTGGCTCTTTTCGTCCCCTGTCCCCTGCCCACTCGCCGCCATTCCAAGCCACCGCCGAAGAATTGGCTTCGTTTTCCGCCCCAATTCCGCTATCGTTCGCCGCAAATCACAGTCCACCAGCGATTAGCATCCCAAACGAATTGGCTTCGTTCTGTCACTTTTCTGGCACCGTCAACGCCATCCCTTTGGCTTCACTGACCACTGTCCAGTTTCCAGGTCCGCCGATCCCATTCCGCGCCGCATGCGTGCCAGCTTCTGGCATAATCCCAAATCCCAAATCGGTGAGCCGAGCATCTCTGCGTGCCAGCTTCCGGCATGGCCAGCGCTTCGATGTCCCGCCCTCGAGTACCCGGAATTGGGTCCGCTTCGCATGCGTGATATGCTACGATATGCTACGGTTTTGGGCTTTTTCGACGATTTCGGAAGCCAGGTTTTCGACGCAAGTTCTTAATGAATAGATGGTTGTGGTTATGTGTCTCTCGGCGCTCATTTGATGACACTTAACGCAATCGCATGACAATAAAGGAGTTGCGTCATAGCCGGCAACGTAGCATGTTTCCGCAGAAGCCGCTATTTTGCCCCCTTTTAGTGCCATTTTACCCCCATTTTGCCAGCAATCGGCTTTGAGAGGGGCAGGGGCCATCTGCTATCCGCCACCCAAGGAAAGAAAATGGCCACGTTCGCTCTTGTGACGACGGTCCGACCCCGACCGCGTGCTGCCAGATCGACCCCGGGTGAACCTGGCCGCGCTGCGGGCCGTCAAGCTTTTTGCCAGCTTTTCTTGCCCGACTAGTCGACAAGTCTTGCGCAATCCGCATGTCGGGCGGCCAGGTTTCCCCGTATCGACGGAAACACGCCCGCGTGGCGTCTTGCGGCGTGGGCGTCACGCGGGCTTGCTTCTCATGCCGAATTGCCAAAGATGGTCGGCACGGTCCCGACATACATAGTTTACGACAACATCGCCGGAATCTTGCGAGCGTCTGCGGATGAGTGAAATGGAGACGAGCCTGGAATCCAGCCTGCGGGGCGGCGTCATCGCGCCGCGCAGCCGCCCAGGTTCGCCAGGTGGTGCACGCCCAGACGCTCGGCGACTTCCCGCAACCGGGCTCGGCTGGCGGCGAAGAAACGGCCCAGCAATCGGCCTGCGGCCAGCTTCTGCAACCGCGCCTGCCAGCTCTCGGCGTTGCTCCCCAGCCGCTCGAAGACCCCGGCCAGGTCACCGGAGATCACGGCTTTGCCCTCGCGGAACAACCGCCCGGTGTACTCCACCAGGAGCATGTAATTGCCCAGCGAGAATCCTTCGATCATTCCTTCGCGTGACGAATCCAGCCGCCGTCGATCCTCGACCGGACAGAGCCACAGCCCCTCCTCCAGGCCCGCCGCCGCAGTCAAACCCGCGACGCTGCCTGCTTGGGCGGCGTTCAGGTCCTCGGCTCGTCCCTGTTCCTTGACATGCTCGACCCGTTGCTTGATCGAGGTATGTGCGCTGGCCTCGGGAACCTCGACGATGCCGGCGGCAACGGGATTCAAATCGATATAAGCACAGGTCACCAGCAACGACTCCTCATCGAGGATCGCCACGCTCTTGAACCGGCCCTCGAAGAACGCGCCGTGGGTCTGCTCCTCGCGGTTGGCCAGCCGTGAGAGCGGCTCCTTCAAGCACTTCATGAACCAGCTCAGGCTTTGCAACCGCTCGCGCGCCGTCGCGACCCACCTGGCGTCCTTCAGCCGCGCCTGGACCCACTCATCCGAGACCGGAACTATCTGTCGCGCCTTGTCACGTGGCGGAAAGAGGCGTCTCCAGCGTCGCACGACATCCTCATCCGACCAGTTCTGGGCCACGTCCGGATCCAGCCGCACCAGCAGGTGCAAGTGATTGTCCAGGATCGCAAACCCCGCGACGGCCACCGAGAAGATTTCCGCAAGTTCCTCGAGCCGATGTTCGATCCAGCTTTTCCGGTCCTGCATCCCTTCCCCGAGCAGGAAGGCCCGCCGTGCGCAGCGGGTCACACAGTGATACCAGCGGGTCACGGCAGGATCGACCAGATGGGCACGCGCAATCGAGATGGGCGGATCTCCTGGGATGATCCGCACAACCTACCGTATCCAACGCGTTGAGCCAATACTGCTATGCATGTCCTTTTTTGGTTCGAGTTGCTTCGAAACCGGCCTTTGCCCAGCGTGCAGGGGCATATCATCTCACGAGCCTCGGCGCGGAGATAGAAAGGCAAGCTCAGGCGAAAAAACGGAAACGCGGACACTGACAGAGCCGGCGAGTTTAGTGACCGGGGACATCGGTTGCTGGGTGGCAGACGCTCAGCATCAGGGGATGGTCACGTCCGTGCGGCCGGAAGTTTATGATAGCTACGCAGCCTTGCCGAAGTGCGTCGTGTGGCCGTGGGGCTCACCAACTGATACCATAAAGGATAGCCACGGGCGCCCGGCGAAGCGGACGAGTCGGGTCCCGACCCTTCCCAGACGATCGGAACCGGTGGGACGAGACGGGCTGGGCTCAGTCGGGAGTGTTCGCCGACTCAATGGTTCACGAGGTTGGAAGGCGATGGCGGCCGATGAACGCTCTCAAGAGCCACCGGACCTTGGCGTTGAAGGGGCCGTCGATCCGTTTGATGAGAGGCTCACGTTCATCGAAGACCCCTTGTCCAGGTATAAAATCAATGCGGTTCGACCGTTCGATCAGGCGGCCAGCGACGGCGGCGGCCAACCTATCCGCGTCGTGGTCTGCAACGATGGCACCAAATACATCAAACAAGGAAACCATCGATTGTACGCTGCCCGCCTCGATGGGTTGCGTTCCGTGAAGGGGCTAATCTACAGCCCAGAACAATGGGAGGCGTCGTTCGAGACGAGCTTTGAGCCTTTGGGTAACAACAACCCGGCGATAGGCCCTTGAGAGGTGCTCGTATGGGATGGAACGAAGTACGCGTCAGCCTCGTTCCTGCCGGACGGAAAATCGTCATCGAGCTCGACTTAGCTGCGCGCACGACAGCAGGCGACCCGGTCGCGATTCTCCATACCATTCCGGACACGGATTCTGCTGCGCAGTCCCTCGATCAGGGAGCCATGCAGCGCCGCTTGGAACAAGAGGGCTTCGACGTCTCACAGCACGGTGAGTCTTTCCTGCGCATGAAGAAGGGAGAGATCGAGGCGTTCATTGGGATCGAACACGGGGTGGTGTCTGAAGTCATCGTTACGTTCACGTTGAATCGGTCCTCACCGTCCCGAGCCCCCGATTGGCAACGTCTGATTTGCCACCTCGTCGAATCCGATGCGCTGGCCCTTGTCGACCGTACGACGCAGCAGCGTGTGGGCGGCGATGAATTTCTACGGGTGTTAACCGACAGCCCGGCGTGGAGACAGTTCGCCAAAGCGCACGGTTGGCCGGAAATCGCCCGAGAGGATGAGCACTGGCCAATTCCCGTTGCACCTTCGGAAGAGGAACTCTCTGAAGAAGACGGTGATCTGGCCGAGGCGATGTTCCCCACCGTCGAGGAAACTTGGCTGCTCAATGAGGCCGCATGATCATGCCGGAAGAACAGGTGCCCCGAAGAGGCGAGGTCTATTGGATTGATCTCGCTGACGCCACTGGACAGGCGACGTCAAAGGTGCGCCCATGCGTCGTGATTCAAAACGACTGCGATAACCGCGAACGCGCCGTAACAATTGTTGCAGCGATCACCAGCATTTCCACCATGGAGTCACTTCCTTACGCCGTCCGTCTGAAGCGTGGGGTGGCCGGTCTTTCGGGTCAGCCTTTCGTTAATTGTGGCCACATCTACACAGTGTCGAAACGGCATCTTCAGCGAAGGAGCGGACATCTGTCTTCCAACGAAATGTGCGAAGTGGAAAAGGCAATCATGTACTCTCTGGGGATCAGCGCAGCAGAACGCGATCAAGTGTAAGCGAAGACCCGATCCGCTGAAGCGAGCGGCGTTCGCATTCCTACTGAGTTCGACTTTGGCCGTTTTTCGGCCTTCCGTATGGCCATCGGCGCAGACGGTCGTCCGTGGGGCTCGTGTCGCGGCCCTACGGATTTAAACGCGTTGAACAAAATCGCGGGGGAAAATCAACTCTGACACTCGGCCATCCCCCATCCGCCGGAATCTTGCGAGGGGCTCTGGAAGAGTGAAATGAACACGAGCTTGGAATCCAGCCTTCGGGGCGGCGTCATCGCGCGCGCAGCCGCCCAGGTTCGCCAGGTGGTGCACGCCCAGACGCTCGGCGACTTCCCGCAACCGGGCTCGGCTGGCGGCGAAGAAACGGCCCAGCAACCGGCCCGCGGCCAGCTTCTGCAACC
>JBEKTN010000383.1:0-7954 GCA_049516015.1 Isosphaeraceae bacterium | reverse complement strand
ATGCATGAACCTCCATGTAGGGGGCATCCTCGATCGCCCAATGTCCATGCATTGTGCCACAGGCTCTTACGCGGCGAAAGACCCCGTCCGATTTGGCGGCTAACCATAAGGTCGGGTGACACCAGTCCCTGCCCGACCAGGCTGACCTCGCGGACGTCCGCTTGCGAGCGAGCCCAGCTCAGCACGGTGGCCAGGTCCTGCATCTGGTCGGCAGCCGGGCTGGGATTGTAGGTCTCGAAGTGCGCCGTATCGGGACGGTGCGCCACGGGCCGAGCCGGATCGATCGACTCGCCGACGAAAAGCGGATCGAAGCCAAGCACACTCTGGCCCGCAGCCAGGAGTGCTCGAGCCGTCTCCGATGGCTGGCCGGCGGTCGTGGCGAGCGCAGCCTTGCCCCGCGAGTCGGCGATCACCGTGAGCCGGCCGGTCGAGCGGGTGGGGATCAACTGGACCACGGGAATCGCTTCTCCACGCAGTCTCCGGCCAATCTGTGAATGGACGATCGTGAACCCCTCCCGACTGAGCCGGCGAACCTCGCGATGGTCGATCGCCTCCGGCGGGGGATTTACCAGGCTCACGCGGTTCTTCAAGCTGACCATCAAGAACCGCCTGGCGGCGTCCCAGTTTGCCGAGCCGATCCGGGAGGGAGCCAGGGACTCGATCTGAACGCCCAGCAGCCTGACCAGATCGGTTTCGAGCTGTGCGGGGGTCTTACGATTCGGCGGAGCCGGATGGCCGCGATCGAATGTCCAGAGCGTCTCGGGTTGCTCGGTTTGCTGCTGTCCTCCGCGCGTGCTCGAAGGATCGCCCAAGCCCAGCAGCCACCGGCCCATGAAGGCGTAGACCGCGTTCCGGCTGGTCTGGTTGTAATTATGAGGGAAATCGAAGACCGCGGCCTCGATCCGGTCGGTCGAGCCGATCAGCGAGTAAACGCCGCGAATGACCGGAAAGGCGCGGGTCATGGTCTTGGCCGTCCAGTCGCCGCTGGCGCCGACGAGGATCATCGGACGGGGCGCGCAGAGGGCCGCGATCTCGACGTTGTCGGTGCCGAGGCGCAAGCCCGCGGCGTTCTCGCACACGCAGCCGCCCTGGAACGAGTCAGAGACCATGACGACCGGGGCGGCGACTGTGATACGCGGGTCGAGGGCCGTCAGCAGGAACGTCTGGGTCCCGCCGCCCGACTCCCCCGTGCAGCCGATCCGGGCGGGATCCACGTCGGCAAGGGAGCTCAGCCAGTCGAGGGCCCGGATGCTGTTCCAGGTCTGGAGAGTGGCCAGGCTGAAACCCCAGCGCCGGAGACGATCGTTGAGGAATGCATGAGTGAACGGTTTGCTGTCGTTGTAGCCGACCATATCGTACATGAAGACCACGCAGCCCAGTTTGGCCCAGCGAATGCACTGCTGCTGCACCTCGATATTAACCCGGCCATCCTCCCAGTGTCCGTGCGGGCAAAGCAAACCGGGGACTCTCCCCGTTTTGTCCGCCGGGCGGTAGAGATTGCCGCTGAGCGTGAACCCGGGCATGGTTTCGAGCACAACCTTCTCGATCGTGTAGCCGTCGCGCTGGAGCTTGCCGTAAATCTTCGGGTTCAATGGTGTCTTCGGCGGCATCGGCCAGAGTCCGAGCGCCACGAGCATCTGCTGACGAAGCTGCATCGCGCGGTCCCGCCAGGCCTGGGCCGACGAGGGAGGCTGGAACTCGGCTCCCTCCTGGTTCGTCCGGACCTGCGTGCGGCGGCGATCGGGCGATGGCCCGGCAGTATCAACCCGTCCGCGGACGAGGTCGAGCACGCGCTCGGGGTCGGCCTGCGAGTCGGCGTTCAGGACCAGCAGGGCCGGAACGGCGGTCGGTTCGTCCTTCGTCTTCGAGTCGCCTTGAGATTTTGAGTCCGGCTTTGCCTTGGCCTGGTCAGTCTCTGGCTTCTTCTTTCCCGACACGGTGACTTTGAGCGGATGCCCCGCGCGGAGTACCACCTTTCCCAGCTTCTGCCAGCGGGGCAGGGGGTCGCCGCCGTTCTCCACCGACTGGAGGTTGACAGTGTCGCCATCCTGGGACAGCCGCCATTCCCGGCCGGCCGGGGACCAGATCTGCGCAACGGCGTCGCCGGATGTCCGGACCTCGATTCCGCCGGCCAGGGCCGGAAAATCACTCGCTGTAAAGATCATGTTCGTGCCCGGGGATGAACCAGCCGCCGGCTGTTGAGCCTTCACGGCGCCAGCAAGGAAGACCGTCGCTCCATGAACGGTCATCAAAACGAGACAGCACAGCGTGCGGCGGTTTGATGCGGTCACGGTTCGGCTCCCGGTCGAGGAACAACGATCGGACCGGCCCGGCATGAGCGAGCGAGCCGATCATCTGGTCCCATCCTATCTGGACCATCGAGCGACTCAAGCGGCTACCGCTGGTGCGGGGAGAACTCGGCCGCCGAGTCAGCTCGAGGCCAGCACGTCCAGGATGTGCGTGGACTTGAGCAGCGACTCGATCGTGACGGCCTCGAGTGCGGGAAAGAGGCAGTAGGCCGGGCAGGGATTGGTTCCATCGATGATGATCTGGCGATGGTTGGCCTGGCGAAATCCTTCGTCGCAAGGCTGGTGGCCGGTGATGAACCAGTCGGCGTCGACCATCGCGGCGAAGCGATCGGCGGTCTCCGGGGTGGTGTCGCGGCCCCAGGTCAGAGCGTAGATTGTACCTCCCCGTTTCATCGCCTCTTCGGGCCAGTGATCGGCCTGCAAGAGCGCGAGGTCAAGATCCTCATGATATCGAGCGTCGGGAAGCGTGTGGCAGACGAACACGCGGTTGGGAGTGCGCACGGCCAGGGGCAGGGCGGCGAAGAGGACGAGATAGGCCTCGTAGACGTCGTGCGTCCGTGCTCCGTAGGCAAGCTCCATTCCCTGGCGAAACCGAAGATTCAGCGCATGGCCGTCCTTGCCGATGATCCGCCCGGTCAGCTCAGACAGCTCGTGGTTGCCCAGGATCAGGTGGACCCGCTGGGGATACTGGCACTTGAGTGCCGAGACCAGATCGACCAGCCGGTGCGAGCGGTCAGGCCGGTCTTCGTCGTTCTTGTTGATCTCATGAACGAGTTCTTGCAAGACGAGATGCCGCCGGGGATGCCGGTCCAGCGCCGCGATCGCCAGAGCCTGGCGGAACGCCGGCAGGTTCCCATGCAGATCACCGACCACCATGACCTCGTCGGCATCGTCAAGCGCGATGACCGAGCCCGAGCGCCCGGGGGTCGAGCGCATGAGCTCGGTGGCTTTGCGGATGGTCGCGAGGATTTTTTGGGGGTCAGGCATGGAAGTGATCTGCGCAGCTCGGGGACGGGTTCGACTCTCGGATCTCGCTCGGACGCCTGGAAGCGTGGATTACGAGATCGATTCTAACCCGTGAATCGCTTCTCGCGAAGACCCATCGCTCCGAGGCGAGCTCGATTGATTGGAAAGCTTGTCCACGCACGTTCGTCCGGACCCGGCCTTTAACCGCTCTCTGAAGTGTCGCATCGCGTGCTCGCGGAGAGTTACGATACCAAACATGACAGGCCACGACACACACAAGGCGGCTTCGTCAACCCGTGTGGGCATCGCGCTGGTGCTGACGGTGCTCGCCACAGGCGCGGTCGCCGCGCAGGAGCTGCCGCGATCGGCACAGGCCGCCCTGCTGTCGCCACGCCCGGACCTCTACGGGGAGAAGCTCCGCCCACAGTTCCATTTCACCGCCCGCCAGTGGACCTACCATAAGCTCAACCCGGGAATGCGTGAGGAAGGTTGGCTGAATGACCCCAACGGGCTCATCCACTTGGGCGGCGAGTATCACCTGTTCGCCCAGCGCTGGAACAAGTGCTGGATTCTGTCCACCCCGAGCGGGATCCCAAGGTCTTCTGGCACCAGCCAACTCACCGCTGGCTCATGGTGCTCTACGGTTCGGGTTCGTATTTCCTGTTCACATCGAAGAACCCGCTGGACTGGACCGATCAGAAGGAATCGATCCCGGACTGCTACGAGTGTCCGGACATGTTCCCGCTTCCCGTGAACGGCGACCATGCCCATCAGAAATGGGTGCTGGTGCGAGGCAACGGCAGGTATTCGGTGGGCGAGTTCGCCGGCCTGAAGTTCACGCCGGAGACGGCACAACGGCCCTGCGATTTGGGCCCGAACTTCTACGCCACGCAGTCCTGGGGCGACATCGCCGGCCAGGTCGGCCGGCGCGTGCAGATTGCCTGGATGCGGGACGGCAAATACCCCGACATGCCCTTCAACCAGCAGATGACCTTCCCCTGCGACATGACCTTACGCACCCTGAACGGCTCGTTGCGCGTCTTTCGCCAGCCGGTTCGCGAGATCGAGCGTCTCCAAGGCAAGGAACACTCCTGGAGCAACCTGACCTTGGACCCTGGCGTGCCCATGCCCCTGGATGTGCCCGGAGATCTGTTCCGCATCCTGGCCGAGGTCGAGATCCCCGGCGGCTCGTTCCTGAACTTCCGCATCCGAGGCACGCCCGTGACCCTCACGCACCAGGCGGCGGCCTGCAAGAGCGATCCGGCGGCGGTGACGGGGCATGTCCGGTCGGTCGAGATCCTGGTCGACCGGACTTCCATCGAGACGTTCGTCAACGAGGGCCAGGTCTCTCTCTCGGCATGCTTCCTCCCGGCCGGCGACCGGCTCGAGGTTGCCAGCGACCGGGGGCCCGCGCGCATCCGCTCCCTACGCGTTTTCGAGATCAAGTCGATGTGGGGCAGGAATTGAGAATCATTCACTTTTCTCTCAATGTCGTCCGCGATGATCACCAGTTCGATTCGACGGCGAGCTACCAGTGCGGGTAGAGGGATTCGAGCCGGGTTTTCAGCTCGGGGTGGCGATCCCGGGTCTTCACGGCCCTGGGCGCGTCACGATAGGTCGCGGATTGCCCGAGCAGGACCTCGGGCTAACCGTTGCTCACGCACATCCGTTCGGGATAGCCGACTCCTCTTCGCGTCCGTTCACAGCGGCCTCGATCGCTCCAGTGGCGCGCTGCTGGAGACGAGAGCGATGCTCGAGCGACTCGCAGGCCGGGCTAAATTGCCACGTGCTCTCGGTCGGTGTGATCGCCTGGACGTTATTGGCGTCCGGATGGCGTTCACGCCAGCAGCTTCAAGCCGCGCCGAGCGCTCACCGGAGCCGAGCGAATCACCGGGTTCCGTGTCTTGGAAGTAGCAAGAGAGATTTGTATGCTGTCCCCGGAACTCCCATACAGATATTCCCCAACGGCAAAGAACGAATTCTGGGCCTTTTCGCCCCCTGAACAGCTCAGAGCTGCCCCGCAACCTTCGCGCTGGATAGGGGAATACCGCTGTGTTAATCTGAGGTTTCGACAAGTCTTACCCCCGCCAGCCAGGAGGCGGTCATGACCCTCGCGCCCCAGTTCGACCAAGGCGACGCCCAGCTCACTTTGACGCTCAGCGTGGCGGCCTACATCGACGAGAAGGCCCTGCCCGGCGAGTCGATTGCGCAGCAGGAGGCGCGGATGCTCCGCGACATCGGCGCGGCGCTGGCCGCCTCGGCCTACCCGACCTGGAGCGTCGCCTGGGGCCCAAAGCTGAACGCCGACCGCAGCAACATGATGTACATCGCCGGCAGCCCGTCCGCGGGCCAGTACGCGGTCGCCGTCCGCGGGACCGACTGGTCATTCCTGCTCGACTGGCTGGAGGACTTTGCCTCGGTGCTCCCGCTCGTTCCGTATCCCTACCT
The DNA here is from genome assembly GCA_049516015.1 of Isosphaeraceae bacterium. Classification (GTDB taxonomy): domain Bacteria; phylum Planctomycetota; class Planctomycetia; order Isosphaerales; family Isosphaeraceae; genus Aquisphaera. Next base: position 2,231 of record JBEKTN010000383.1, on the reverse strand, counting down.
GAGCGGCGCAGACGCCAGAGTGGCTGCGGGAACGAACATCGGCCTCCAGCAGCTCATCCAGATGGACCCCGCCTCGTTCCTGAAAGGAGTGCCGGATGGGGCGACGATCTTCGTGACGGGGCATAGCTTGGGCGGGTGCCTCGCCTCCGCGATCGCACCCTACCTGGCCCAGGCGCTTGGAGGTCCGGGCGCCCTGCGCGTCTACACGTTCGCCGCCCCCTCGGCCGGGGACGCCGCCTTCGCGTCCGCATACAATGCGCTTTACGAGCCCACGGGCGGGCCGCCCTCGGCCTTCCGGTTCTTTAACACGCTGGTCGCCGTGCCCAACGGCTGGGCCTCGCTCCCCACGATCGAAACCTACTACCAGCCCTTCCCGGAGTGCCCGCAAGACATCAAGGATATTATCACCTTGGCCCAGGACTGGGTCGGCGACGAGTACGTCCAGGTCGGGAGTGCGAGCAACGGCACCGCGATCGCGCTGCCAGGGCATTTGATCTTCTTCGGCGACCGGACGCCCCAGGCTATCGATCCCATAGGCGACCTGCTGTTCCTCTACGAGGTGGAGCAGCAGCACGCGGGCTCGACCTATCAGGCCCTCCTCCAGGCACCCCAAGTCACGGCCGCGCAATTCAAGCTGCGGGGCTTCCTCGCCTCGAGAGCGCCGGTCGACCCCGCGCGGCAGGAGTGAGCGAGCGGATTACCGGTATCGGTTCTTTTTGCAACGAACAAACAACCGATACCAATGATCTGACTCATGTCCAGGAGTTGTGGCGCTCATAGATCACGATCATCGTCTACCTCTTTTCCTGCTTCCTCACCCAAGCCGCGATTTCCTCCCGAAACTGTTTCTTGATGATGCAACTGATGTGACCGGCATCCTTGATGTCAACAACGGGCCAGTCCTTTCGGACTTGCTGCAATGGTACCACGTACATGCGCTTCACTGGATCGCGATCGCCGATCAGGACCTCGACGGGTACCTCGATCTTTTTCAATTCCTCTTCCGTCATCGCGAGTTTGCCGACGCTCTGAATGAAGGCGGGCGGAGTGCGCCGACCTTCGGGGGCGGGCATCCTGTCCCAGAATCCTTGGAGCGGTCTGCCTGCGCGCAACCAACCCATGCCGCCAATCGTCCCGGACAACGAGCGGCCGGGGTGCTTGGCCAGAAACTTGAGGGCGACCATGCCTCCCACGGAATAGCCGACAATGTGAGCTTTGTCGATCTTCAGGTGATCGAGCAGGAGCACTATATCCTCGACGATTTGAAGGCCGTATGCGTCCTCGTTCTCAGGCCTGTCCGAATGTCCGTGCCCGGGCAAATCGAAGGCGATGACCTGGTGATGCTCGGCGAGTTTGGCGACGACACCGGTCATCCTCCAGTTGATCTCGGCACTGGAATACAGCCCATGGATCAAAACGACCGGTTCACCGCTTCCCTCTACAAAGAAATGAATCTCCACTCCCTTGGCGTCGAAGCTCCGGAACCTGGTTTCATAGGCAGCCAGAAGGGCGACTGGCTTGGCGAGAATCGCCATTGCAGCAACCATCAACGCCAGGCCAGCAAATCGTGCCACGGAACCGCCTACACCCTTCGTGAGAAGCAAGATCAGCGGACCGATCCGTTGATAGAATCCACGAGGCTTGTATGCTCCCACCACGGCCGCACGACCCTTTCTGCTCGTGTGCAGAGACGGCCACAACCACGATCCAGCATAGCTCATCCAACAACCCAACTTTGCCAGTTCGGTATGAAAAGCAAGTCCGTGTGTCGCCCACACCGAACGGGTGTACGCGGGTGTAGGCTCGCTTTCCTTGGGTGCCGGGTCGCGGCTGGCTCCTGCTACTCTCAAAAGCTGACTTGGAAGGCAAAACGGGGGTAAAGTGCTACAAAAGGGGGCCATTTGGGGGTCGGAATGAGTCAGGATCTGGGTTGTTGACCGTTTCTGACCCTGGCTTGATCCTTCCAGAATCGGCTTGCCGATGGCCACAAGTCTTTCATGCCCAAGGGATTAGATTGCGTCCCATAACCTTGTTCAACCCCGTTTTTAATCGCCAGACGCCTTAAGGGCGTAAAACGATCAAAAACCCAGGCTGATGAGGGACTGACTACAGCCGACGAAGCTGGCTCTGTCGTTCTGCGTCAGCCCCCAGCCAGCAAGCTTGCGAACCTGTTCAGGATCGATGTTCGGGACCATGCTCTCGGCCTCGTCACGCAGCAGCTTGGCGGTCGC
>JBEKTN010000382.1:0-8799 GCA_049516015.1 Isosphaeraceae bacterium | reverse complement strand
AGGATGCCACGAGAGGGGCGAAGCGAGAAAACGCAGGGAACCGCAGAAGTTCAGCCCGCGGCGCGCCTAGCGGCGTCCTAGGCACTGGTGCCGCCCCGCCGGCTTACGTCTGAATTGCAGCGTCGTCGGAATCCGCGGCAAGCACCGCTGCGCGTCCAGGCTGCGCAGCGGATGGAGCAACTCCCGCCCCGAGCAAGGACGTTGCCACATGTCGACGCTTACACAAGTTAAAGGCGTCTAGCTTGGCCCCTGGCTCGAGGTTTCTGGGAACGATCTGGAAGGGGATTGCCGGGTGATTGAGCGGGTTGACGCTGCGGAGATGCACTTGACGGGAAGCGAAGTTTACAGGGGGAAAAAGAATCCCCGACCCTGCAAGGGCCGGGGATGAAGAGGTTGATCTGTCCCGCGTTCCGAGTCAGACCTTCTTGGGGGTGCCCACCGGGTTGGGAGCCGGAGGAGCCGGAGCGGGAGGAGCGGGCGGCACTTCATCCATGGCCGGGGCGGCCGGTGCAGGTGCGGCCGGTGCAGGCGCTGACACACCCTGGTCCGCGGGGGTGGCCGAGAACACTTTGGCCGGAGCCGCCGGAGTCTGACCCACCGGATAGGTCTTGGCCGGGACTGCCGGAGCGCCCGCCTGAGCGGCCGGATAGGTCTTGGCCGGTGCGGCCGGAGCCTGAGCGGCCGGATAGGTCTTGGCCGGTGCGGCCGGAGCCTGGGCGGCCGGATAGGTCTTGGCCGGTGCGGCCGGGGCCTGGGCGGCCGGATAGGTCTTGGCCGGTGCGGCCGGGGCCTGGGCGGCCGGGGCGGCCGGGGCCTGGGCGGCCGGGTACATCTTGGAAGGAGCGGCCGGGGCCTGGGCGGCCGGGTACATCTTGGAAGGAGCGGCCGGGGCCTGGGCGGCCGGATAGCTCTTGCCGGGAGCCTGGGGCGCGGGCAACTGCTTCGACGGGACTTGCGCGAATGCCGAAGTGGCCACCAGGGCCGCGGCGGTCGCACCGATCAGACGAGAGATCATCATTGATGCGTTCTCCATTGATGTTACATCATCTCAACCATTTGATCGAGGTCGCGACACAATTGCGACCTCGACTGGTTTGCTCAAATATACAACGTTGCCAACTGCGAACTCTGGGTGCTTTGCGAATTTCTAGTAGAATAAATCGACTTTTGCTCGCTGTCCAGAGATAACCCTTGCTGAAACCGGAAAAAAGGGAAGGAGGTTAGACTGAATCGATTATGCCGGGGATGCCGAAAGCGGGCGAAGAAACCTGAGAGCCACGGAGGGCGAAACGAGCGGGTCGAGGCTTCTCTGGCGGTGATTCTGGTGGGCTCGGTGGCCGCGGAGTGCCGCGGCCGCCGCCTGGACCACCTTAGCTTACTTTTAGCAGGTCGTTCCGGAGACCTTGAGCAAGTTGAGTCGCTGGGTGTATAAGTGCGAGTTTGTTGGGGTTAACGCTTTGTCCCGGGCCGACCTCGGCTTGAAGGCTGGAGGAATCGAACCGATTCTCTCAACATTCCTGATCTCAAGTACGAAATCGAGAAGGTGGGATGTTGGATCAAATCGTTCAGGGAAGGGGTGGTTTGGTGCCGTTCATTGTGTCTGCGTTGCTTGAACGTGCCCGATTCTCTTTGGCACGACGCGTCTTGCCAGTTGGCGCAGCGCAAGCGGTGTGCGGTCTGGGGGTCTTGCTCGGATCGCTGATAGCTCCAGCAGCGGCTCAAGACACCCGGACGGCCGCGCCTTCGCAAGTGCAACGACAGGTCCCCGAGGGGCTCAACTTCGCGCGTGGCCTGTTCCGGCAGCGGAGGTTCGATCTGGCCGCCGACGAGTACCGGCGGTTTCTTGACTCCGGGCCCACGGCCGAGGACGCCGCCGACGCTCGATTTGGCCTGGCAAACGCCTTGCTCTTTCAGGGCCGTTACAAGGAGGCGAGGCGCGCCTTTCAAGATTTCCTTGAAAAGGCCCCCGACCATCCTCGGGCGAGAACGGCATGGTATCGACTAGGAGAGCTTGCGTATATGCTAGGCGATCTGCCCGCGGCCCGCAAGGCGCTGGAAACCTTCGTGCAGGGAGCTCCCAAGCATCCCAACCTGGAGACCGCCTGGACCTATCTGGGAGATGTCCGTCTGGGACTGGAAGATCTGCCCGCCGCCCGCACCGCTTACGAGCGGTCGCTGGCCGACTTCCCTCGAGGCCAGCTTGCCGATCGCTCCCGGAATGGGTTGGGCCGAACGCTCGCGGATCTGGGCGAAGTCGATCGCGCCATCAAGGTCCTTTCCGAGCTGGCCGGTCAAGGAGGCTCCGACTGGACTGACAGGGCGTTGCTCCAACTCGGCAAGACCCAGCTCTCCGGCGGCCGGTATGCCGCGGCGGTTGAGTCGCTCGAGACTCTCGATCGCGTGGCGCCCCGCAGCGGACTGAAAGCCGAGGGACATCTGGTCCGGGCCGAGGCCCTGGCGCGGCTGGATCGCACGGCAGAGGCCGAGAACCTGCTCAAGCCCTTGGTCAACGAGGGTGCCGAGACCCTCGCCCCGTGGGCCGCGCTGGCTCTGGCGAAACTCGAGCTGGAACACGGTCATGCTGAGCTTGCGCTCTCCACTATGGACGAGGCAGCGATGCATTTTCCACAGTCGCCGCTGGCTCCGGCGTTCCTTTTCCGGTCGGCCGAGGCACTCGTGAAGCTGATGCGGGCTGATGAGGCCCGCAAGAGGTTCTTGAAGGTCGCCGAAACCTACCCGCGGGATCCGTGGGCGGACGACGCGCTCGCCCGGGCAGCGCAACTGGCCCTTGATGCCGGCGATCACGCGGCCGCGCTGTCACTTGCAAGGTCGTTTCCCGAGCGGTTTCCCCAGAGCAAGTTCGGGGCAGATGTCCGGTTGATCGAGGCCAGGGCCCTGCTGGCCGGGGGCCAGGCCCGGGAGGCGGCCGAACACCTGGAAGCGCTGCTGGGTCTTGGGAAAGAGCCAGGGGCTGGGAGTAAGCCGGCGGCGAGTCAGCTTGCTCCCGCCGCCTTGGCCAGAGCGCACTATGACCTGGCCCTGGCATACCGGGCCGCGGGTCGAACTGCACAGGCCGACGCCGTGCTCGCCAGTCTGGCCAGTTCGTCCCAGGAGCCAGTCAGCGTTGACGCCCAGTTCCTGATCGGCCAGGAAGCGGTCGAGCAGGGTCATTTTGCCGAGGCGATTGGACCGCTCCGCCAGTACTTGAACGCCAATCCCCAAGGAGAAGTGGCCGACTCTGCTCTGGCGCATCTGGCAACCGCTGAGCTCGGGCTGCGGCATCCGGACGAGGCCTGGAAAACCCTGATTCAGCTTGCCGACAGCTTCCCGCGAAGCAAAACGCTGGCGCCCACGCGGCTGCGCGTGGCCGAGGCCGCTCTTGATACCAGCCAGTTTGCACGTGCTGCCGAGCAGTTTCAGCTCATTCTCAACTCAAGCTCGGGTGCGACCGGAGCGCCTGGTGCCGCCGGCAAGCCAGCGGTCGCACCGATCGACGCGGCCGTCCTGGCCCGCGCCCGGGTCGGGCTGGGCCGGGCACTCTGGCGACTTGGCAAGCCGGCCGAGGCCGCGACGCTCTTCGCGCAGTTCCTGGCGAATTCCGGCGGTGATCCCGAGGCTCCGGCGGTGGGCCTGGAACGTGCCGGCGCGCTGGCGGCTGCCGGATCAACCGATGACGCGTTGGCCGCGTATACCCGGGTCATCAAACAAAACCCCAAGGCTCGAGAAGCACTTCAGGCTGAGCTGGCGCGGGCTCGGCTGCTGGCCCGGACCGGCCGGCCGGAGGATGCCTCGAAGATCTTTGAAGTCTTGCTCTCCTCAGACGAGAAGCGGACGGCCCTGAAATCTCTGGGAGAGAAACTCGACAGCCTGCTGGCCGAGCGCGGCTGGGCCCTGGTCGATGCCCGCAAGACGGCCGAATCAGATGCCGTTTTCGCTGAGCTGCTGAAGACTTACCCTCAAAGCCCCCAGGCCGTTGATGCCCGGTTCAACCTGGCAGAGTCGGCCAACGAGGCCCGCAATCATGTGGAAGTGATCCGCTTGCTTGCACCGATCGCCGCATCGAATGACGCCCAACCGAGGTCTGCCAACAGCGGGGCCGGCAAGGTCGCCGTGACCTCGGCCGACCGGATCATGCCGCTGGTCCTGTATCGCCTGGGGCGAAGCCAGATCGAGATGGGCGATTGGACGGCTGCCGGGACGACGCTGGACCGACTGATCAGGGAGTATCCCGGCAGCTCACGCAATCGCGAAGCCCGTTTCCTCCGCGCCGAGGCGGCTCTCCGCCTGGACCACTCGGCGGAAGCTGAGCCGATCTTCGCGGCCCTCGCAGCCGAACCGCCGAAACCCTCGGATCCCGAGGGTTTCGCGCGACTGGTTCGCGGCAGGCATGTCCAGAGCCTCGTGGGAATGAAGCGCTGGCAGGGCGCATTGTCCCAGGCTGAGGCGCTCAAGGCGGAACTGCCCGCCGACGATCCTACCGTTGCCGACCTGGATTTTGCCCGCGGCCGGGCGCTCCTGGGGCTGGCTCGTTCCGCAGAGGCCCGCGACGCATTCCAGGAGGTGACCAATGCTCGCAAGGGAGGCGATCTGGCCGCCCAGGCCCATCTCTTGCGCGGCGAGACCTACTTTCATGAGGATCGGTTTCGCGAGGCCCTCACCGAGTTCCTCAAAGTTGACATTCTTTATGATGCCCCCCGGTGGCAGGCCGCCGCGCTCCTGGAAGCGGGAAAAGTCTATGAGCGGCTGGCCCAATGGGGCGATGCCGCCGAGACCTATGAGCGGCTCCGCTCCCGGTTTCCCGATGATCCTCACATTCCCGAGGCGAACACCCGCCTCATTACGGTTCGCAAACATGAATCCGCCCGAGGTAACCCGGCAGGCTGAATCTCATGATCCGGGCCGGACCGTCCGCGCGAAGTCTTTTTTCTGGGAAGGATCCCGCTCATGCATCCAGACCCGAGCTCGATACCAGCACCGGACCGGAAACTCGCCCGGTTCTGTCTCGCGCTGCTTTTGTCGTTGTCCCTTGCGAGCACGGGGCTCGGGCAAGAGGCTGATTCGGACCCCGGTTCCCCCGGCTCGCGGCAGCCGGCAGCCAAAGCCTCTGACAGAGAGGCGGTGCCGGGGCCCGAGGTCAGAAACCTGGAGTCGGAAATCGTCGATTTCGAGGCTCTCAAGCAAAGGGCCGGCAATCTTTTCCAGTCGGGGCTGCACTGGTACCTGCGCACTCCCGCGGCGGAGCGCATGAGTTGGGGAGGACTGTTCGCCTGCGCCGGACTTGGCCTGGCCGTGCTCTTCGAACGAGCGGTTCGACTGCGACGTTGGAAGATCATCCCCGCCGATTTCACGGCCCGGTTCCTCGATCGCCTGCACGAGGGGAAGCTCGATGGCGGTAAGGCGCTGGATTACTGTGAGATGAATCCGAGCCCGGCCGCTCGTGTCGCCCTGGCGGCGGTCCGGAGGTGGGGCCGCCCGGCGGTCGATCTCGAACGAGCGGTTGCCCTCACGCACCGGGGTGAGGCGGAACGCCTGCGGCGTAATGTGGGCACCCTGAGACGGGTCGCCGCGCTGGCTCCGCTGGTTGGCCTGCTGGGTACATTGCTGGCCATCGGGCGGGTTCTGGCCGCAATACCCGGGGCTGGCGCGGCTGCGGCCGCGGCCCCCGGAATCAGCGCTGCGGGTTCCGCGGGATGGGGCCCAGCACTGGCCCCGGCGCTCTCTCCCTTGATCCTGGGACTCACCATCGCGACGCTTGCCCTGGTGGCCTACGACTCACTTGTCATCCGGATCGAACGGCTCTCTGGGGCACTTGACCGGCTGGGGGCCGAGACGATCGACGCCATTGCGATGGCCACACAGCCAGCAGCGTCCCCGCTCATTGCCTCTTCCTTTAATCCGCGTGCCAGCAGGTCGGATCCGGGGCGTCCCGTGGGTGCCGGTGGTGCTGTTCGCACACCCCACGAGATTCCATCCCAACTGCGGCGAGTTGATGACGCTGTGACCCGCACCGCACCGAGCGATCATGACATCGGTTTCTAGAGGAGCTGGCAAGAATCATTCAGAGGGCGACTGATAGGTGGACACGGGGCAGAAGGGTTGGACTCGTTTGCGATCCGGCAGGTGGGCTAGGATAGGTTTCCAATCTCGACCGCGGGGGATGGTGAGGCCGATACACGTGAACAGGGTTGCTTCTCGCTCATGAGGCGGGTTGCCAGCCCGGACCGAGGCGAGGGCAATGACTGGACTGGATAACGGACTGGACCTGGAATCCTTTTTGCTCTTGATGCGGGCCGACCTGGGCACCTGGTCATTCCTGGGGCTGGGAACCCTGGTCCTGGGGTTGATGGCCTGGCTGAGCTGGGGTTCGCGCAGGGCTCTGCGGAAGTGTCTGGCCCTCTCGGTCGTGGCCCACGCGGGACTTCTCCTTTACGGCAGCACGGTCCCTTCGGTGTTCCGGGCTCTGGGCTCAGTCGCGCGTGATTCTGCCAGGGGGCAGCATATCCGGCAGATCCGCGTCTCTCCGGTTGCAACCAAGGGAGAACCGCCGACCAGCAACCGGGTTGAATCCGGAGCAGTCGAAGGTACGGACTCATTGGCCAACGGCAGGCTCACCGCTGCCGTCCCCTCGCCCGACCTGGCGACCGAGCCGATCCGGCTCTCTGAGCCCAATCCGATCGTGATGAGATCGGAAGCTTCCGCGAGCCACGAAGCACCCATCTTGGCCCCTGCCGGTTTCTCCACGGAGCCTTCTTTGCCTGTCACCCGGGCCATTCCGGCTGGAGTGCTTCCACCCAGTCCTGGGGCGCCGGAGCCCAGGCCGCGGGAGAGCGCTACGTCTGCCGGCCCGCCGCGGCCTGCCACTGTCGGCGCGCCGGCGGCCACTGAGCTGGCCCAGCTCGTACCCGAACCGGTGATGGTCAAGGAGGAGGGCGCCAGCGGAAGGTCTGCCATTTCCTCTCCGGCTGCTCCCTTGTTGGCTCCGGCCGAACTGCGGCGCGAGGCGGTTCGAGAGCAAGGCAAGATTGACTTACCTTCACGGCCCCGAAGCGAGAGTCTGGGGCGGCCGATTCCACTGGTGCGTGCCATGCCAGGAGGGAACAATCGGGCTGGTCCGAGCCCCGCGCTCGCCGACCTGGCGGGACCCGTGAGCGGTGGCAACCTGAGCGAGGTGCCACGGTTTTACCGCTCGCGGCTCGATGCCAATCGCACGGTCCTGGCCCAACGTAGCGGCGCCAGCACCGCCAGCGAGCAAGCGGTTGAGCGCGCCCTGGACTGGCTGGCGCGTCATCAGGACGCCGACGGCCGCTGGGATGGCGGCACGGCGCGGTATGAGGACGGAACGGCAGTGCAGGGCGACGATGATTTCACCGTCCACTGTCCCCCGGGACAGACCTGCTTCGGAGAATGTGCTTACTGGGAGGCCGATACGGCGCTCACCGGGCTGGCCCTGTTGACCTACCTGGGCGCGGGGTACACCCACAAGGACGGCAAGTTCGCCACCACGGTGGGAAACGGGCTCGATTTTCTGCTTGCTCAGCAGAAGCCCGATGGCGACCTGAGAGGCCCCAGCAAGGCCGTGGGTATGTACTGTCACGCCATGGCCACGCTCGCCCTGTGCGAGGCCTATGCCTTGAGCCTCGACGACCGGCTGCGCGAGCCGGCCGAGCGGGCGGTGTCGTTCCTGGTCCGCGGCCGTGCCCGGGACGGCCAGGCGTGGCGTTACGAGCCGTCAGCACCGGTAGGAGACACGAGCATTCTCGGCTGGGTTGTCATGGCCCTCAAGTCGGCTCGCGAGGTGGGTCTGCGCGTTCCTGACCAGACCGGGGTCGGCCGCGGCATGTTGCTGTGGCTGGACCGCGTGGCCACCGGGCAGGACAGGGGCCTGGCCCGCTATCAGCCCCCGGACCCGGTCACGGCCACGATGACGGCCGAAGCCTGGGTCTGCCGCCAGTTCCTGGGCGTCGGCGGTCCCGGCGCCTCCAGCACCGAAGCAGCCGCTTACCTGATGCAGCACGAGTCGGACAAGGGCGATACGAACTACTATTACTGGTATTACGGCACGCTGGCCATGTATCAGCACGGCGGCCAGCCCTGGACGCGCTGGAACGGCCGGATTCGCGACCGCGTCGTCAAGCTGCAGCGATCGACCGGACACCAGTCCGGAAGCTGGGACCCCGACGACAGTATGTACGGAGCCAAAGGAGGCCGCATCTACTGCACGACCCTCGCCGCGCTGACCCTCGAGGTTTACTATCGCTACCTCAGGCTCTACGACAAACCCAATTTGCCGGCCGACGCCAAGGTCGGAGACGAGGCTGGCCCAGCGCTTGAAGCTCCTCCACCACGCAGGTGAGCCGCTCTGTTTGTCCCTTACGCGGCCCTTAGTGAAAACACCTTCGAATCGCTGGAACTTGAGCGTCATCCCGCTTTCTCGAAACGCTGAGCACGATCGCGGTGAATCGTCGGGGCCGCCGCCCTTGCCGCGCGCCGAACTGGGTATCCATGGCCTGGAAAGCTGGCCCGGAAAAAGTCCGGAAAAGTCCGAGAAACGGGGAGTTCACGCAGCCAGAAACGCCCCGAGCGAGGACAGGAAGTGCTGGCAATGCATTGGGTTAGGTATCCACTCCCTGAAAAGCCGGGGCCGCAACTCGTCGAGAAAAAGTCCGAGCAACGCGGAGTTAGGGAAATCCCCGATAATAATTTCATCTTGATTCGCGATCTTGGTTCTCCGTGATCCGAGGTCCGTTAGATCGATTGAGGTTGGATGAGGATTTCATACTTGGGGAGGATCTTGTCGCG
>JBEKTN010000381.1:0-8004 GCA_049516015.1 Isosphaeraceae bacterium | reverse complement strand
CTTGTTTTGGAATAATGAGAACGTGTTCTCTTCTACATTATTCCAAAAACCTGCGGGGTTTTCAAGCTTTTCTTGAGAAATCTTGCCCTCCGGGTTATATATCACGCTTGATTCAGGTCTAGAGCAGATGCCCCGGGCCGAGGACCTTCCCCCGGCGAGCGCGGCCGTGGACGAGGCTCGCGCCCGGCTCTTCGACTCCGAGGCGGCGTATAATCGCGACCTGAACCTGTTCCAGAGGAAAATGCTGGCTGCGTCCGACTTCGACAAGGATCGCTACACCATGCAGGCTGCCAAGGCATCGCTCGCCAAGGCCGAGGCCGACCTGGCCAAGCTCAAGGCCGGGGCCTGGAAAGAGGACATCGAGGTGCAGCGGGCAGCCGTCGAGCAGGCGCAGAGCCAGATCGACAGCATCAAGATCATGCTCGAGCGGCTGATCGTGCGGGCGCCCGTGGATGGCGAGATCCTGCAGGTCAACGTCCGGCCCGGCCAGATCGCGACCCTGGCGTGGAAAGAGCCGATGATCGTCCTGGGCGAGGTTAACCGGTTGCATGTCCGGGTCGATATCGACGAGAACGACCTCTATCGCTTCCGCGAGGGCATGCCGGCCTGGGCCAACGTGAAGGGACGCAAGGATCCCAGGTTCCCACTCGAGTTCGTCCGCATCGAGCCCTATGTCATCCCCAAGAAGAGCCTGACCGGCGATAACTCGGAACGCGTTGACACCCGTGCGCTCCAGGTTCTTTACGCCCTACCCGATCAGCCTCCCGCCAAGGTCTACGTGGGCCAGCAGATGGAGGTCTTCCTCGCCTTGGGAGAAGATGAGAAATACCTGGCCGACACCCAACCAGCGGTGGCGCGGCCAGCCGTCGTGGTGCTCGTGCCGGCAGCAAACTCGCATGGGTCCACGACAACGCCCGCCGATCAGCCGCGCTGAGTGAACGATCGTATCAAATTCCGAAGCCTCCGCGCGCGTAATCAACCTCCGTGCTCCAGTGCATCGATCTGTGCACAGCAGACACCGCGCGTCTGGTTTCCTTGGTTTTTCCGCTTTCCTGTTCATGGAACTTTGGAGGCTCAGGCCTCGGCGTGAGCGCGACCACCAGTAGCTCCTCCACCGGTGCCAACACAGCAACGGGGCTCGGTTCGCCAAACGGCCCGGCGCTCGTGAGCGGCCTCGTGACGAGCACCGTCACGACCCCTCTGACACCAGTAACCGGCAGTGGGGGCGGCACGACTTCCCCGACCCCGGCTCCGCCCACGACTCCCGTGGGAGGGGGTTCCGGACATCATCATCGCCCCACTCACCCAGGCAGCCGCACGGTCAAGTCGGGTAAGACCCGTGCCGAAGCCCCGGCTCGGAGCCGGCACATCCCCCAGGTCGCGGTGGCAACGAAGCTGTCGACGGCTCGCAGCCTGATGGACTGAGAAACGAAAGGCCAAGGTTGCTCGTGACACGCCGGCGTGGGCACCCTTCCACGGTGTGCACGCCGGTGCGGCGAGATCAGGGCGTCGGCGCGTCTTTATTCCATCAGAGACGTGAGGCCCGCCCACTCTCTGTGGAACTGCTGACGGACTCGGACCTCACGGCGCAAGCTCTTCCTAATCAAGAGATTGAGGGCGACAGCCATGGAATTGCCGAGGCGTCCGAGAGGTGACGAGTACACCAAACCGGGTCGTTACCAGGAATTGCAAGCGCGGGTTCGCCACGGTGTGGCGGGGAAGGATGTGCCCGTCCTGTTCGTCTATGCGTTCGACCGGCGGACCCGCCTGGGTCCTTACGTGTTCGTGGACATGAAGCTCGTCCCCGGGGCACCGATCGCCGTTGCCTCGGCCCTGGCGGCTGCCGGCTTCGAGAACAGCCGGGTTGTGCTCCAGCAGTGGAATCCCCACATCCGGCCGAGCCAGGCCCGGATCGGCGGCAAGCCGCCGGAACTGCTGCTCGTCTCGAGCATGCAGATCCATAGTGCCTCGGCGTACCGGCTGATCGACGACGTCTACAAGCTGGGCGAGCACCGGCCGCTGATCCTGGCGGGAGGCGCCAAGGCCATTTACGAACCTTGGGATTTCTTCGGCCTGGGGCCGGATGTTCGGCGGGGAGCCGACGTGGTGGTCACGGGCGAGGAGTTCGTCCTCCTCGAGTTGCTCGACCGGCTGCTCGAATTCAAGGCCCGGCGCGAGAGCTGGCGGCAGGCGTTCGCACGCGCCAGGTCCGCGGGGGCACTCGAGGACATACCCGGCCTGGTCTACCGCCGCGACGAGGGCGAGGGGCCAATCCGCGAGCTGATGAACACAGGAGTGCAACGGCTTGTCAGAGACCTGGATGAGCTGCCGTTACCCTTCCAGTCTCTGGGGATGTTCGAGCGGCCTCATCGCATGCCGTCGCTGGATTCGCGGCCGGTTCCCGTCGACCGTCTGGGGAGGTTTGCGAAGTTCCTGGCAATCATCATGACGCACGGCTGCAAGTTTCACTGCCCGTACTGCCCGATCCACGCCTACAACCAGGGCACCTTTCGCTTCCGCAGTCCCGCACGGCTGGTCGAGGAGATCGCCGGCATGGTCGAGAGAACGGGCATCGACCGCTTCTTCGGAACGGATGATAACTTCTTCAATAACCATGGGGCCGCCGAGTCGATCCTCACGGCGATGGCGCGCGGCACGGCCAGCGGCAGGCCCTTCCGCGATGCCGTCTGGGTCCTTACCGAGGGCACGGAACACGACGTCGACCGCTGCGCTGACCTCATGCCCCTGGCGCGGCAGGGCGGGTTGCGGGCGATCTGGTTCGGCATCGAGGATATGACGGCCGAGCTGGTCAAGAAAGGGCAGAGCCCGGAGAAGACCCGCAAGGTGTTCCGCAACCTGCTGGCCCATGGAATCGCCCCGATGCCGATGCTGATGCACCACGACGATCAGCCCCTGGTCTCGCAGCGGGGACTGGCCGGCCTGCTCAACCAGATCCGCTATCTCAAGCGCGCCGGCGCGGTGAGCGTGCAGATCACGTTTCTGACACCGAGCGTGGGGTCGAAAGGTTACGAGCGGTCATTCGAGGAGGGTCAGGTAATGCGCAGGGTCGGCGGCATGGACGTGGCCGATTTCCAGTTCGACGGCAACCACACGATCGCCAGCCGGAGCAGGCACCCGTGGCGGAAGCAATTCAACGTCCTTGTCGCCTACGCCTCCTTCTACAATCCGTTCCGGGCACTCAAGGCCGTGCTCACGATCGATCCGCTCTGGAAGTTCCGCATCATGTACCAGGTTTTCGGCAATCTTGGCCTGGTCCGCTCGACCTGGGCCTCACGGGGCTGGCTAGGCCGGCTGAAGTGGGGCCGCATCGAGAAGGCGAGCGCGGCGCCGGGTCCAAAGTATCAGCTCGTCTTGCCGAGCGGCCGGAGCTTACAACCGGCCGAGCCTGACATTCGCTCTTGAGTGCCGGGACCCGCCGGGTCGCCGTGCGTTGCGTTCTTGCGACCAGAAGTCCACGAATCCCGGCTGCATTTCCGGCGGCCGCTGCTCGCCTTGATTCGCATGTTTTCAGCGCTTCATTGCGGCCACGGGGGCGCCGTGTTATACTGAGCCTAACAATCGAGACAGTTTCTTGTCTGGTTGTCCCCTCGCGAGCGAAGAACGTGCGATCGAACGAAGATCCGCTGCCGCCACTCACCGCTCTGAAGTGGAACTCGCAGTTCCGGGGATACCATACTTGATTTTTCGAAGTTAGGTATGGTGTCCCCGGAACTGATGCAGCCCGTCGCGACTTGAACCTGCTGGAGAAGGCACTGGCCGAAGCTCGAGACGAGGAAAAAACTAAAAAGACGGCCTGACCCCCATCCCCCTGTGACCCCCATCCCCCTGCGGGAAGAGCTTACTTCCTGTGGTGCCATTCTTCTGGGAAATCCTCTCGACATTCAGGATCAGCATTTCCATAATAATGTCCCTAAACCCAAAACAAGCGAGGTCGGAGCGTTGACACAAGGCTTTTAGTTGATCAAACTTCGATAACTCAGGCAGAAAACCAAACGAGGGAATTTGGAAACGCGCTCACCTGCAAATGAACTCCCCCTCGACTTCGCCTATCTGGAAAAGCCGGAAACACCAGGGTGATGAACCAGTCTGTCTCTCGACCCCACCGGTTTGAGTACTAGGTTGTGACATCACATCGCGGGGGAACGGCACCGTCAACGAATGGCTGCCGCGGGCTTGCAGCACCAGACGTGACGTGGCCGTATTCTCCAGCATCCTCAGCGTAACCGAGAAGGTAAACAGATGACTCCGGTTCGTCGAGAGTTCTTTCCCAGGGTCAGAAGGACGGTGATTCCCCGTCCCGTGGTCAAGGAGGAGACCGATGTGCTAGGTCAGAGCGGTTGGGTGCACGCCGCAGCGGCCACTATCTATGGCCCCAACTGGTACCACGATCAGGACCAGGACCTGATCGAGATCTGGGACGCTGGGCCGGCACTGTGCTTCAGGGACGTCCTGCCCCGCAAGGATAAGTACGCCAAGGAGAACCTCTATCTGCGGCTCTCCATCGCCTACCGGACTACGCCAAACGCCTTCGCCAACATCCGCACGTTCTCCGGCAACCACGTCACCCTGCCCAACGCGACGCAAGGCGCGATGTATGAAGATACGTTCACGCGCTACTGTGTCACCGATGATTGCACGATCAACCTCAACTCAATTTACCGCGACGAGCGCATCTGGCTGCAGCGCGTCGAATGGGAATGGGTCAGCCATGAGACCATTTTCGAGGACGAGCTGACCTTCCTTGAGCCGTACCTGCATCGGACCAAGGAAGAAGTCGAAGCGAGCTACGCGCAGAAGAAGATTGACGACGAAACGATCAAGGAGTTCTTGATCGACAAGATCCGCGGGGACAGCGCCTTCACCAAGCGCTGCCTGCTGCTGCTCTGTGAGAACCGACTGCTCCGAAATGACCTCGTTGCCCTCTACGGGATGCTCAACCATGTTTCAGTCTCAGCTTCAGATTGACCCGGAACTGACCTTGCATGCGACGCCGACCCAGCAAAGGACCGGTCGCCGTCCGGTAAACGGAGAGCCGCCACTGGACCACGTGCAGGTCGAGGTGACCGACGAGGCCGTGATCAGTCGCGGTCCGGTAAACGGAGAGCCGCCACCGGACCCTTACCGGCTCCGGTCCCTTCCCGAGTTCGACATCTATCTCTTCAACATGGGAGAGCATCGCCGGGCCCATCGGTTCCTCGGTGCGCACCTTGCCGAGGGAGGAGTTCGCTTCGCGGTCTGGGCCCCCAACGCGCAGCACGTCGCCGTCGTGGGCAGCTTCAATGACTGGAACATCCACGCGCACGCCATGGAGCGGCGGGGGAGTACCGGGGTCTGGGAGCGCTTCGTCCCCGGCCTTCACCATGGGTTCCACTACAAGTTCGCCGTGCAGAAACCGGGAGGGCGCTGGGAGTTTCGCGGCGATCCGTTTGCGCGGTCGTTGCAAAACGACGTCGATCGCACGCCGATCTTTGGCGAGACGTACTACGAGTTCAAATACCCCAAGGTCCCGCTCCCGGACAAGTTTGGCGGACCGCTCAACATCTACGAGGTCCATCCCCTCTCGTGGCGCTTCAAGGATGGCCGACCGCTCACCTATCTGGAGCTGATCGACGAACTGGTCCCCTACGTCAAGTACATGGGGTACACGCACGTCGAACTGATGGGGATTCTCGAGCACCCCTACGTCCCCTCATGGGGCTACCAGGTGATCGGCTTCTTTGCCCCCACCTCGCGGCTGGGAACGCCCACTGACTTCAAGCGGCTCATCGACGCCTTTCACCGCGAGGGAATCGGGGTCATCCTCGACCTGGTGCTGGTCCACTTTCCCAAGGATGCAACCGGCCTGGCCAGCTACGACAACGACGGTCACCTCTTCGAGTGCCCCATTCCCGACCGGAATAGCACACCCTGGGGCACCTACTACTTCGACTTCGCGCGCAATGAGGTGAAGAGTTTCCTGATCTCGTGCCTTTTTCACTGGGTCGAGGAATTCTACATCGACGGCTTTCGCTTCGATGCGGCCGGGCAGTTTCACTACTACGAGTTCGCTTCGGAGGAAAAGCACAAGGCTTTCCTGCAAACCCACGGCAACTGTCACAACCCGGAGGGGTTTCGCTTCATGCAGTCGATGTGCCATGCGATGAAGGAGGAGCATTCCGAGACCATCCTCATCGCCGAGGACTCAACCATCGCCAGCGGCGTCACCCGGCCCGTGGAGCACGGCGGTCACGGCTTCGACTTCAAGTGGGACCTCGGCTGCATGACGCACATGATGAAGTTCTTTCGCGCTCCCGTTGGCCAGCGAAGCGCCGTCTTCAACCAGGTGACGTTCCCGATGCTGTACCACCACACCGAGAACTTCCTCCTGCCCCTGGGGCACGACGAGGTCGTGCACATGAAGCGGACCATGGTCAACAAGACGGAAGACCTGAGCGAGTTCGAGAAATTCGCAAACGTCCGGCTGCTTTATCTGCTCCAGTTCGGCTACCCGCAGAAGAAACTCATTTTCATGGGCCAGGAGTTCGGCCAGAAGAACGAGTGGAACGCGGAGGAGCCTTTGCCCTGGGCGTCCACCTGGGATCATCTACATGGCTCGCTGCAGTGGTTCGTCAAGCGGCTCAACGAAGTGTACAACTACATTCCGGCAATGCACGAGGGGGACAACCTGCCCAATGGCTTCGAGTGGATCGAGTGCCAGAACTCCCGGCAGAACATCCTCGCCTTTGTTCGTTATGACCGGCACTACCGCGACTCCATGGTGTACTTGCTCAACTTGTCGCGAGAACACTTTCCAGAGTTCCGTCTGGGAGTGCCCTTCGCGGGGAAATACTACAAGGTTATCGACAGCGACGCGCAGGAGTATGGCGGCAACGGCCATAACTGGATCAGCGAGTACGAGACAGTGTGTCACCCTGCGTTTCATCATCGTTACAGCTTCTGCACTAGCCTGCTACCGTTACATGGCATGATCTTCAGGTCCGTTTCGATAATTCGTTAGCGAGCCCACCAAAATACAAACGCTATTTTGCTCTAGGCCGAGGGCGCGGAGGTCCTGTATCGGAACATCGAGATCCGCGAGATTATTGGTGTCAGTTCTTTTTTCAACGAAAAAAAGAACTGACACCAATAACCCCCCAGTTCCGGGGACGCCATACTTAATTCTTCGGAGTTAGGTATGGTGTCCCCGGAACTACAAGCTAGGTATGGTGTCCCCGGAACTACAAGCTCGGATCATCGCGGGAAGGTCGCCGTGAAGAAACCACCAAGCCAGTGTGCCGAACGGCCTGGCAGCGTGATCATGCGCAGGAGACAGCTTGCCGCCGAGGCGATCCGCGCCGACCCCGCCTGCTCGGATCGCTCGATCGCCCACGACCTGGGCGTCAGCCGGGGTCTGGTGGCTCGCATCCGGCAGGAGCTGGCCGCGGCGGGTGAAACCGTGCTGGGCCTGCCGGTGCGGGGACGGGACGGGCTGACCTACCAGTACAAGACCCGGCACGTGTCGCGGGTCGCGGAGCTGGACCGGCTCTACCGCCGACTGTACCCCGTGGTCCGGGTGGTCGAATCGGAGGAGTTCGCGCGGACCTATCGGACCGGGTCGGAGACGCAGCGCGGGGTACTGCGTCGGATCGTCGAGCGGCTGCGGAAGCGGCTCGACGGATTGGAGGGAAAAAGGGACATCACTGATATCGACCGTTTGTGAGGGCAGCGAGCCTCGGGGACACGCACGTAAACGCTTGATGCAGGCGGCTTAGGGATTAAGAAAGCGCTAGTCAGTGATGACCCTTTTCCCCTTCCCACGCAACGACGCGACCGATTGCTTCGCGGCCTGATGCACCGCGTGGGCTTGCTCGACGGAGAGATAGTAGTTCCGGGGACACCATACCTGTGCGCCGTGAACCGTGTGAGGTGTTGGTCTTCAGTGGGTGCGAGTCCCACCCGGCAACTGGGTCGCTCCAGCCGGTAGCTATCGGAGCGGCGGTGGAG
>JBEKTN010000380.1:0-8008 GCA_049516015.1 Isosphaeraceae bacterium | reverse complement strand
CGCAAATTCCCCTCATCCGGCCGTTCCGGCCCGACCCCGCAAGCGGGGTTCCCCCCGCTCCCCGCGGGAGAAGGAGAGGACGTCCCGCCGCGTCTGCAACTCAACGGTAAAACGCGCTAAGTGTTCCAAGGGCTCGCATCCAGACAAAGGCAGACCGATCACCGCGCGTGATTGAGCACGATGATGGTGCGGCTTTCCGGCAGCGTCTCGGTCGTGACCTCGATTGAGCTCGACCCGATCCGGATGACGGGATCTCCCGGCAGGACCTCGAGGAACCGCTCCAGGGGTTGAATATTCAGGCCGATCTTCGGGGTCTTGTAGTGCATCGGCAGGACGAGCCGGGGACCCATGGCTTCGAGCAACGGAGGAATTTCGGAGAAATCGATCGTGGGCGGCCCTCCGGCGGGAGCAAGCACGATCTCCGCGCCTCGCAGAGGGGAAAGCTCGGCCTCCGTGAGCTGATGCCCCAGGTCTCCGAGGAAGACCAGGTGAAGGCCCTCCGTCCGGAAGTGGACGATCGTCACCTCGTCCTCGGGCTTCCGTTCGGGGGTCTCGAAGACGCGAACCGCCTCGATCCGGATGCCGCATGTCACTTCGCCTCCAGCCGGCAATTCGAGAGCTCGAATCACCTGGAATGGAGGAACGATCTGTCCCAGATGGCTGTGATAGCGGTCGTTTTCGTGGCTGACAACGACCAGGTCGGCAGGCTCGTCGATCGGCAGATAACCACCCGAGTCCGGCGAGCGATAGGGATCGAGGATGATCCGCAAGCCTTGGGTTTCGATCAAGAACGCAGCATGGCCATACCAGGTGATGCGCATGGTCGGGTCATTTTCCTTGGGGTGTGGAATGCTCGGGCCCGAGCTTCCAGTCTAACGAGCTGGCGTCCGGACCGGGACGCCTTACCTCCGGTCGGTTCATTGACAGCCGGAGCCATGATGGTGACGATGTCTCCAGGGCGTGGTGAGGAGCCGGAATGGGTGCTGCCAGAACCGGGGGCGAGCGTTGATGGGACAAGCTCGGGCCATCTTCTCTCGAGAGATCGATCTGCGCCCGCTCTGGCATGCTCTCCGAGACCATCCTGCCGACGTCATCTGCTGGCTGGGTGTGCTGCTCCGGGTTGGGGTCTACCTCTGGAACCGTTCGTACTGGATGGACGAAGGGACGTTGCTGGGTAACCTCGAGGGGATGCGGGTCCTCGACTTTTCGGGACATTTGCATGGCGACCAGCTCGCCCCGTTCGGCTTTCTGATCATCGAGCGGGTGATCGTCGGCTTGCTGGGAGATTCGGGTTACGCCACACGATTCGTCCCCCTGGTTTGTGGCATCGTCGCGCTGCGGCTCTTCAAGTCGCTGGCGTTCCGCGTGTTGCCCTTTGCCGCCGCGATGGTCGCGCTGGCCTTGTTCGCATTCTCCGACGACCTCGTCTATTACTCGAGCGAGCTCAAGCCCTACTCTTGTGATCTCGCCCTCGGCCTGGCAATTACCCTCGCGACGTGGAGACTGCTCGAGCGGCCCCTGCGCGGGGGATGGCTCGCGACACTGGGATTGCTGGTGCTGCTTGCCCCCTGGTTCTCGTTCCCCTCGGCCTTCATCATCGCCGGGTGCGGGATCGCGCTTGTGATCGATCGCTGCGCCAAGCGCTGGTGGATAGACCTCGGCTGGCTGCTGGTCATCGCCCTGTGCTGGCTGACCAGCTTCTGGCTGGCGTACCGGGCATCGCATGCGCTCTTGCACCCGGCGACCACGATGTATGTGTTCTGGAATTTCGCCTTCTTGCCGGTACCGCCTGGCGGCCGGACCGATCTGATCAAGCTGGGCGGTGTTCTGCTGGAAGTCTTCGTGAACCCCTTGAATCTTGTCGCCCCCGTTTACCCGGCCCTGGGGGTTATCCTGCCGGTCTTGCTGATGTCGATCGGCGGGTTTTCCCTGGCCTTGCGCGACCGGAGGGTGTTCTTGATCCTGGCGGTACCCATCCTGCTGGCCCTTGTGGCGGCCGCCCTGAGGAAATACCCCTTGCACGGCCGGCTCATGATCGAGCTGGTTCCGGCGTTCTACGTGATGATCGCCGCGGGGACGCAGCGGCTTGGCACCAGTCTCGGTCGGCTGGCTTACGTGGTGGTGCTGGTCCTGCTTCTGGCTTATCCGTGCTCGAGCGCCTTCTATGAAGCCCAGTCCCGCCGCACGCGGTATTTCAATCAGCACGGTGATCTGCACGACAACCGCTTCATGCCGTAGCGGCGCGAGATCGTGTCAAGAAGTCGGGATCGTCACGCGTTCATGGTGAAGAACCCTGAAACGGCTTGCGCCGTCGCCTGAAGCGAGGAGTGCGGACGCTGCAAGAAAAGCCAGCGGCGCTGGTCTCTTGCGAAGGTCCGTGCAGCATAGTAGGCCGAAGAATTGAAGGCAAGCACTCCCACGAGGACACAGGTCATGGCAAACTTTTCCCCGTCCCAGCCGATCCGGGTCGCGTTCATTGGCGTGGGCGCCGTTGTGGCTTACCACCACCTGCCTGGCTTGCGGCTCGACCCCCGCGCCCGGCTGGCCGCGATCTGCGACGCCGACCCCGCCTTGCTCACGCGGCGCCAGGCGGAATGGAACGTGGAGCACGCGACGACTGACGCCCTTGGCCTGTGCAGCTCGGACCAGATCGACGCGGTCGTGATCGCCACGCCAAACGACCTGCACCGGCCCCTTGCCGTTGCGGCGGCCAAGGCGGGCAAGCATGTCATGTGCGAGAAGCCCCTGGGACTGAGCGCCGGCGAGGTGCGAGCCATGTACGAGGTAGCTCGCGACGCCGGGGTCGTGCACATGACGGCCTTCACGTATCGGTTCGCGCCGGCGATGAAGTACCTGCGCCACCTGCTCGAGTCCGGGGCGCTGGGCTCGCCTCGCCATTTCCGATCGCAGCGGTTCCTCGATTGGCCCGAGACGAGCTGGGGCTGGAGGCAATACAAATCCCGGGCCGGCGCGGGAGATCTGTTCGACATGACCATCCACCGCATCGACTTCGCCATCGACCTGCTGGGCCCGATCGCGCGGGTCTGCGGTGCGGTGGCACGGTTCGCCCCGCGTGACCGGACCATCGACGGCAAGCCTTGTCCTCCCTCGGACGTGGATGACTGGTCGTGTCTGATCGGCGAATTCGCCAGCGGCTGCACAGGGGTCTGGGAGGGAACAACCCTGGCCAAGGGCTATGATCGCGACGGCTTCGGCCACGAGTGGGCGGAAATCAACGGCTCGGAGGGGTCGGCTGTCTACCGGCTGCACGAACCCAATACGATCCTCCTGGGCAAGACGGGCCACGACCTCGCCACGGTCGCGGTTCCGGCCGAATATCTCAAGCCCGCCGGCAGCCCGCGCGACCCCGCGGAGGGCGCACCCGCCACGGTCTTCCGCTACGACCTGATGTGGGAGTTCATCTCGGCGATTGTCGCAGGG
Source organism: Isosphaeraceae bacterium (assembly GCA_049516015.1). Taxonomy (GTDB): domain Bacteria; phylum Planctomycetota; class Planctomycetia; order Isosphaerales; family Isosphaeraceae; genus Aquisphaera. Next base: position 4,567 of record JBEKTN010000380.1, on the reverse strand, counting down.
CGCCCGGCCGTTCCGAGCTTTCACGATGGTCTGAACGCGCAGCTCGTGGCGGACGCCGTGCTCGAGTCGCACGCCCGGCGCACCTGGATCGACACCCCGCTGGCGCCGGCCTGAACGGGTTGTGCCGTGCCGGCATGCTGCAAACTTGGTCTTGACCGAGCTCTGAGCCCGACCGCTTCCGTTACGAACTAGTTTCGTTCGGCGATGGTCCCCCGACCCCGCCGTTCGGCCGACCGTAGGTCTCCAGGTGACGCGCCGACGGCCGGGGACTGGCAGACCGTCGGTCGCAGAGGACGGGCGGGTCAAGTGCCGGTGGTGCCGGTGGGTCATGCCGGTGGGGTCTGACCCCACGCTCCCTCTGGTCTGCTGGAGTTCAGCGGCCAGTTGGGGACGGACTCGCACTAGTCATCACGTGATAGATGGCGCCCTCAAATTGCATGCGAAGTCGTCTGGACATTTCCGCAGTGGAGCTCATTGAAGCGAGGGACTCAACAAAAAACCAAAAAACAAGTCTGACACCTATCCACGAACCGACCGACGCAGCCGACGAGCAGGAGATGACCGCGAACCGACCGACGCAGCCGACGAGCAGGAGATGACCGAGGAACAGTTCATGGCGGCACGCACGACGTTGTAGCTGACCGATTCAATTCAGCAACACGTTGCGAACTCATCTTGATTCGTTTGTTCTTGCTTTTCGATTCTTATCATTGATGTCCCTTTAAAAACCACTCAGGTAGCTCGTCATTCATAACATTCCAATCTCTTAAGGCTTTTAGATCAGAGGAATGCGAGAGAATCTTTTCAACAGCAATAGCATACTCTGCCTTGAATTTCTCTAGTTCTAATCTGATATCTCTGTTTTCAACTTGTGTGTCAAGAACTTTTACTTCTCTCCTAATAAAAGTATCAAAATCGAGAAACTCATGTGCCAATGTATAACTACAACATGTTTTTTCAAGGTCATTGGTGATGGATGCAAGGGAATTCATTCTTTGTTGTAATTTAGTTAGTTTCTCTTTTGCTTGATAAAAGAAATTAATACATTTACTTTTTTCTTGCTCCAAGTTCTCCGCCCTGCTCCGTCCGTTAGGATTCCCTAGCCTCGATGGCTCAAGGCCCGACCGGGCAAGCGGTCTCTTTCCAGCAAGATAGGAACCTTCGACCGGTAGTCTAGCCGTCGATGCCCACCCACCTCCATTCTTGCCCCATTCCAGCTTGCCAGCCGTATAAGAAGATCGCCAGTCATCCCCAGGCCAATACCCAAAGGCCAAGACCGCATCGGCATCTTGTTTCACTGCCGCGTCGAGGAGAGCAGTACGGACTTGCGCATCAGTGGCGTTTCGGTCCTGAATTAGCACTCGGAGAGACACCCTCCGCCTACCGATAAGGCTGAAATCTTCGGTTTCCAGGATCGTGTAAGGAGGCGCCTTGCCGGGTGGCTCGGTGATCTTCCCAGGTGATTTGAGAACATAGCTAACAATAATGAACGCTAAAACAAAACTAACAGATATTAATGCAATTAACTGAAACGGATTGTTTGTCGGCGATGGGTCTTCTTTGGCTAAGTTCTTTTGCTGGCCGACGAAATCCGTTTCCCTGTCCCATAGCGGACCCATGTCCTTGCCCCGAACGAGGGGCTTCGATTCCACCTGCCTGGGAGGGGAGTCGGTCTTGTTCGGTTCGTCGATCATTGAGGCATTACCTTAATATAATAAGTGTTGAAAACTTAATCAATATTGATAGAGTTTAGAGACCATTGCTTGCCTTCGACCTTCATCTCAACAGCAACTCATCTCACGGCGAATCTCCTCGTGGAGCATCCCTTGGCTCTCAATCATTAGCTTGGCAGACGAAGATGCCCCAAGCACTCGACTCATCGTATAGCGCGGCCATCTAGTACTCCAGCGCTCGGTTAGAACGCCGATTGCGAGAAAGTGGCTTGTTTCACAGGGATTTTGATCCATAAGCCGAGTTCTAATCGAAATTCGCAAAAATGACTTAAGTTCCTGAAAAATAATGACTTGTGCCATCGACAGTTGTCTGACATGGCGCTGTAGTACTAGGCTGCTCAGTCTGCCCGTCTAATCAGCACGGATCAGAGCATATCGGGATCGATGCGTGAAGTCAATCATATACTCAGAAAATCCCTTGGAGGCGATCTCAGACGGACATCGAGCGAACGAACAAAGTCGTTCCTCCCTTCTTCTGGGAAGAGATTGTTCGTTCGCTCGCAGCAAGGCGTTAGTCAGAGCCCCCGTGCCGCCCCGCCAACCCCACGGCTTCACGGAAAGGGCATTTCAGAAAAGTTTACAGATTTGTATCTCCACATTGTTGACAAGCAGACCCCCCTGATCGATGTTGCAGGGTGACCGACTGCTCATAGCGTGCAGGAAGGTCACGGCTGCGAAGCCCGCACCCTGTGATCCTATGTACGGGCCACGCCTCCTCGAAGTAGATGGAGTCGCCGACATGCCGACCAAACTTGCTCACAGACACTTCACCCGTGCTCGGCTCGGGTTGGCGATCACGGTCGTCGGGCTCGTCTCCGTATCATGCACTGTGTCTGGTTGCTCGAACGAAGCCGGGACTGCGGATCGGGCTTCAGCAAGCGAGAGGTCGGAGGAACACTCTCTCGCCTGCATGGACGCCGGTGGGTACGTCCCAGAGAATCATCCGACCGTGGCTATATTTCGCTTTCATTTGGACAGCCTTGAACGAAAATGCCCGAATAATCGCCATGAAATTGCTGCAACTGTATTTTTATGCCGCAAGGAGATTCAGAGATACGGAACGACGATGAGTCTACTTCAAGTCATACGGGCCCTTGATACCTCGATTCCAGTCGAAACGGGGAACCTTAACTTGGATATAAAAGAGATAGCGGCTGCTTACGTGTTCCTTGGGCTTCGACAAAAATAGCATTCCGAACCGGTTAGATCGTCCACTCTCGGTCAGCCGGGCGGTGGCAAGGAGTGGATGATCTGACAGACTTCGAGCGAACTAGCATAGCAGTACCCTTCTCCTGGCCGGGGAGGTGAGGTAGTTCGTTCGCTCGGATCAGCCGGGATCAAAGCCCTCGTGTTGCCCTCTCCCGGTCAAGCCGGGCTTGTGCTTCCTGGTAGGACTGGTTGCGGAAGTGTCCGTAGACCCGATCGATCATCGCCACTGAGGTTCCCGCCATCCTGGCAACTAGGAGTACGTCCACGCCCGCCATGAGCATCTCGCTGATCCAGAGGTGGCGGAACGAGTAAAGCGTGATCGAGGCACGGACACTCGCCTTCCGCCGCACGGTGGAGAACCGCTGGGCTATCTCTCGGCGGTCGTAGGGGTTGCCGTTGCCGTTCGCGAAGATGTGGTCGTTAGGATCACGCCCCTGGCATCGTCGTTCGAGGATGATGTAAGCGTCGGCGTTGAGCGTGATGGTTCTCGGGACAGGTTCACGCTGCGTTCGGGATCGCTTTGTGCTTCCCGAGGACGATCGTTCGGGATGCTCCCTGGAAGTCGCCAATCTTTGCCTGGATCAACTCATGCGTCCGGCTTCCGGTGTTGTAGTACATGGCGATGACATCCTTCATAAGGCTGTCAGCCTGAGCGAGTAACTGCTTGACTTCGGCGTCGGTCGGAAGGTCGGATTCGAGCAAGGGCTTGGGGTCGAGGCTTATGCCCTCAACGCTGGCGAATGGCTTGAAGCCTTGTGGGAGCCATCCCGCCTTCACGCCCCTGTTGAACATCGTCCGCACGCTGGTGGCGTGTTTTTAGGAGGGAACAGGGGTCATCACTAAATAGCGCCTCCTTAACCCCTAAGCCGCTTGCATCAAGCGTTTACGTGCATGTCCCTGAGGCTCCTTCCTCTCACGAACGGTCGATATCAGTGATGTCCCTTTGTCGCTCCGTCGGTCCGTTCCGAGGCCCCATTTGTGCGTCAACGGTGACGGAAGACGCGGAGACGGCCACTCTTCGGGGTGAGTCTAGCCCTAAACCAAGCGTGATGCGAGGCCGCTTCGGGAAGTCGACCAGATCTAGGGGCAAAGCTATCGGGTGCGAGGAAGGTGAGGTTTGATCGACCCGAACCCCAGTGAATCCTTTCTCAGACACGAGAATCCCGTTCCCACGTCATGGGGCTCTTGGAACACGGTGTTGCAGGTTAGGCTGAGCGAACTGCAATCCACAGCGGTGAGGCCAGCCGCCTGGCCACCCCCACGGCCTCGGCGTCCATGGTCTGAGTCAGCGGTGCGGAGCCGAGAGAGTCGACGACGGCTGGGCTACGGCACCGCACCGACGGGGCCGAGGATGACGCCTTTGGCCATGACCGTGTCGACAGCGACGAGGAGCGCTGCCCCGCTGAACGCTGTGGCTCGCGGCATCGGCCTAGTTCTGGGGACCAAACCGAATTCTGCCGAAATGAGTAGGGGTGTCCTTGCGTCAGGTAAGCTTTGGAAAGAAGGAAGAGACTCGAACTCTGAAACCTTTCGTTGAAACCCTGCGGGTACGAATCCCGCCTGGCAAAGCTGGACCAGCAGCCAGAAGCGAGTCTTGCGTGGTGGTGGGGCGACCCATCCTGCGA
>JBEKTN010000379.1:0-8021 GCA_049516015.1 Isosphaeraceae bacterium | reverse complement strand
TCCGCATACGCCGAAGTTTCTTGTTCACTGACTCCAGATCAAATCTCTCTGGATCGAATTCGCCACCGACCCATTCCAGCATCTCTTCGTGACTTCGATGATCGGGGTTACTGATCGCCTCCACGAACTCAGAGTAGCCCCAGGTACCGCCACAGTCTTCAGGCGGACACGCTCTCTGGCCTGCCACGCAAATGGGATACTTCACTCCCTGTTCGGGCGGGAACCGTTCCTCAGAATCGTCTCAGGTGCAGGCCGCCGCCGTGGTCCTCGTCTTCCTCCTCGACCTTCTCAAACATCTCGTCTTCCTCGTCGTCTCCCATCGGCGTTCTAGGGATCAGGTACACGGCACCGATGAGGAGCAGTAACAGTACGGCGGCGGCGACCAAGCCGGTGATCGCACCGGAGACGGCCCACGCAGTCGCCCGAGCCTGGTCATGCCTGAACGCCGATATGAGGACGCCACCGCACGTCCCGAAGGATGCGGCCCGGAAGGACACCAACCGCCGCTGTTTTTGCGGTAACACGTACGGCCCCAAGAACATCCCGGCGATGAGGCCCAAGAGGCTCCAGGGCAGCGCCACGACCGTCAATCCGGCGACCACCCCGACAAGACCGCCGCCGAGTGAACCGAGGACAGCCCCGAGGAACGCTCCGAAGCGGAGCCGGTTCACGGCCCCGGCGATGATCCCGTACCGGCCCAGTATCAAGGCACCGATCATCCCCAGGGGGATGCCGCCGATAAGCGCCGCCAGCCCGGCCCCATTGAACGTCTTGAGGGCTGCCCCGATCGTCGCCCCCAGGATACCACCCCCAACGACGCAGAGGAGGACCGCCTTGGTGAAGATCAACATACCCGGCGGCGGGATCTCGGACCCGATATCCTGGCCGTCCTCTTCCCGGTCGATTTCGCTCTCATCCCGGCAGGGCCAGTTATGAAACCAGTAGGCGTAGTCCGAGATGAGCTTGAAGTTCAGGTTTTTCTTCCCGACCTCGATTTCGGCCAGCGGGACCTCGATCTCGTCACACCGCCCACGGCCCTTGCAGACCAGACCGTCTTCCACGCCTAGCCCCTCCCGCATGGGATCGAGCAGGCCGGTCATGGTCATGGTGGCCCGCTTGCGGGAGAAGGGGCCGACCTCCTCTTCCCCGCAATGGGCGTTGAACGGGCACTTCAGGTTTGCCGTTAGATAGCGGTGGTAAGTGAGTAGGGTCTCAAGGCTGATCTCCGGGAGCGGGTCGTCGTGGGTCAGTCCGAGGGCCATGCGGAGCCGATCGTCTTGGTCCTTCTCTGACAGTGGGAGTGTCTTGATCTGGGTTGGCTGCTCCATTGAAACCGGCGTTCCGTCGTCGGGCTCGATGTCTTCCTCACCCAGCCACATCGATTCCATTTCTAATCCGTCCCGCTCGCACCTCTTGAGGTAGACCGGATGCATCCCATTCAGAGTTTTCTTGTTCCACTTGATTTCGTAGGTGATCTGGTCGTCTGCCTGCTCGACCTCCGTGACAGTCCCGGTCCAGCCGCCCAAAGGGATGTCGGGAAAGTCGGGGTCGATCACGCCGGACTTGACTCGAACCTTGTCTCCCACCTGGAAGCGAGGGGAGCCGGACTTGTTCTTGGTGTGGGCCATGATTCACTCCTCGACTGATTGATTTGTCCGATCGGCTGGGATGTAGGGGATCAGGCCCTTCTCCAAGGCGATCTGCTGGACCACTCGTGGGCAGGTTCGGATGTCCGTCATGAAGCCATTGACCTCCACCACCCAGATCATTGGGCTGTCGTCCATGCGACTCGGCAGCGTCCAATGATGATCGAATTGCGGAATCTTGAGCATGGTGCGGATGGTCTTTGACTTGCCTTGACCGGTGCTTTCGCCGACCCCGAAAGCCTTGTCGATGGCGGTCAGCTTCATGTGCGGTTTGTTACTGCTGTCGTCAAGAAAGTTGACCCAACCAATCGTGCGAATGATCCCACACGCCCAGGTCTCCGGCCTGCCGCCGAGCAAGGGGGACGGGCGTTTGCGGGCCAGCTTCTCAGCCAAACGACGGCAGAGGACGGCATACTCTTCGTTTAGCGTCTCCCGGCAGAACTGGTCCGTCATTGCGACAATCAGTTCAAGAACCGGGCCGACCTCCCCAGGAAACTTGTTCGTTGCTTTGCGCTTTGCCATGTCTTCCCAAGCCTGATCTTTGTCCGTGCGCCGATGTCAATGGTCAGTGTCTTCCACGTGAGCGGTACGGCTCAACTCACCGAAGCCGAGAGCCTCGGCTCCAAATGGATCTACTTCATCCCCAGATCAGCGGCGACTTCCGTCGCCCGTTTCACCGCTTCCTTGCGGGACAGGCTTCGTGTCTCTTGCAGGAAGCGTATCGCCTTCTCCCGCTCGCCCGTTCTCACCAATCCGTAAAGCTCCATCTCCCATCTGGAATCCACCCCAGGGGCAGCGGCGGGAATCCACTCCACATGAACGTTTGCCTCACGCATCCCGCAGACCAGAATTCGCCTCCGGTCGTCGGGGTAATGGTCCTTCTTGTACTGGACAAGTTCATCGATCATGGCGTTGATGTCGTTCGACTTGAACTCGTTCCAGAGTTCTGGATTCTCGGCTTCGATCGTTTCCCAGGCGCTGCGGTAGTCCTCTCTGGCTCGGTCGAGGCCGACACACTCGTTCCATGCGATGTTGGCAAACATGAGGGCGACATGTGCCGCCTCTGAAGATGGAACTTTACGGAGCTGGCGAAGAAGAATCTGTGCCATCTCCTTCATGATTTCCGACATCTTGCGAGGCTGGGCGGTCATGGTTTCACCTTTCTCATCTCCCTCGTCGCCCTCTTCGGATCGAAGGCTTCGGGATCGAACGGTCCCCGCCATTCCAGCATTTCCTCGTGCTGCTCATGGTTCGGGTCAGCGATGGCGGCAAGATAATCGACGTAGCCCCAAGATCCACCGCAATCTTCCGGTGGGCAGGCCCGTTCCCCTTCAAGGCACAGCGGATATGTCACCTTGGGATCGAGTGGCGGAAAGCCCTCGAAAAGAACCTCGTGCCGCCAACCGTCCCCGAAGTCGTACTCGTATATCCAACGGGTTCGCTTGGCCGACTTCGGCAGCAGGTTGCTCAGAACAACCTGCGTCTCGTCCTCGAAGTCCATATCGAAATCGTCGCCGTCCGGGGCCGGTTGGCTGTACTGCACGCCGTCGATCTCAAATTGGTGCAAGTGGTAATCCCACCAGCCGAACACAGCTTGGATATACTCATGAAGATCGGCCAGCGTGCAATCGGTAACCTGAATCCGCCGCCAGATCGCCGGTTTGATGTCGAGCAGCGTGATCTTGAACTGGTACAGAAGCTTGTACTTCGTGAGGCGTCGTCTGCGGGTCTTCGGGAACATCCAGCCAAAGACCTCTGCGTGTTCCGCATCGAAGAACTTGACCAACTTTACCTGGACCGCCAATAGGCGTTTCTTGTGGACACTGGGTGCGTACACGGCGGCTTGGCCGGTTTCCTCGTTGAGCTTGTCCAGGTCGTTCCAGGTGACGCCAACGATCTGAGTGCCTTCCCCGGCGTGCTTGATCTTTCTCTCAAGGGTCCGGCTCAATTGGGTGTAATTGAGCAATGTTTCCCGCTGTTGCTGGGTGAGCTTGAGCGGATACGTCTCGCTGGCCTTCTTGGTCCGCTTGAGGCGGAAAACAATTGTTCCCGGATCATTGCCCGCTAAGCAATCGCTCAGGCCCTTCTGGAGTTTCTGTCGGGCCTGGTCTGGAGTCAGCGGCTTGTCGTCGTCGGATGTCATGTTCGATCTCCAAGTACTGACCTTTTCCGAGCCATTACGGCAAAGTAGCCGATGCGACTTCGATGCGGTAGGCGTTCCCGTCCATTACGACCCTGGCACTAACGACCTGCCGATGGTCATCCGGGAACATTCTCAGCTTCCTCTCGATCAACGATTCCAGATCCTTGATGATATTGGCAAGATCCGTAGGAGAAGTCCCAGGATTGAAACGCAGATATCCCTCCCTGTACTGCTCAAGTTGCTGCTGCCGAACCTCTGGCGATCCGCAGGCCAGATTCCAGGCGGTACAGGCAGCGTTCAGACGATTCTGCCTCTCCTCGATCGTATCGCCCACTCCAAGGAAGCCTGCTGCCATTTCCGAGATCATCTCGGAAAGTTTGCGCTTGGCTGAAGTGTTGGAGTTCTTTGGTTGAGTCATCTTTGATCTCCAACGGATTGATACCGAGGCATTGCCTGCCCCTCGAACTTCACCGATTTCCGCTCGTTCGGTCGGAGAGTCGGCCCGGCTTCCATTATCCCAGATCCTTGGCGAAGTGAACCAGCCGACCTACCTCCCGATGCCTCTCATGGCGACGGCAGGGGTTCCTTCTTGGTAATTCCGGGCCTTCACTTGACCGCCAGTCCCCGGTACATCGACCCGACAACCCTGGGCGTCTTTTCCAGCACAAAACGCTCGACCTGGACCTCACGAAACGGTCCAGCCCGGACCAAGGCTGCGATGTCCACGTCCAGGCGGCACCCGTCGGCAAGTCGCCGCTGGAGCGGCGTCAGGCGGCGCTGCCAATGCTGAACTCCAGGGTCGTCACCCAGCCCGTGCTCCAAGAACAAAAACTGTCCTCCGGGCTTGAGCACCCGACCGATCTCGCTGACCGCTAGTTCTGCCTCCTGGACGCTGCAAAGGGTCCAGGTGCTCACCACGCAATCGAACCGCCCGTCCTCGAACGGCAATTCCTCGGCGCTCTTCACCCGGAGGTCCACATTGATGTGGCTCCTCTCGATCCTGCGGCGGGCGATCCGTGTCATGCCGACCCCCGGATCGACCGCAGTGAGGTGACGGACGTGTTCGGGATAATGCCCAAGGTTGAGCCCTGTCCCGAACCCGATCTCCAGGATCTCGCCGTCCACCTCGGCGACCACTTCCCTGCGGAGCCGCTCGATGCAAGGCGTCCGCATCGCCCAATCGCACAGCCGGGGGAAGATGAGGCGAGAGTAGAGACCCATGAGACCGCTGTCTCCCCGTGGTTCGTCTCCTCAAACAGCCAGCTTCTCGACGGGGCATCCCCCGAACACACTGCTCCACGGGATCACCCACGGATAGGTCAGGACGATGAACAGGAACGTCCCGGCGATGTCCCACGGGACGGCATTAGCTTGACCACGCACCAGGAGGGGCACAACGAAGACGCCGAGCCAGAGTAAGTTGTAGATGACCTGGATCAACAGGACCGGCGACATCGAGACCGGGTGGAACAGCCCGATCACCGAGCCAATCACGATCACCGTCCAGGCAGAGCCCGAAATCGTGCGAAACCCGGCACCCTCCGGTAACTTGCCCTGGAAGACCAACCGCCTACCCGCCGCTCCCCCGAACGGCGTCAAACCGACCGGGATCAGGACCAGGATGTTGAAGATGTAGGGCAGGAGCAGCGGCTTCATAACAGATCAGGGCCTCCGCAGTTCCCTGTTCACCTTGTCCACCGAGAACTTCTCCGGGTCGAACTTTCCGCCAATCCATTCCTTCATATCCCGGTGGTCCGGGTGCTTCGGGTCCGCTATCGCTTCCAGGAAATCGGCGTAGCCCCAGGCACCGCCGCAGTCCTCGGGCGGGCAAGCTCTGGCTCCTTCGAGGCACCGGGGATACTTGACCTTGGGCTCTGCCTCCAACGTCTTTTCCAGGGTGATCTCATGCTGCCAGGAGTCGCCGAAGTCGTACTCGTAGACAATCCGGGGTTTCTTCTTGCCCTTGAAGATCTGGCTGAGGCGGATGCCTGCCTCGTCCTCTAGGTCGATGTCGTCGAGCAGGGCTTGACAGAAGTGCTTCCCGTTCACGACGAACTGGTGCATTTGGGTGTTCTGCCAGCCCATAGCGATCTGGATTACCTCGTGAAGTTCGCCCAGCGAGCAATCGGGCACCTCGACCAGACGCCAGATCGCAGGCTCGATATCCGCAAGGGTGATTCTGAGTCGATAGACCACGCTCGATCTCGCTGAGCCTGGGGTGGGCTCCAGTGCCCCCGTCACCTCTGCTTCCAGACAATCCATCAAGCGCTTGGCAGTCATGATCAAGGCAAAGCAGTGCAATGGATGGGCATCGATCATCGCCTCGGCAACCGCCATCAGAAGCCCTCCGACCTCACCAACTGTGAGTTTCGGTTTCAGCGTTGCGAGCTTCCTGTGGATGTTCTCGTCAATGGCAGGGATCATCATCAGCACCGCTCGTTCCGCCCCCGGCAACAGGAATCGAGCGACCGGCTTGGTCTTGATGCCAAGTTGCTCAGCACCGATCAGGAGCTTCGCTGCCCGTTCGGCGAGTAGGACAGACTGCTTTGCGAGTGGCTTTTCTCTCTGAGCGTCTTCGATCTTCAAGGACTTGGGCGGCTCTTCGTCGGCGTGGGTTTCCAGCAAGTCCTGGATCTTCGAGAGGATGGCGTCGAGCTTCTTTAGGAGTTTCTTGTCCGTGCTGTGGTTGGCTTCGGCTGTGACGTGACCGCCGAGGTCTTCCAGTTGATCAAGGGGTGAGCAGCACCGGAAAGCCGGTGAGCGTGGCTCGGATAGGATCGGCAATCTCGTCGTGGATGTGGATGGGATCTTCGAGGATGAGATTCCGCTCAGCCAGGGTTAGCCTGAGCCCGAGCTTCTCGTTCTTATCGACGAACTTCTTCCGCATGACATCACTCCCAAGCACTCCATTCGATTCTCGTTCGTCGAGCCGGGCGGGTCAAACAACCGACTGTGACTGACGTGCCCCAGGAGGGCTATGGAAGCTCCCAGTTCAATTCAAGACTCGGGACGGTCAAGAAAACGACCGCCCCGCCACGTTGGTTAGTTGTGATTTATCCCTGGGGCTTCACAGGGCGGTCAAGGATGCGGGTCGCCCGCTCCCAGTCGTGGTTGTTCATGCCGTCCACGATGAGTGCCGACAACTTCGGCTCACATCAAGTCTCGTGGCAGCAGACTGACCGGGCGGTGTCGTCGCTTTCTGTGGGGCTGGGTCAGGGGGATTGGCCACCTTCACCCAGGCAAGATCCAACTTGAACGGTCCCGCCCTCTCGTCGCTGAGGATGAACCCTCGGGGCGTCCAGGGATCGGCGTCCCAAACCCTCCTCGGGAACATCGCACCCACAATCTCGCTTATTGGGAGGATCGTTAAATCCGCTTAATGTTGTTGCGTTCTCGGCGTAATCTGGCAGACTGGATGTTCTGTCACCCAAATCCAGCGAAGCGTTATTTCAGTTGTTGCCAGGAAAGTGCGCAGGGATGCGACTGAACGGAGTCAATTCCTATGGCTCAGAATTTCCACGTCGCCCGTCGTCAAGTCGGGGTTAGTAACTCCCTCGGACTCCATCTGAGAGTCGCTGGCAGGTTCGTGAGAATGGCGAATGCATTCCAGTCTGATGTCAGGGTTTGCTGCGAGGGTATCATAGCGAATGGTAAAAGCATCCTCGACCTGCTGAGCCTCGCCGCCGAGTGCGGAACGATGCTGGCTCTCGAAGCCGAGGGTTGCGATGCCGAGGACGCCGTTGCCGCTCTAGCCAACCTGATCTCGGCTCAGTCTCATGGGTCCGAGGATCAGGGCGGGGAACCAGCATAGCTCCCGGTCACGATAGCGTGCCACGCAGAGTAGCTTATCGTCCCTCTTGGCGGGATCACTTCCGCTTCCACTGGGCAGCCGTCCCAGAAAGCCATATGACGGTCCTGAGAGAAGATTGGAGGAAGTTCCCCAGGGACGACCAGGAGACGCCTTTTCCCCTTGCATCAGAACTCGCTATTCATTAACATGAGTATAATAATCTGAGCAAAGCCATGGTTGTATCTAGAGGAGAGACTTCGATGGATAGCCTTCAACAACAAGTCCTGAGTCTTCTCAGTGAAGATTGGAAAAGCCGTATAGAGATCGTCAGAGAAACTGGTGCATCGGAACATGAAGTGCAGGTCGCACTGAACGAGCTACAGGATCAAATCGAGACTAGCTATGGTCCTGTAGCAGGATTGAAAAAGGCTCGAATGTACAG
>JBEKTN010000378.1:0-8094 GCA_049516015.1 Isosphaeraceae bacterium | reverse complement strand
GAGGTCAGCGACGAGCAACTTGCTGCCGTCAAACTGACGACTGCCAAGTTCCACGGCGAATGGAACTACACCATCCGCCCCCGCAAGTAATTGATCAAGTTATTTTTTCGCGGCTCCTAACCGGCCCACTCGAAGCGGCAAGGCTACCCGGCTTTAGCAGCAAGACGCTCTTCATCTTGCCACGCCGAGCAGAGTTCGGCCCGAAAAAAGGGTTCGCTGGATCTAGGAACCCCACGAGACAACACGAAGAACTGAGGCGGCTGGCGCTGCATCCCCAAAGTTATACTGCTGGAAAAAAGAGGGGGATGTACATGTCCAATGGAATCAGTGAACGTGCGGCGACGAGCAGCACCCCGGAAGATCTTTTCGCGGAACTATTCACGGAGATTCTTGGCCTGGAGAAGGCCCTCCTCCTTGTCCCGCAGTACCCGGTCAGGGACATCTATGAGGGCAGTCGCTTTGTGGATTTCGCGTTGCGGACCCGTGACGACCGCGTCGCCTTTGAGATTGACGGCCTCGCCTGGCACGCTCCAGACGCCATCTCCGTCTCGAAGTACGAGGACGACCTCCTGAAGCAGAACAGCCTTATTTATTCCGGTTGGCGTGTCTTCCGCTGGACTGACCGGCAAATCGCTCGCGAGCCGGAACGCGTGAAGGAGGAACTCACGCTCTTCCTGGAAAAGGTTTCGGGGTTTCTGTCCTTTGATGACTTTCTGCCCCGCCAGTTGGGCGAAATCGTAGAACTGCGCGAGCATCAGGACGATGCGTTGCTTGCACTTCAAAGGATGCGGGACGAGGGTAAGACCATCGCGCTCCTGGAACACGCTACAGGCGCGGGAAAAACCGTTACGGCCATTACGGATGCTCGACGACTTGGATGGCGCACGCTCTGGGTGGTTCACCGCCGCAACCTCGTTGACCAGACACATCGGGAGTTCGAGAAACTGTGGCCGGAAGCCGAGGCGGGGCGCTTCTACGGAGGAATTCGCGAACTTGAGGCGGACAATTTAGTTGCCGCTGTCCCAAGCATCGCAAGTCATCTGGAAGAATTCGCGCCTACGGCCTTCGATTACCTGGTGATTGATGAGGCGCATCACGCTACCGCCGAGACCTACCGGCGCGTCCTGGGATACTTTCGGCCACGGTTCATTGTCGGGCTGACAGCCACCCCCGAAAGGGCCGACGGTCAAAATCTGCTGGAACTATTCCGCGATTGCGCCCACCGCTTGACGTTGAAGGATGCGGTCGAGCGCGGCGAACTGGTCCCAATCCGTTGTGTGCGTGTACGCACAAATGTTGACCTCACCAAGGTGCGTTTCAACCAAGTCCAATACAACCGCAGGGACATCGAGGAGACCATCGCCATCCCCGCCCGGGATAGGCTAATCGTTGAGACATACCTCGAGCACGTCCCAGGTAGGAAAGCGGTCGCGTTCGCCGTGAATGTGCGCCACGGGGAGGATTTGGCCGCGTTGTTCCGCAGTTCGGGCGTGGCTACCCAGAGTGTTTCGGGCCGCATGTCCAACCAAGAGCGCGAGAAGCACCTTCAAGCCTTCCGCGAGGGCCGGCTGCGCGTCCTTTGTGCGTGCGATATCCTAAACGAAGGTTGGGATTGCCCAGACATTGAGGTATTGCTGATGGCGCGCCCTACGCTTTCCAAAGTTATTTATTTGCAGCAACTCGGCCGAGGCACGCGCAAGGCGCAAGGCAAGGAATGCCTGATCGTCTTTGACTTCGTGGACAATGCCACACGTTACAACCAGTCCTACACGCTGAACGGTGTCCTCGGTTTGAACCGTCATCGGCAGGGCGGTCTGGCACTTGCCCCGCAGGCGCTACTGGACGCTGAAGAACAAGCCTTCGCGCGTGGCGAACGACCGACAACAGTGCTGGAGATTGGCTTGTGGGTGAGGGATTTCGAACAGATCGACGTTTTCAATTGGCAGCAAGAAGTTGTGAACATGATCTCCTTACCCGACATCGAACGCGAGTTGGGAGTGGCCGAAGGTCGGGTAAGGGGGGCGGTCGAGCGTGAGAAAGTCAAGCCCGATCACACTCTACAACTCGGCGAAAGAACCTACTTCTACTTCCATCGCGACCGCATCGAGGAGGTCCGGCAAGCCATCGGTGCCCCGCCACAGGTTGAGGACCACACGATCCGCGACAGGTTCATGCGGTTCCTCCAAGAGATGGACATGACGTTGTCCTACAAGCCGATAATGCTGCTTGCTCTTTTGGCCTGCGTTGGTGAGGATGGCAGGGCCAAGCTAAGTGAAGTGGTGCAGAGCTTCCGCCGGTTCTACCTGGAACGCAAGGCGGCAGGGCTCATTGTTGAACGGCCCGGTGCCCGGCGGCAGTCGGTCGATGAGTTGGACGAGACCGCTGCCCAAAGACTGATGCTGGGAAAACCCTTCGAGACCTTTGAGCGCCGTCGGTTCTTGCGCTATGACCGCGACCTGGCTTACGTCCGGTTTGACCCCAGATTGTGGCGGCAGCTCGCGGCGGAGGATTTGCAGTGTATACGGACGCTCTGCAAGCAAAGCATCCAGAGTTACTATGAGCGATTTACAGCAGAGTGAATGTCCCTTTTGCCAGCTACCGGCGGGCCGGATTGCTGACAGCAACGCCCACGCTGTTGCCATCGCTGACGGATTTCCCGTATCACCGGGGCATACTCTGATCATTGCGAAGCGGCACATCGCTTGCTTCTTCGAACTGAGCCTCGTTGAAATCATGGCTGTCTACGAGTTACTCTGCCGGGGGAGAGCCCGCCTGGATGCCACCCACAAGCCGGCGGGATACAACGTCGGCATTAATATCGGAGAAGCTGCGGGCCAGACCGTGATGCATTTTCACGTCCACCTAATCCCACGTTTTTTCGGGGATGTCATTGAACCGCAGGGTGGAGTCAGGAATATTATCCCTGGAAAGGGAGTGTATGCATAGCTGAGGGTCTGCATGAGGCTCCCGAGATTTACCGGCCCCGAACAAGACTTTCCCGAGGCGACGGTATTAACCCGGCAACAAAGATAGTATGCCATCCAGCCGAACTTGACCTTTTCCGCCTTCCGCCTCGTGGTCGTCCGGCGAGCCAGTTTTTCTTTGTTGCCAGGTTAATAGTGGTTGGGTATCAGTAGACGAAAGGGGTTGCGTAATGGCTATCGAAATCAGCAAGGGTCATCTGGAAGCGGTGGTGAACTACCTGACCTGGCAACACAAAGCCCAGCTTCACTTCTTGCGGTTCATGCACGATGTCCAGCCAATGCCCTTTAAAGATCGCTTTTGGAAGCTCCTCGACCACTTCCGCGAACTGGTCAAATGCAACCTTGACCGTGAGAATGGCCAACCGATTGCTGATGCGGCTCATGAATTCTTCCGTCTGGCCCTCGTCACTAAGCCGCCCCTAGAGGCCGACCAGTATCTGATGGAAGAGGCCTTGCAGTGGTTCCAGGGGTACGAGGCCTTGACGCACCAACTGGATCAGGCCCTGGCCGACCTATACGACTTCCACGGCGACTCGTTCGGGGATCTGATCGATTCCATGCCTCTGGGTGGTCGGACGCTGTGCGAGCGAGCTCTGAGGACCTCCTCCCGGTGCCGTGAGGGGTTCCTCAGCGAGGAAGAGGTTAGCGGGGCGATCAAGGCTCTTCCTGAACCTTGGAGAAAGTTAGTCAGCGATGAAATATACGTCGGCTCGACCTTGCAGGAAAAGGCCCAGGAATTCCTCATCTCTTGGATGCAGCATAACGTGATGACCCATGAACACGGCGAGCAAATTGAGTCCTGCAAGCTGGACTGACTGTCCTCTTGAGTCGCTCATACAGAACAAGTTTGCGAAAAAACGCCGAGGAGTTCACCGGGGCGCGGCGGTCCAAAAGCGATCGACTTATCAAGCTTTTCCGCCACTCTTGGCCGCACCGAGTAGACTTTGACATCGTCCGATGGGGTTCCTGGCCGCCGGGCTGTTGATTCCCGCGATGGCGTTAGCTGGCACCGTCCGTTGCATGGCGGGGTTCTTCAGCTCGTCCTCGTTCACGCAACTCGCTCCCGGCTTGGCCGCGTTCGTCAATCGGTCGCGCGGCACGTTTCGTCTTCTACTCAGCCCGAGGATAGAGGAGAAAGACCGTCAGGCGATCGAGGCGGCGACCGCGAACCCCGAAGGGGTGCTGACCGAAGCTGCTCAGAAGTTGTTCAAGGATGGTTTACTCAGCGAGTCGGCTCTCGCCCGGCATACCGTTCAGTGCCTGGCGTTCCTCCTCGCCAGCCGCCGCGCCGATTTACGCTTCGTCCTAACCCGGCGGGGCATGTTCCATCCGAAGGTGTGGATTCTCACCGACGACCACTCGTCCATCGTTGCCCACGGATCGAGTAACCCGACGCAACCCGGACTCCTCTACAACTACGAGACGGTAAGCGTTGAGCGGTCGTGGGTGGAGACGGCCAAGGCGGCATTCTTCTCCGACCTGTTCGACGGGGTGTGGAACGGGACCGATCCGACGACGCTTACCATCGACATGCCACAAGGCCTCGCACTGATCGAGACCCAGGCGGCGGGCATCGATTGCCCGACGGTGGAGGACTTCTGGGCAGCGTGGCATGAAGACGCGGCCAAGGGGCTTGCCCCGCCGATGCCAATGAACGTCAAGCTGCCGACGGCCCTGCCGAAGACTCGCCTGAAGATCCCGAGTGGTCTGCAGTGGGAAGATGGGCCGTACGCTCACCAGGGACAAGCCGTTCGCGCGTGGGAGGTGAACCGGCGGGGGATACTCGCCATTGCCACGGGAGGCGGGAAAACCATCGCCTCGCTCGTCGCCGCGACCCGTCTTCAGGGCAATGTAAGCAGTTTACTGCTGGTGATAGCCGCCCCGTACATACCACTCGTCGATCAGTGGGAGCGCGAGGTCAGACGGTTTGGCGTCGAGCCTCTCCCGCGCCGCGACCTATCTGAACCGCAGCGACTCGCTCGGCTCCGGCAGGCCGTCCACGCCCTGGAACTCGGCGAGGCACGGGTGGAGGTCGCGGTCATCACCAACGCCCTGCTCAATCAGCCTGGATTTCGTGAGTTCCTGGCTGCGGTCCCCGCGGGCATTTCGACGCTTCTGATTGGCGACGAGGTGCATAACCTCGGCGCTCCGGGCTTTGCCCACAACCCGCCCGAGTCTTTCGGCTTTCGGCTCGGCCTCTCCGCGACGCCCATCCGCCAGTACGACGAGGAAGGCACAGATGCCGTACTCCGTTACTTCGGCGATGCGGTTTATTCGTTCGACCTCGGCCAGGCTATCCGGGCCGGCTGCTTGACGAGGTACCACTACTACCTTCATCCCGTTGATCTGAACGGCGACGAGTTTGAGGAGTGGGAGGAGATTAGCTCGAAGCTCGCGAAGATGGGCTATGGCACCGCGGAGGATGACACACCGGGTCTGACCTTCGACGAAGTCAAGAAGCTCCTGATCCGCCGACGTTCCATCCTGGAAAACGCAGAGTCGAAGGTTATGTGCCTGCGGTCCCTACTCCTTGCCCAGGGGCCGGCAGCGGTCAAGCACACGCTGATCTACACGTCGGCGAAGCATCGGCCCGGACAGACAACTCAGCTCGTCAGGGTGAACCGTCTGCTCAATGAGTTGGGCATCGTCGGGCGGGAACTGACCTATCACGAGACCGGGACGGGCGGGGCGGCGGACATCCTGGAGGACTTTTCCGGCGGGCTCTACCAAGCCATTACTTGCATGAAGGTGCTTGACGAGGGGGTGGACATTCCGCAGACGACCACCGCTTACCTGATGGCTTCAAGTACCATCGTCCGGGAGTGGGTGCAGCGTCGTGGCCGCATCCTTCGCAACGCGCCGGGCAAGTCCATCGCCCACCTTCACGACTTCCTCGTTGTGCCGCCCGAACTGGAGTCGAAGACGGCGCGGGCGGTCCTCCGCCGTGAGTTGGAACGGGGCCGTGAGTTCGCCTCGCTCGCCGACAATTCGGGCGCGCCTGGCGGACCGTGGGAAGTTCTGTCGACGTTCGAGCCGAGGATCATCTGAAGCTTGCCCGAGGAGGCCGCACATGGGTGACGCTCAACAACTCACTTTGAAAGTTTTGAAGGCGCAGTGCCTGGCGCTGGAGGAGCGCTACCCAGGCTACCGGGTGGACGTGGCGACGCGTCTCCGAGCCATCCTCCAAATGGTTCGGCAGACGGGGACGACAAACGTGCGCGATAAGGTGGCCGCCGAGCTACAGGACTTTGGCGACACGTTGTGCCGGAAAACTAGGGCGACGGAGCCACCCTCCGAGGTATAACGGGGACATATCATGAAATTTAAGAGCGCCCGAATTCAGAACTTTAAGCTCCTTCGCGAGGTCGCCCTCGACTTTTCGGTAGACCCGAACCGTCCGGTGACCGTCATCCGGGCTGAGAACGGATCAGGCAACACGTCCACTCTGTCAGCCCTTGAGTGGGGCTTGTTCGGCGACGCCGGGCTCGATGCCTCGGCGCGGGAGGTCCGACTCTCTCCCTCCGATTGGCCAGACGGGAAGCAGTGCGAAATTCGGGTTCAGATCGACTTCGCCCACACCGATTACGACGAAGTCGGTGGGGAGTTGGTGGCGAAGCACATTAACTATCGCATCCTGCGGACGGTTACTGAAACGCCGAAGGGGGAGAAAGCGTTTACCCGCGAGCGCGAGCAAGTCCACCTCTTCGAGTTGACCGATTCGGGGAGCGAAGAGATGGCAGGACCGGAAATCCGGCTTGGCGGGAAGTTGCCCATTGATATGAAAGACGTGTTCTTCACTGATGGCGACCGGGCAATGAATTTCGTGTCCCCATCGCTCACCAAGATCACAAAGCAGCACCAGGTCCGGGCTGCCATCCGTTCGCTTCTTGGGCTGTCCGTTCTCGAAACCGCACTCGAACACATTCGGAAAGCGTCATCGAAATTCAACAAGCAACTCGCGGAGGCCTGTGGATCTGTAGAGGCGGCGACGATCCATACCCAGTTGGAGGACAAGCGGGCCGAACTGAAAAAGCACCGGGACCGGCTAGACGACATCGACAAGCAAATCGAGCAGATCGCAAAAAAAGAGGAGGAAGCAGACAGGAAGCTGCTTCAGGCCATGAAAGGGATCGAAGATCATGCTGAGCTTGCCAAGAGGCTTGAGTCGGCCCGACGGCAATTGAGGGACGCCGAGGAGACGGAACAGCGGTTGAAGAAGCGTCACCAAGCTCTGCTGGGGTCGGAGTCGATGTCCTGGGCATTGCTTTGGCCCAAGTTGAGCGAGGGGTTGGCGGTGCTCGGGCGGCTAGCCGACAGAGGGGTGATCCCGGCTACTGGCCTGCCGGTGTTGCAAGACCGCTTGGAACTCGGCCGCTGCATCTGCGAGGCCGACCTGTCGGAGGGTTCAACGGCCAGGAACAACGTGCTTCGGCTGCTCGAAACCCAGCGGAAGGTGGACGAGGAAAAAAAGGTCCTGACCGAACTGTACCACCGGGGCGGCGTGGTAGTGAGAAACCGCCCGACTGGGGACGAGGGACTTACGGGTTGGCTGGGTGAGTACGACGGGCTCGCAAGGGACCGACTGAGCAACAAGAAGCTGTTGGAGAATCTGGAGAACGAGATCAAAGCGATCGAGACCAAGATTAGCGCGATCGACCAAGGGGTGATCGAGGAGCTGAAAAAGGCGCGCGATGCTTACCGGGCCAATAAGTCACAGAAGGAAGTCGATCGACAGGACGTGGAGATCAACCGCAGGCCCTGTGAGGCGAAGGTTGCGGAGCTGGAAGAGAAGTGGGAGCAGATAAAGGCTGCAAATCAGAAGCAACGCGCGTTAAACAACCGAATCGCGGTCTCCCAAGACCTCGGCGCGGCAGTCAAGAACACACTCGACGAACTCCAGACGGTTTACATGCGGCGCGTCTCTGATCGGATGAACGCGCTGTTCCTACAGATGGTTGGGGCCGACCCGACGGTTGCGGGCGGAGTTTTCAAGCTTGTTTTTGACAGTATACAGTGGCATCTTCTTACAGAACCGTGAGTTGCGCGATCACACAGGCGGCGTGGCACCAGGCGCAGTATCCCCGCAGGGAGCCGACGGTTCGACTTGTTG
>JBEKTN010000377.1:0-8120 GCA_049516015.1 Isosphaeraceae bacterium | reverse complement strand
GGACGATGAAGTCGGGGACGTAGTCGTGCGCCTGGCCGTTGTGGAGGTACGGGATGGTAAAGTTTAGGCCCTGGTTCTTGACGAAGGCCTCGACCTTGTCGTTGGTGTCGAGGTAGTAGGCCGCTTGCTCCTCCCAGCGGCGGGTGTCGGCGACGACGTAGTTCAGGTGGGACTTGTGGACCTCGCGGACCTCCTTGGTGGTCCAGACGTCCACGTCGGCCGTGCTGCCTGGGCCGCGGCCTTCCTCATACTTCGGCACCTCCGGCGCCTCCCCCTGGGTCGTGTCGGGCCGGATCGCCTCGACGAGACGCTCGATCAGCCATCCGTAGTATGGACTGCAAAACAGGTCTTTCCGGTCGGCGGGCCTGAGGACCTTCACGAAATCGCGGACGTATCGCTCACAGATCGCCAGGAGCTGTGGGAAGAGCACGTGGGCGGGAACGTCGCAACGCGCCTGGGCAAGATAGTCGCGTGTCAGTGACCGTGACAAGTCGAAGGTCAGTTCCTGCAACCGGCGCTTGCTCCGGAACTCGGCGAGCGTCACTTCGTCGGCCCTCCCAGGGCCGGTCAGGGAGAGCCGGCCCAGGTTATTGACGCTCAGGGCCTTCATCTCGACCTCGGGCGGGATGTGGCCGGGATCGATGATGAGGTTGGGGACGTTCGGCCAGTCTACCGCAACCCGATTGCGGATCGCCGTCGTGTATCGCTCGACCCGGGGAAAATTGATCTCGTAGGCCGCCTTGACGGGAACGGCGTGAACGTGCTTGCGCGGCTTCTGCGGTGGGGGCGCTGCCTGGGGATTGGCCTTGAAAGGGATCACCGCGAAGGGAACCCCGAAGACCTTGGCCACTTCCTCGCGGAGCAGTCCGTTCTCGTCCACCTCGTAGCTCGCCCGGCGCAGGCCCCGGCCGACGACCTGCTCACAGAGCAATTGCGACATGAAAGGCCGAAGGCCGATGATGTGGGTGACAGTGCTGCAATCCCAGCCCTCGGTAAGCATGCCCACGCTGATAATGCAACGAACGTCACGACCGGGTGGGTGGAGGGTACGATCGAGCTTCTTGGCCAGTTCCTCGAAGGCATCGGGATAGATCTGACGGCCCTGGCGATCGCGCGGCCAGTCGGTCTTGCCGACAGTGTCGAGGGTGAACCGCATCCACCGCGTCTCGTCGCTCTTGGCCTCGCCGGTGTCGGTCTCGTGCACCTTCTTGGAGTCCACGCGAATCGTATTAAACGCCCCGTTACGGTTGCGAAACGTGTCGACCTTCACCGGCGGGATGCCCGTCGGGGCCTTGTCCTCGGCGAGCCATTCGTAGACGACCTTGGCGACCGCCGTGTTCTTGCAGACCAGAATGAACACGGGCGGGCGGGGCTCGCCTCCCTTTGTCCACTCGGCGGTCGTGGCCTCCCAGAGGCCGCCCAGCATGGCGATCGGGGTGTGCGCCCACTTGAGGATCGCCTCCGGCTTGGGATTGGCTCGCTTGCCGCCGCGCTCGGCCGGGGTCAGCCTGGGCAAGATCCAGTGCCAGATGTTGAAGTAACCCGGGATCGCTGCCCCGGTCCTGTCGCGGACCGCGAGCTGTGGAACCTTGACCAGACCCGACTCGATGGCGTCAATCAGGCCGAAGTCGCTCACGACCCACGGGAACGGGCGGTTGGCCTCCTGCCCGACCCTGCCAAGGAAGTACGGGGTTGCCGAAAGGTCGATGCAGGCGTTGATGCCACGGAGCTTGTGGATACGGTCCAGGCCATCGATCCAAACTGTCGCCTCCTTCTCGAAGGCCTCGGCGTCTTCCTCGTCTTCAAACACCTCGTCGAACAGTTCTCCCTGCTCGCCGTTGGCGGTCTCACGCTTGATTCGGTAGGCATGGTGGGCCTCGTCGTTCATCACAAGGATGTTCTGCTTGCCCCCCACCTCGCGGCCGATGATCCGGTTGACCAGCGCGGTATCGCTCTCGACGCGCTTCTCCGACTGCACCAGGACCTTCTTGAGATTCCCGGCGCTGTCCCGTTCCTCCTTGAGGACGACGACCTCTCCTGCAGCCATACCCGCGTCGAGCGCGGTCTGGGTCATGTACCGCGATCCCCTCGCCGTGGTCGTCTTGCCGCCGATGACGATCCACTCGCGAGTCGCCTGGACGACTCCCGCCTTGCTCACCTTGGAAGTCACCCCCCCTGTGTTGACTGCTTGAGGCTCGAAGACGTGCCAGTTGGTCACGATCACCTTACCCTGGGTCAGGAGTTTCATGAGGTCCGGCGGCACCAAGTCTCGCGTCCGGTACAGGCTCGCCTCGCCTCCCTCGGGGTCGAGTTCGCGGAGCCGGTCGCGTATCGTGACGTTGGGGCAGACGATCAGCACAACATCGGAGAACCGCGCGTCGGAGCGGTCGTTGATCTTGTTGAGGATGCTCCAGGCCGCCAGCATGCCCATCACGGTTGTCTTGCCGGAACCGGTTGCCATCTTGCAGGCGTAACGGAGGAAGCCGGCGTAACCTTCGGCCTTCTCCGCGTCGCTCGGCTCGTCCCGAGGGATCGTAATCCCCTGGAGGAAGTCGCCTCGGGCCTCGGTCAGGAAGATCATCGTCTCGGCTGCCTCACGCTGGGCGAAAAAGAGCGGCTTGCCCCGACCCTCGCGGGTCCACCACTGGAGCAACTCGAGCGTCGTGCGCGTTACCCCGGGATACCCCTCGGCTCGCCACTTGTCCAGCCGTTCGCGAACGAGGTTCACCAGGTCGAGCTCAACGGGAACTCCGGAGACTTGCCCCTGCGCGACCTTCGCCTTGGGGTCGCGGTAGAAGTAGATCGCTTTTCGCCGCCCCTGGACTCGCGTTGGGGGTTCGCCCTCGACGATGTGCCAGTGCTCGGCCGGAGCGTCGAAGGGGGAATTCAGGATCGGCTGGGGAACTTCAAAGTTGCTCATCCAAGTGGGTCCCCCAGCGCATGGAAGCTCCAAGTCCCTCGGCATCTATAAAAATGTACCAAAGGACACGAGGATCAGGTTCGGTCAAGGAACTCGGCCATGAGCCGAAGTACTCGGCGGAACTCATCGTCAGCAGCCCCGCCCTCGTTGTGATCGACTTCACCCCCGAGGTTATCTGTTAGGACATTATACAAGGTGTCGTAGTCGTATCCGAACGCCCTTCTTCCATATTTCCCTGTGCGTTGCTGGAACCAAGCGAGCCAATCCCTCAGAACATCTGGGTCAATTCCCATGTCGAAGGGCTGATCCAGTGCACTCGCGCGTATGGTAGCCCGATGCGCTGGAAACTCCTCTAGAAAGCCCTGGATAGCACCGATCGATTGCGTCACGT
Organism: Isosphaeraceae bacterium; assembly: GCA_049516015.1. Classification (GTDB taxonomy): domain Bacteria; phylum Planctomycetota; class Planctomycetia; order Isosphaerales; family Isosphaeraceae; genus Aquisphaera. The sequence continues at coordinate 4,809 of JBEKTN010000377.1, read as the reverse complement.
GGCCGCGGGTCCCATTGATTTGCGCAATTCCTTTCTTCATGACGTCCCAACTCAACTCCTCAAATTGGGTGTGCCTGTCAACCTCAAGAATGCACTGCTTGTAAAACCATTCTTTGGACTTCAAAGACATTTCCTCACTCCTCTCAGGAAATCAGAGTGTCAGGGTCGACGGTGACTCGGAGCGTAAGGACACGATCTCGGTACGTTCCCCCCCCTTATGTATCTATCGCTCGGACGACGAGCAACTCATTACCCCGGTCGTCGATCACTTTGACCGCGATCTGCTTGTTTTCACCGGGCTCGAAAGGGGCGCTCGTTGTCCCCGCCAAGTGGTCCCAGACGGAATCGTCATAAATTCCTTTCAGGTCCCGCTTCAGGTCGTCCCAAGCGGAAGTCCGGGGGAAGAAAGCCTGGCAGACGTGGAAGCAGAGGTTGTTATAATCGGTGTCGAGGAACCAGGCGGGAACATCATCGCCGCGGCGGTGGGTCACGTCCATGCTGATCGGGTCGAACACGTCGAGTCCGAGCAATTCGACCTCGTACTGTCCCTCGCCGGCCTTGCGCACCTCGACCTCGGGCAGGCCGCAAACGCTGAAGATCTGGGACGACCGAAGGCTCTTGAGCAAGTCGCACATCATCAGGTCGGGCGTCCCTTGCACGTAAGTAGCCGGGATGCTGATCAATCCAGCGTCCTCGATTAACCTTCGGGCGTTGGGCTGGACCGCGAAGCCGATGACGTAGAGGTGGGCGTATCCCTTCAGGTTCGCCTCGCGGAGTGCTTGGTGGACGAGAGTCTCGGTTACGGCACCGTTCTCGGGGCCGAAGGCGAACGCGACCAGGACATCCTCCTCGCCCTCCTGCGTGGCCTCGGCCGCCAGCGTCAGGGACCTGGCCGGCGGTCGGACGTTCTGGAATGTCACTTTGCGGTTGCCATCCAACCGGAGCACGGGGCTTTTGCGAAGCACCTCGAGCATCCGCTCGGAGAACTTGCCGTTGGAGTCCGCGCGGGCTTGGTCGGTCGAGGTGTCTCCGCTGGCTGTTTCCACCGGCGGCGGAATCGTACCCTCGAGGGTGAACGGCCCCGAGACGCGAACTATGCCGAACTCGACCTCGGGCCGATCGACGAGTACTTCCTCGCCCGGGGGCTCGTTGTTGGCAATGCTGCCCTTTGAAATGTACGGCACAATGCCACCAACGTAGTCACCTCGTCTGTTTTGTTTTCGTTTGTAGGTGAAACCAGCCTGAGGGCCTCTCTGCTGGTCAGCGAGCGCATAGTAGGGGAAAGTTGGCGTGAGCAGTCGTTGGCGAGCCAAAGCAAGAGGAACCCGGCTCGCGTCGATCGTGATCCAACGACGACCCCAGTGTTCAGCGACGTAAGCTGTAGTGCCGCCCCCGCAAGTGGGGTCCAGCACCAAGTCGCCCGGCATCGTCGCCATTAGGATGCACCGCTGCAAGACTCTTGTACTGGTCTGCACAGCGTATAGCTTGTCGCTTGGCGCGGAAGTGTCACTCCACAAGTTAGTGATACCGGTAACGGGTGAATCGCTGAGCTTTAGAACATACCGCAAAGTTTCCCCATCCACATAGGGCTCGATGCGCCCAGACTCTGCCAGCCGTTTCATTCCCTCTGGATGAGTAAACCAACTGTTTCCCTTCGGCGGCTTGTAGCGTTTGCCTCGGAACGGAAATGTGAACAAGCCGGTCTGATTTACTCCAGCCGGATAGAGCGAGACTAGCTGTATGGGGGTGGACCCTGGTGGGAGTAACTTGTGGTCGCTTATCTCGTCCCGTGTCATTTTGCGTCTTGTTCCATCAGCCATTTCGACATAATTCCAATGCGAATCGCCCTCCACGGACATTTTTTCATATAAAGTGTTATAGAGGACGTTATCTTTATCGCGCGCATACCAGATCAGATAATCCACGACGCTTTCTAGAAACTTTGCACCAAGCGGCATTGTCTTTTTACGGAATGGTATCAAAGCCATCAAGTTTTCGGGGCCAAAGATCTCGTCCATTACTTCGCGGACGTGATGAACGTTCTCTTCACTTATCTGGACAAATATGCTGCCTTTTGATGCAAGCAACTCACGCGAGATCAACAGGCGATCTCTAAGATAAGTGAGATAAGAATGTAATCCAAGTTCCCAAGTGTCCCGATACGCCTGTACCATTTCAGGCTCGCGAGTCATGTCGTCATCATCGCCGTGTGATACGTTTCGCTTGCGCACGAAGGGTTGGAAGTTCGACCCGTACTTTATTCCATAAGGTGGATCCATGTAGATCATCTGCACTTGCCCGCCCAAGTTCTCGAAGTGCAGAAGCGAGTTCATCACCACCAGCGAGTCGCCGAGGATCATGCGGTTGACCCAGTTGTCGCGGTACTCGTACGCCTTGAGGATCTGGTCGGAGATAGGGTGTCTCGGGTCGCTGAAGAGGTCGAGAAAGTTGAGCTGGGTTTCCTTTTCGCGGCGGTGGCCGCTCAGTGTCTCAACGATCGCTTTGGTTGAGAGCCTCTCGTGGACGAATAGAGGGAGTGTCGGCACATCGAATGAGAGCCGCTCGGCCTTGCCAGCCCAGTTGAGGAACGGTCCGGACATGGCCTTGAGTGTCTCGGTCAGCATGAAGAACCGGGATGAGATTATGGACAGCCGGCCGCGGAGGTTGGGCTGGAGCTCCGGATCTTCGAGCTCTCCCCGAAGGTCCGCCACCCGCTCGGTCAGCTCGGACAGGATCTGTTCTGCCTCCTCTCGCGCGGGGTTCTGACCGTCCCAGTCCATCGCAGGGGAGAGCGAGGAATCATAGCGATAGGTCACCGGCTTCTTCTTCTTGAAGTCCGCCTGCGTCCCCACGTCGGGCCGCATGGGGCTGGTCGCCTCGGGATGCTTGAACGCGTCGTATGTGGGGGCTGCAGCCTTCTTCTTCGCCATCGTATATTCCACCTCAACATCCAAGGGGCAAGTGTCCCTGTCTGAACTCCGTGTTACCTGTCCCAACAAAGATCGGCTTATTCTGCGGTGACGATTATGCGACCATTTCCTCTTCGGGCTGCTCCTCCTCGTAGTCCCCCAGGTCGTCGGCCTCGGGCTGTGCGCGGTCGCGGGCGATCGGCTTGCCCATCGCAGCCTCCACCCTGTCGAGCAGGGCTTTTTCTCCTGCCTTGAAGAAGGCCGGGAGGTCATCGGAACGAAGGACGGCTGGTTCGATCACGTGCGATTCCAGGATTGAGTCCATTCTCGTCGGTGTGACTTCTGCGCTCTTCCGAATCCGGCCGAGGTAATTGCTCGGCACGCTGCCACCGATCATGCGATTGGTTTTGGCTGATAGCGCGGTCTTGTTCACGATGCAGTCGCAGCGCTTGGGTTCGATCCCGCTAGTCTGGCACCACTTCTGAGGGAAGATATGGTGAATGTCGATCTTCTCGTCGAAGTACGACTGCTGGTTAATGGTCTCACCGGACCGGAGATCCAGGCCGCCTTCCTTGAGAAGCAAGGCATAAAGGCCCTTGTAGGCGGCACTGTTGCGGGTCTTCAACGTAAGGAGGCGCTCTCGAGAGAAGTTGGCCTCTGCGATCGCGGTGGGTTCGGCTCCACCATCGAGCCAGGCCAGGAACTCGGGAACATCCTTGGCGAATTGAGTCTCGACGGCGCTCCCGTACAGCTCGCCGAAAACGCCGCACCAGTACCACTGGGCGAGCTTGGCGCGGACACCATCGGTATCGGCCCTGTCGCCCAGGACGGCCAGAATTGCGGCCATTGGGGTGACTTGCGTACGATAAGGCAAGTCTCGGGACGCGAAGATTTTCAAGCCGAAAAGCGACTTGGAAGCCCTCTCGAAGCCGCGCGTAACGGGATCCGCCAAAGCCTTGTAGTCGTCGAGGGTCAGGCGAAGGACTTCCTTGCGCTTACAGCTAATCCCGGGGGCATTTTCGGGAGCGATCCCTTGCGCGAGGGCCTGGAGGCGACGAGCTCTGGTCGCGAGTAGGGTCACTCCCTGAAGGAAGTCAGTGCTCTCGATTCCCTCCAGAACCTTCTGATTCTTGAGGCGATTGAGCCGCGTATCCCAGTCCTCGCGCAGGTTATACTCGTCCGCGGCATAAGTCGCCGTGAGCAACTCGAATACGGTCAGGGACACTCCGCCGGTATTGACCTTCTCGAAGACCTGGCAAACAGCCTCCTTGGGTGTCTGCTTTCGCATGAGGATGAGGGGGATTTGATATTGCTGGAACCGCTGGATCACGGACGCGAGCAACTGGTTGAAGCGGTCGAATCGCTCCTCCATCTGGCCTGGGGCAACCTTCACGTACGTCCTCTGCCAGGCCATCAGCCCCGGGGTATCATAAACCAAGTGAAGCGGGAAAAACTCCGCTGCGCACTCCTTCTCCGTAGTCGAATAGTCAGCGATCACCTCGTTGCGAAAGTTGCGGATTTGCCTGTCTTCGGGAATGCCGACGATCGCGTCCTCGCGGTCACCGTTGGGGCTTAGCGCCTTGGCGATGTCGAGGTAATACCACCGCTGGATTTGATGGTCTCTTCGATCACGTGTGGAGACCGGGTAATCGGAGAGCAGTGCCAGGAACAAGGAGGTGAGTCGCTGCTGTCCGTCCAGGATGAGTCGTTCGGGCTCTGGTGAGTTTGCCAGAGTCAAGCCTTCGACGAGTCGCGGCTTGAACCGGACGTCGGGATTACCGGTCTGGAGCATCATCACCGCCCCGATCGGGAAAGACAGTGAAACGCTCGCCAGCAGGCTCCGAATATGGTCATCGTCCCAGACCCACCCACGTTGAAAGTCGGGAAGCTGGGTTTTCCC
>JBEKTN010000376.1:0-8133 GCA_049516015.1 Isosphaeraceae bacterium | reverse complement strand
CGCTGTATTGGTCACAACACTATTGAAAAGTCGCAAAACTGAAGGGCAAAAGTCTGGGTTTGCTCAGTATATGAAACTTTCCATATGACCCAGGTTCGCTATTGTGATGCGTAAGCCCTGGCTCTTCACGGTCGCGGGCATTTACTTCTAGAGCTGCCTGCGCAGCCGTTCCGGATCCGCTGAAGAAGTCCACAATTAAGTCATCAGTGTCGGTGCAACCTTCGATGATCTTGCGCAAGAGATAGGTCGGCTTGGGAAAGTCGAAAGGAACATCTGGGAATAGGCTCTTGAGTTCGGTCTTACCGTTTTGATAATTGATATTGCTTTCGTCCCAGACCGATTTCCATTTAGTTGTTCTTGAATCACCATCAACATCCTCAAGAAACTCACGTTGGAACACGTCCCATTGTTCGCGCCCAGAAATCAATACACCTTCAAGTAACGTGAGCCGGTGCCGAGCGGTATCTGGTCCCCATTCCCAACGCCCATCCTCCCCGTTTGATTTTCGAGGAAGAACTTCAACACAAAACTCATCTGTGCGCTCCATCGCCACTTCCCGTGAGGTGGGATCTACGAAGAGTGGGTAGAACATCTTCGGGCGATCAATTCTGCGAGAAGCGTTGCCTCGGTGGCGAAGCCCGCGAGTCCTGTATTTTCGACCATCGGGGCTCGTGAACTTGTATTCCCTCAGCTGTTCGTCGGAGAGCGGTTATCCGCGAACTGCTGAAGCTTCGGAATCCCTTGCGTACCCGACGAGGTACTCGTGGGTCGTGGCGATCGTTTCCGATTGTCGACCCCGCGGGTTGCTCACGATGCAGATCTGGCAAACGAAATTCTCTGACCCAAAGATTTGATCCAAGATTATGCGCAAATTGCTAATCTCATTGTCATCAATACTGATGAAGATTACTCCATTATCCCGGAGTAGATTCCTCGCCAGCTTCAGCCGCGGATAGACCATATTCAGCCAGTCCGTATGAAACCGCCCGGAAGCCTCCGTGTTGGAACTGAGCTTGCGTCCCTCGCCATCCACCTGGCCCGTGAGTTCGAGGTAATTCTTGATGTTGTCCTGAAAGTTGTCGGGATAAACGAAGTCCTTGCCCGTGTTGTAAGGCGGATCGATGTAGATCAGCTTGACCTTGCCGGCGTAGCTCTTCTGTAAGAGCTTGAGCACTTCCAGATTGTCGCCCTCGATCATGAGATTCTGGGTGGTATCCCAATCGACGCTCTCCCCCGGGCAAGGGCGAAGCGTGCCTGTGGAGGGCGTGAGGGCGATCTGGCGGGCGCGGCGCTTGCCGTGCCAGTTGAGGCCGTACTTCTCCTCGCGCTCATCGACCGTACCGCCGAGAAGCCCCTTGAGTACCTCGAAATCGATCCTGCCCTCGGTGAAGGCTTCGGGGAACAGCGACTTGAGCTGCTCGATGTTCGCGGCGACAACATCGGCGCTCTTCGACTCGGGATCGTGGAGGGTGATTGTTTTCATGAGAATCCGTGCCTAGAGATTTTTCGCGGCCAGGGCAAGCTCGCCGTCGAGGCGGCGAATGGCGAGGTTGAACTCCACGCGACGGTTGATCTGCGTCTCTTTTTCAGCCCGTGCTCGAAGGCTCGTGATTTCCCTCTGGATACGGTCATATTCGACGAGAGCGTTTCGGCGGACGGCGGCGACCTCCGAGGTCGGGGCGAGGACGAACCGGCCAGTCAAACGAGCGGCTTGCAGCGCCTCCGCACGTTCGACCCAGCCCTGATAGACTGCGCACAAGTGTACCCTAGGCTGGACTGCCAGGGGAAGACTATCGAGGAAGCGCCTATCGGGGTGGTCAGGAACGGTCGCCGGTTGCGTGCTGATCGGCGGCGAGGCGATCAAAGCACCGTCCAGGACGGTTGCACCGACTTCGTTCTGGGAAAAACGTTTGTGGGCGAGCGAGAGGCTGACCTCACCGCCTTGCGAGGTCACGAGCACGACGGGATACGGAATGGCGCGGTGGATCAGCTCGGTGAGGCGAGGAGCCCTGGCCGTGGGGCGCAAAGCCACGGTGAGCACCGCGATTTCCAGATACTCACGAGCCTGATCCCGGTATTCGGCCACGCCGATGTTGCTGGGCTTGAGGGCGGCAAGCCACAGGAGCTCGTCGATCCCTTCCAGGATCTGCCGCCTGTCGGCGGCGGTGGGATCACTCTGCTCGACGAGCATCTTCTTCGGCACGCGCTCGTCGACGCGGGCCTCGGGGGGCAGTGCCAGGGCAGCGATGATCGCTCTTGCGCTCATCCCGCCTCCGCCTCGGGGACAATCACGAGGAATGCCACGACCTCGAAATCGTTGATCCCCTGAAACTCACCTTTTTTCGCGTGCGTGCCTCCCGGCGTGAAGAGGCTGGCAACGGCGCGTTCCTGCTTCTTACCCAGAATGGACGCGATGGCGGCCCCGAGCTGCTTCTGGGTCTCGGCCATGTTCTCGCCGTCGCGGGTGGCCCGGTCGAAGCGGGCGCAGGCCTCTGCGTCGGGCAGGTCCCGGCCGGTGCAGAGTTTTTTCAGGCGATCGAGAACTTGCTTGACCTGGGTGAACGAGAGCAAGACGCCGCCGTCTTCGCCAACATGCACCAGGTAGTGCGGGGCCAGTGGGTATCCCGGCTCGACGGCCGTGCGCGCCGATTCGCCTTCAGCTCGAAGACAGAAGATCACGCCCGGCGGAATCACCGTCTCGCCCGCGCCGGTCGAGGTGGTCACGGCGAAGGTGCCTAAGGGCAGGCTCTTGAGCCGCTCCGAGTGGGCTTTGAGGAAACCGGCCAGGTCGATCCGGAAATCGTTGAGTGTGAGATCGGCAATGGAGACGCCGCTGGACAGGTCTTCGAGGTCAATGACCGCATCCTGGAGCTTGAGGAGTTGCTTGCGGCGGTACTCCAGGTCGTTCATCTGGTTGCCCGACTGCTGCTCGATGATGTTTTCCTCGCCGGTGGCCGAGATGTCGAGAAGCACCATGCGACCGCTGACGCGCTGCTCGAGGTTGATGTATTCCTCGAGCTCGATGTTCGGCCAGAAGTTGGCGAGCTGGATCTGCTCGTTGGGGGACCCGATGCGGTCGATCCGGCCGAACCGCTGGATGATGCGCACGGGGTTCCAGTGGATGTCGTAATTGACCAGGTAGTCGCAGTCTTGCAGGTTCTGGCCTTCGGAGATGCAATCCGTGGCGATGAGCAGGTCGAGCTCGCCTTCGGCGGCCAGGTCCTCCGGGCGTTCCTTGGAGCGAGGCGAGAACGCGGTAAGGATGCTCACCAGGTCGCGACGAAGGTCCGGGAGAGTCGTCTGGTTCCTGCCGGCTCCGGTCACGAGCGCCGCATGAAGCTTCAAGTGCTCGAGAGCCCACGGGGCAAGCTGCTTGTAGAGATAATGAGCGGTATCGGCAAAGGCCGTGAAGACGATGACCTTACGATTGCCCGGGTTCAGAGGGGCGCGGACCTTGTTTTCGATGAGTTGACGAAGCGCCTCCAGCTTGGCGTCGCGGCCCGCGTCAACCTGACGAGCCGCCGCGCAGAGCGTGGCCAGACGGTTGCGGTCCTCGATCAGGTCCTGGCGCCAACGGACGAGGTCGACGTCGCGCAACAGGACCTTGACTTTTGTACCAACGAGCAAACATTCGAAGGCCGGATCATCGACGTCGATGTCCTCGATGTCGATCTGGTCGACGGCCTCGACATGAGATTCGAACTTCCTCAGAATCGCCTCGACGTCGGCAAGCTGGCGTTCGAGTGTCAGCGCGAACGAGGGAACCGCGCTTTCCATTCGCTTCAGGACGTTGACGCGAAGAAGGTGAACGAGGCTCTCCTCGCGGTCGGCTTGCCGGAAGAAGCTTTCTCCGCCGCGGATCCGGGTGCTGTATTTCTGGTCATAGGCAGCCTGCTTGTGCGGGAGCACATAACGCAGCAGGGCATAGGGGCTCAGGTTCAGCCGGCGAATCTCGGTGTTGATCTCGCGAATCGAGCGGAACTCGCCGGAGCGGTCCACGTCGGACTTGATGTTGATGGGCCTGAGCCGCTCGGGGAATCGCCCGGTTTCGGCCGTGCCGTAGTACTTCTCGATGTGCTTCCGGGAGCGGGCGATCGTGAGCAGGTCGAGCAGTTTAAAGTAGTCGAAGCCGAGCATGTCCATCAATTGGGCCGGCGTCCGCTCCTCCTCCTCTTTTCCAAGCCAACGGTTGAACTGGATCTGTGCCTGGCGAACGGTGAATTCGATGCTGGGGATCCCGTGGTCGGCGAGCGCCGTCTCATCGCCCTCAGTCACAAAGGCGATCTGGTTTTTCAGGTCGGCGAGCCGGTTGTTCACCGGCGTGGCCGAGAGCATGAGCACGCGGGTTTTCACCCCTTGCTGGATGATCCGCCGCATCAGGCGGTCGTACCGTGTCTCGCCGTCTTTCCGCGGCGTCTTCTTGTTCCGGAAGTTATGCGATTCGTCGATGACGACAAGATCGTAGTTACCCCAGTTGACGTGCGCGAGGTCGATATCGCCGGAGATTCCTCCATCACGCGAGAGGTCCGTATGGTTGAGGACGTCGTAGTTAAGGCGGTCCGCAGCGAGGATATTCCGACGGTCGTTGGACTTGTACAGGGTCCAGTTGTCCCGGAGGCGCTTCGGGCAGAGGACGAGAACGCGGTCATTCCGCAGCTCGTAGTACTTGATGACGGCAAGAGCTTCGAAAGTTTTTCCGAGGCCCACGCTATCCGCGATGATGCATCCTCCGTGGCGTTCCAGCTTGTCGATGGCTCCCACGGCCCCGTCCCGCTGGAACTTGAAAAGCTTCCTCCAAACGATGGTGTTCCGAATGCCTGTTGCTGACTTGACGATCTTGTCCTCGTCGAGCTCGTCCCCGAGATTCTTGAAGAGGTGAAAGAGAGTGAGGTAGTAGATGAGGGAGGGCTCTTTGTGCTCGAATAACTGAACAAGACGAGCAAGGAGCGAGCGCTTCGCCTCGGGCGAAGCCGGCAGGCCATTCCAGAGGGCAGTGAACCAAGAGCCGAGAAGTGAGCATTCCTCGGGACTCTCGGAAGACTGAATCAGGCTGAACTGATTCCCTGGTGTGATTCCAAGGCCTTCCGTTGTGAAGGCGCAGTTGCCGGTGATAACCCGTGTGAGTGAGGAATCGAGGCGCCCCGCGATCAGGGTGGACTGCGGCATGATGCCGGGAAGAGTCCGAACCTCGGCGTACTTCTCAACCCAATGATGGCATTGCCTGGCCAGCCAACGAGCCTGGAGGCGATTTCGGAACGGTCGGTCGGATGATGAGCCGAGCAGGGAGAGATCGCCCACCTGGTCATCAGGAAGAACGATGCGGCACTTCGCAATCTTGCCAAGAAGCTCTCGCAACTCGCCATACGCGAATGCCGAGAAGGCTGGGGACGCCACATCGAGAGTTGATAAAGTGGCGAGCGAGCTTCGCAGAGCGTCGACCACTCGGTCGTCACCGCTGTTCTTGATAAGCTTCATGCTGAGATCCGCTCTATTTCATCGAGCGCTGCTCGGTCTTCAGTCCGGTCGTGGAGCTTCCTCGTTCACAACCCCTTGAGCTCCGCGATGAATCGGGCCTTTTCAGGCATCCCACCGTTTTCGTGGACTTCATTATGTGCCCCGAAACGGCCGGTGTCGATCGGTTCGTGAATCTTCCGCATCCATCTGCCTGGGGGGGAAACAAAGCCTTTGGCCAGGCACCTTCGCCTGGGCTAAAGGGGCAGACCGGGGCAAAGCGATCCCCTTGCCAGCCAGAAACCTCTGCCCCACATGCGGATTTGTGGTCAGGACTTCCCCCCGAGGCTCCCTTAACGCGTAATTGTCCCAATTGCGCCAGCCGTTGGTGCATGGCCTAGCCGGTCCTGGCTCCGGCGCCTCACCGAGCGTGGAGCAAACCGCCAGCCTCGTCATCCACGACCACAACCCGTTCCCGGCCCCTGTGATCGTCGAATCGGTAGACTGGGAAACCATCAAGGTCAAGGTGGGCAACGGCAAGAGTGCAAGAGCGAAGTCTGAAACGGCGCTCGATATCCAATTCAGCGGACTCGTCGCGGGCACCGGGAACCTCGCGGCTTATCAGCTCTCGAGCATTGCCACGAGGAAGGCCAAGAAAACGGTCGTCACGAGCTACACGCCCATCCGCCTGACTTCGGCCGTGCCTGCTTCGCCCCCATGACCGCGATGGTTTCGCTTTTGCCCGCAATCAAGCCGAACCTCTCGCAGAGCGATCGATTCCTGATCATTGCGGTTGACCTCACCGACGCCTACGGCCGCCCCATGGACGGCAACGACGACGGCGCGCCCGGCGGCAATTACGTGGCAATCGTGACCAAGAACGGCGTGACCGCAGCCGCCGTCGCCGCCCCGGCCACCATGGCGGCCAGGGCCGTCGACGCCGTGCTTGAGAGGAGCTTGCCACTCAGTGTGACGCCCCCCCACCGGGGCCGGAGCCTGGACGGTCTCAGGGCACCGCTCGTGGATCTCCACCAAAATCGCGGTACCTTGAAGCGCGGTGACCTCGCCCGTGAGGGCGTTGGTTCAAACGGGGGAACCCGCTAACCTCGCCCGTGAGGGCGATCCGATCGGCCGGGGGGAACCCCGCCTGCGGGGTCGGGCCGAGGCTGGATGCTTCGCCCGTCCGCGACCACCCTTCGGGCGGTGCTCGGGTCTCACGACCGTGGTCACACGAATCGTGGCCATCGTTTTTAGGTGGAGATCGGCGAGAGGCCTCCTTTTCACGGGCCGTCCATGGGAACTGGCCACGGGCTTCTGGGTCGGTCAGGCACGGCGCATCGGGCGAGCTTCGGTCAGCCGCCCCGCGGGTTCCCGCAGCGGCCCCGCGAGTGCCCGGAGGCCCGCGCCCAGTGCAGACCCGTGCCCGCCGGCGGCCCGGCGCGGAGTGCGCGCCCTCCCGGGTACGGCAGGTCTGTGGTAGGATGAATCAGGCTTTGATCGCGAGTTGGTGCCGATCCTCACCAGGAGTTGGCGCGACTCGGTTGGGATCGCGTTCCCAGGAGGAGAGGGTCGGCTCATGCCCGATCGCACGACCATGAAAGCCGCGCCGAGCACGCTGGTCGAAGGTCAGCGACTTGACCAGCCCACCTTTCACGCGCTCTACGAGGCGATGCCGCCCGGAACCCGGGCCGAATTGATCGATGGAGTGGTTTATATGCCCAGCCCGCTTGGTCATGCCCACGGCCGTGCCCAGGTCCCCGTGATCATGTGGCTCGACTACTACGCGGAGAATACGTCCGGCGTGGAGGTACTGGACAACACCACCACCATCCTCGGCTGGAAGAGCGAGCCCCAGCCAGATGCGCTGCTCCGCGTCCTCCCCGAATGCGGCGGCCGGAGCCACGATGAGGAAGGCTACATCCACGGCGCCCCAGAGCTCGTGGTCGAAGTTTCCAAGGCAACCCGGTACGTGGACCTGGGGCCGAAGCTCGGCGACTACGAGCGGGCCGGGGTGCAGGAATACGTGGTGCGCGCGATCGACCCGGACGAAATCTTCTGGTTCGGACAGGAAGGGGGCGAGCTCGTGCAACGACCGATCGGCGACGATGGATTCTACCGTTCGACCGTGTTTCCGGGACTGTGGCTCGATCCCATCGCACTGCTGAACGGTGATCGGCGGCGGCTCCGCGCCGTGGTCGAACTGGGCTGCGCCACGCCGGAACACGCCGCGTTCGTCGCCCGGCTGGCCGAGCCCCGTGCCCCGTCCTGATTGTACAACATGCCCGTCGCGCTGGCTTCGGTTAGCTACAACGCAGCGACCGACACCGTGACGCTCCTCGCCAGAAGCAAGACTTGCCGGAACGGCGAGCCGGCCTCGATCCAAAGATCAGCCAGCTCGCTGACGGCCTCTCGCAGCCACTCCACTCGAAACATCAGAGCGTCTCCAGATAGGCCAGAACCTCCGCCGTGGTGGACGTCTGAAAGGTTTGGCCAGGCACTCAAGATTGGGAAAGACCAGGGATCTGAGGTATCTGTCGACGTCTTGGGGACGCCATTAAGAGCAATACCGTTGAAATAGGCGCAAGTCACGGCCTCCTGTAACCTTGGGTTTACTGAGGACCCAGGTTGCAAGGAGGCAATGACTCGCATGCCACAGGGACAGTGCACGCTGCCGCCCGATGA
>JBEKTN010000375.1:0-8715 GCA_049516015.1 Isosphaeraceae bacterium | reverse complement strand
TGGCGGGGAAGCGAGGCTTCGGGTGGGAGGTGACCGGGTCCGGGGGACCTGGCTCCCACGCCACGCGCCAGCCAGCCTCAGAAAATTGCGGGAAATCGTCGCCGCCACCTACGGAAAGTAAGTAACCTGGGCGAGTTGCACCTTCACCTGCTCCTGCAAGCCAGCGATTGTCTTATTCTCCTCATTTCCGCCGCAGCCTACACTCACCAATGCCATCGTGACGACGAGAAGACTGACACATTGAATCGATCTAAGGTATCGTTGTTGATACATTGCAGCCTCTTGAATTGCAGTCCCCCGGTTAGCCTGTATTCATCCTCTTCGGCACCAAGAACGTCAGTGCCATCGGAAACATGCGTGCCTGGGGATCAGCAAAGCGAGCCCGGATCGCCGCCGTCTCCCTCTCGATCTCCGCAGGGATTTGCTTCACCCGATCCCGCAGGAAGTCTTTGTTCCGTTCCAACTGATCCCGCTCCGGGTCACTGAAGAGTTCGAGTTGCCGGTATTCCGGTTCGTCGAGTTCCGCCTCGATCGACCGTCGTCGAGTTCCGCCTCGATCGACCGCTTCAACTCCAGAAGGATCGACTCGATGTCCTGAGCCTCCTTGTCGGAGCGTTCGAGCAGCCGTTTCTCAAGCCCCTTGGTTCGGTCGGTCATGCGAGCCGTCAAGGTTTGCTGGACCGAGGGGGTGATCTCGCCCCAGAGCTTAAGGAACCGCTGCTTCGTTTCCTCGGAGGGTTCCTCATCGGTTGCCGCCGCCAGTGCCTCGGCGATCTGCCCCAGGCTCATACGGGTGAATCTCCCTTCCTTCAGCATGCCGCCCGCCGTGATGATCTCCTCGTGGAGCCGGTGGCTATCACCCCCGATGACCACCAACCGGGCGTGGGCGATTACTGCCGGGGTTGGCAGTGCGGAATCCGGTACGACCCGAGCCTCGATCCGGTGCAGCTTCTTGCGACCGGCATCCGACCAGACCTCTGCCCGAAGCAGCCGCAGGCACATCTGGACGAGTCGGTGGTTGAGGTGGACGAGCACCACGTCGTCCCGCCCGTTCGCCACGGCATGGTCGAAGGTGACGGACGGATCTCCTTCGTATGGGGGTGCTCCAGCCCCTCGGCACACGCCGCCCAGCTTCCTCGTAAGGCGGGCAAGCGGAAGACCGGCTTGCCTCCCGAGTTCGAGACCGGGATAAGGGTTGGCTGCTGGGCGAGCTTGAGCCCCACCTCCACGACCTTCTGGATGTTGGAGGGAGACAGCCGTAGTTCCTTCTGGGTTTCCCGGTACTGGTCCAGGAGCCCCTGGATCTGCCTCGCAAGATCACGCTCGAACTTGAGCATCTTGCGGACAGGTTCGGACCCCCGCTCGGCGGTATCGGTGCGGGCGAGGTTATAGCCACGCCCAAGCATCGCCGCTTCCACGTCATCGGCGAGCACCTGCCCGACGCTGCCGAGATCCTCCCGGATCGTCTCGACCTTCTGCGCCACCCGCATGAGGAACTCCAAATCGGCTTCGAGTTCGCTCAGCGGAAGGGTGGCCTGACGCCCCTTGTAGCCCTCGGACACGAAGTGAAACACCCGAACGTGGTCGGCCTTTTGCCCGTGCCGGTCGATGCGCCCGTTCCGCTGCTCCATGCGGTTTGGGTTCCACGGGATCTCGTAGTGGATGAGCTTCGAGCAGTGGTTCTGGAGGTCGATCCCCTCAGAAGCGGCGTCGGTCGCCAGCAGGATGCGAACAGGGCTTTGATCGGGTGCGGCTTGGAACGCCGCCTTGATCGCCTCACGGCTCTTGGCGTCCATGCCGCCGTGCATGGTCATCATGCGATCCTGCCCGGTGAGCCCCTCCGACGACATGACCTCCGACAGCCACTTTTGCGTGGCACGGTACTCGGTGAAGAGGATGACCCGCTCGTCCGTCCATTGTCCGTTCGGGCGGATGTGGTCCTTCAGCCAGGTGATCAACTGGCGGGCTTTCGAGTCGTTCTGAGAGCACGCCCGTTCCGCCCAGTCCCGCATCTTCTTGATGAGTGCCAGTTCTTGGTCGCTCGGTTCCGAGAACAACCGGCTGGCGGTCTCGACGGCATCGCCCGTCGCCTCGTCGTACTCCTCGTCGTTCGCATAGTCCTCGTCGATCCGGTCGATGTCCCGCTTGAGTGTGCCGAAGGTCGGCTTCGTGCCAGCCGTCTTCTTCACGGCGTGACGCAGGGACGCCTCATGCTTGTTCAGCGTTGTCAGGAACGCCGCTGGGCTTGAGAATAGCCGTTTCTTCAGGGTCTTGAGCACGAAGTCGGTCGCCATCGACTCGGCGCTGTCCCGAGCCCGCTTCGACCGCAGTGCGGCATACTGCTTCAATGCGGCGTGGATCGCCTTCTCTTCGTCGTTATAGGGCACCTCCAGCGGCTCCAGCGTTCGCTTCGGGAACCGGGGCGAGCCGTCCCAACAGGCGGGCAATTCCGACTTCATTCGCCGCACCATCACTGCATCGAGTTGCTTGCGGTCGAGCTTGGTGCTGCGGGCGAATCGCTGGTTGTCCAGCAGTTCCAGGAGTGCCGAGAAGCTCTCGGGGTAGCCGTTGTGCGGGGTGGCGGTGAGGAAGAGCTTGTGCTCGAAGTGGGGAGCCAGGAGCCGCAGAGCTTTCGTTCTCAGTGAATCCGTGGCGTATTTGCCTCGACCGGAGGGGGCGCAGTTATGAGCTTCGTCCGTGATAAGAAGATCAAACTTGCGGGGGTGCATCGAGTCGTTGGGTCCAGGCAGGATCTCCCGGAACATCCTGAGTGGTCGCTCTCGTTTCAGGAAGTCGATGGAGGTGATTAGCCGGGGGAAGTGGTTCCAGGGGTTGATGTGGATGCCCCGTTCCCGCCGCAGATCTCTCATGAGTTCACTGCTAACAATGCGGAAGTCGAGCCCGAACTTGTCCCGCATCTGCTCCTGCCACTGGATCTGGAGCGACGAAGGGCAGACGATCAGGATCTTGCGGGCACGGTGCCGGATGATCAATTCGAGAGCGACCATCCCCGCTTCGATCGTCTTTCCCAGTCCCACGTCGTCGGCAACGAGGAGGTTGACCCGAGGCATCTGGATCGCCCGGACCACCGGGTCAAGCTGGTAGTCCTCAATGTCGATGCCCGAACGGAACGGCGACTGGATGTTGCGGACATCCGCCGTGGACGACGCTCCCCAGCGGACGGCATCGAGGAAGGCGTTCAGTTGATCGGGCGGGTCGAACCCAGTCGGGTCGGGTAGAGCGACCTTCTCGATGAGCCGGGCACCGGGCTCCAACTCCCAGACAACCTGGATCTCCTCACCGAGCCCATCGTCCTCGACCGATGCCAGTGACACGAGGGTCTGAGGTTCGGAGATCCCTTGCAGACCGCTGGTCGGCAGCGTGCTGGGAACGACCTCGTTGACGATCCAGTTTCGGGATCGAACGCTGACCAGTTGCCCCTGCTCCGGGGCGCTGGCGAGTGCCGTCGCCATGCCGTGGTTCCCCGTCGAATCCTGTCTCGGCTTCACGAGGCGTTGCTTGTGTTGGCTGTCTACTTCACTTATCCTAAGTGAAACGGATCGTCCACGCAAGCATGTGTCGAGGGCAGCCTGTGCGATTCGGCGAACGGGTCCGGGAACTGCGAAAAGCCAAGAAGCTCTCGCAGCGTGCGCTCGAGAGCCAGGTCGGCGTGTCGTCCACCTATATCTCGAAGGTTGAGAACAAGAAGTTGGACTTCGGGGACTATCCTTCCGAAGTGTTGATCCAAAAGCTCGCAGCCGCCCGATTGATCGCCCATCTCGATGTGACAGGGCGGAAACCTCCCTCATCATCACGGAGGAGAGGGCACAACTCAGCACCGAAATGAGCGACGATGGATACGGACAGCGAACCTGATTTCGAGATGGCGAAGTACCCGGTGACGTTGGATCTTCCTGGAGGCAATGCTGCCTCGATCTGCGATGCCCAGATGGCGATCCGTCGAGAGTTCCGAGATTCGGTCAAATGGAAGAAGCTGCGCTGCCGCAAGGTCAGTCTTCTGTCCGAGGCCGATAAGGGATCGGTCTACATCTTAGAAGTGGGTCACACGGTCGAATTCGACTGGACGTGGGAGGCGTCGATCGCATTCCGTCCCCTGACGCTCAAGGAGTTCGAGCAGGGCCAGAAGAACTATTTCGATGACGAGACGCCCGAAGTCGAAGACTCGATCCTCTGGTCTGGGGAGATCCTCGAAGTCGATGAGACGAACGGTCGGCTGTTCGTCTCGGTCTTTGACTCCGAGCATCCCCCGACGACGGGTTCATTCTACGTTCGCCCCTTCGAGTTCCTGGCCTTCTTGAACGCCATCTACAACGAGCCCGCCTTCGAGGAGTTCCGCTCCTTGCTCCCCGGACGACTGCTCGCCGCTGGGGGAAACGTCCACCCCAGCGTCGAGGACCACGTGCCTGTCGGTCTACCCCACCTCAACGACTGGTGGCGGCATTCGTGGTCCGGCCTCTGGGGGCCACCGGGTACGGGGAAGACGTACACCACAGGCCAGCAAGTCGCCCGGTGCCTTGCCGACCCCGGCGAGAGGTTCCTCATCGTCTCCACAACGAACCGGGCGACTGACGCTGCGGCCGTCGAAGTCGGTGATGCAGCGAAGTCATACAGCCCGGAAGTCTTGGATCGCTCACAGATTAGGCGGATCGGGAAAGGGGCCTCTTATCACAGGTTTCGTGATCGAGGTCTGGAATCACTGCTCCACGGAACCGAGACAGAGTATCTCGCCAAGATCGAGGAACTGCTGCGTGAGGTCTCTCGTTCCGATTCATTCGAGCGCAAGGCTCTGCTTCGCAAGGAGATCAACGACCTCCGTAAGCAGATGAGAGACTCGGCCCTCCGCAACTTCTTGGACAAGTCGGTGCGTGTGGTCTTGAGCACGGCATTCAAGGCCACGACGTTCCTGAACCGGCCTGAACTGAAAGAGTTGGTCGAGGCGGGCAAAGCCCCGTTCACCACCGTCTTTGTGGATGAAGCAGGGCTCATCTCCCGAGCCGCAGTGCCAGTCTTGTCTCTCCTCGCATCACGTCGGGTCGTTTTGGTGGGTGACTCGAAACAACTGGCTCCGATCAGCCGGATCAGCCGTGTCCTGCCGACCAATCAGGCACGATGGCTGGCGAGCAGCGGACTCAGCCACCTCGACAACATCGGGAACGTGCCATCTGGCATCCACGTTCTCACCGAACAGTATCGGATGCACCCAGAAATCGGTGCCGTGGTGTCTGCCTTCCAGTACAACCATCGCCTGAAGACCGCAGAAGTGGTGGTCTCCCGAGATTCCCGGCTACCGTCGATGCTGACCGGGCAACCGAGAACCATCTGGTACGTCTTGGACGAAGAGACTGACGAACTCCCCCAGATCCGTGCGGAGCGAGGACCAGGGAATCGAAGCTGGGTGCGAGCGATCACTCTCAAACTTCTGAACAAGTTGTTCAGCGACCCATCGCTTCGGTCGGCCGAAGGGCTTTTCATCTCTCCCTTCCGGGCACAGGCCAAGGAGGTTGCCACGCTGCTTGCGCAGAAGGAACTCAGTTCGTGGGCCGCATCGACGGTTCACAGCCAGCAAGGTGCCCAGGCGGACATCGTGATCTTCGACACGGTGAATGCAGGTAGCTACGGATGGCCTTATGACGAGTGGAAACGGCTGGTGAATGTCGGTCTAAGCCGATCCCGAGAGGCTCTGATCGTGCTCGCAAGCCGGGCGGAGATGGATGAGCCCTACTTGCGGCCATTGGTCGCACTCCTGGCTCCCAGAGTGTTCTCTCGACAAGGCGGCACGCTTCGCTGGAAGGAAGCCGAGTCACGTGTATCCGGTAAGACCGCAGCCGAGATCGATGGCCTCGACCCGACCTCCCTCGGAGTCCAGTTGGCCAAGCGAAAGCAGTTAAGGCCGGTTCTGAGTCAGGAGCAGCAGCGTCTCTGTGGGCTGGTCCTCGACGGGAAACCACGGCTCGTGCGGGGAGTTGCCGGGAGCGGCAAGACAGTTGTGCTTGCCCACTGGCTCATGAAGACCGTCAAGCGTCTCCAAGGGCAGCCGGATTGCCGGATCTGGGCCGTCTACGCCAATCGCTCCTTACAGAACTTGATTGCTGACACGATTGTTGCCGCATGGGAACAGGAGGCCCGAGGCGAGTCGATCCCGTGGGATAACGTTCATCTGCAACACGTCAAAGACCTTTTGGAGAAGCTTCTTCCTTCGGTCGGCCTTTCCATGCAGACGTACGGCTTCGAGTACAACGATGCGGCAGAGGCGTACCTCCAACGTGTGTCCTCTTCGGACCGTAAGACTCCTGTCCTGTGCGATGCCCTGTTCATTGACGAAGCTCAGGACATGGGGCCAAGCACCCTCAAGTTGCTCTCGCAGATGGTCCGGCAGACTGACGATGCTGATGTGAAGAGCCGCTCGGTCAACATCTTCTACGACAATGCCCAGAATGTTTACGGTCGCCCAACGCCGAAGTGGTCCGACCTCGGGCTGGACATGCGGGGCCGTTCCTCGGTGATGAAGGAGAGCTTCCGCTCGACGACACCCATCACGGAATTCGCCCTCAACGTTCTCTACCGACTCCAACCTCCCGATGAGAACCCCGATCACAAGGAGTTAGTCCAACGGGGCCTCGTCGAGAAGATTGAAAGGAATGGGAGTCCTTGGTGGAACGTTCGTTTCAGCCAGATCGATGGCCCGAAGCCAGCATTCCGGCGGTTCGCCACCCTCGACCAAGAAATCGGTGCCGTTGCCAAGGAGGTGCTTCGTTTGACTCACGACGAAGGGGTCAACCCAGAAGACATCTGTCTGCTGTACAACGGCGAGAACATCGAGTGGAGGCTGAAGAGCCAGATTGCCCCCAAGCTGAGAGCCAGTGGGCTCGACTTGTCCGTTCAGAAAGGTCGGCTCGATCGAGGCACCAAGGGTGTGGTGAGGGCGTCCACCTCTCACTCCTTCAAGGGCTACGATGCGGAGGTAATCCTGATCCCGGCCATCGATCAATTCTGGGCTGAAAACAAGGGCATCCTCGCAAGTAATCTCTACGTGGCGATGACACGTGCCCGGTCCATGCTGCTCATGTACGCACACCAGCGAAACCATCGATTCTGCAAGCAGATCTGCTCGGTCATCGAGGGGTGCCTGGACGACCTCTGTGAGCGCCCAGTTGTTGACCACCACATCAGCCGCCACGACGACTTCGTTGACTTGCTGGAAAGAATCGGTGAGGAGCACCGGGACTGGCTATTCGGTTTACTCGAACGATACCCCGTGGCCCAGGAACCTTTGCTCTCAAAGGCAGGTGAAGTGATCGCTGAGCCTCTCTTTTGGGTCAAGGTGGGCGAGAGTCAGTATGCCTGCTTCGGCAGGGAGACGCCGAAGGTGCGGACGCAGGAAAGGCTCGAACTTCATGGCATCAAGTTGTTGACACTGGGGCATGAGGTCTGAATCGACCTTCGAGATTCACTTCCAGGAGGGTCGCATCCGGTCGTTCGACAAACAGGTCGCTCTGAAGATGGGGAGCGTCTTCGGTGACGAGTTTCTTCAGAGTGTGAAGAAACTGGTCGAGGCGGGGCTGTCCTACGAGGCGGGGAAGCGACTGGTGAAGATCCCAGCGACCAAACGATGGTGACATCCCCGCTTCAGCCCGAACCTCTCGGCAGCAGGTTCAGGAGAAACAGAAGGCGTTAGGGCAGCTCGACGGCAGGTAGCGGTCAAAGCGATCCCGTCGCCTCCGGTTTCCCTGCGATGCTCGACGCTACGTCAGCCGAGGGTTGCTCCAATGACCGTGTACCCGTCGTAATTCCTCGACCCAGCAGGTCGTCTTGTCGGACGTGTCCCGCCCCAGTTTCTTTGCCAACTGAAAGAAACCCGGACCCGGCTGCATGTCGCCGTCTTTGTGGACGACGATGACCGAGAGCATGCCCCGCCCGGCAGCGTCCTCTTCCTCCGAGATCTCTCCCAGCAGGTGAGCCAGGGCGAAGGAATCCGGTTCCATACGGATCGTCCCGATCCGAGACACGAGGTCCGAGTACGGGATCATTCCCCCTGGGTGGCACGCTCGACGAGAATCTGCCGCATTTCCTCCTTGGCCGCCTCCCGGTCCTCAGCCTTGTAGCCATACTTGGTGTCCATGTCGTTTCTCACATCTCGCTCTCATCGAAGAAGTCGTTGGAAACCTCCCTGATCTCGTAGGTCTTGGTTGTCGTCACCCCGAGCCCGTGGTCGATCATTAGGTCGGTAAGCTGGTCGCCGTTGATCAGCACGACCTTCTTGCCCTCGATTCGTTCCACGTAGTCCACGGCGTCCTTCGTGAAGGTCGAGGTCGTGAGAATGACCCCCTTCCTGGCTCGGACGTAATCCATGCTACCGACGAAGCCCTGGATGGTAGGTGTGCCCACTGCACCATCCCACCGCTTTGCCTGGATGCACACCACGTCCAGCCCGAGCTTGTCCTGCTTGATCACGCCATCGATACCGCCGTCACCCGACTTGCCCGTGACCGTTCCTTGTCCAGCTACCCCTCCATAGCCCATCGCCATGAGCAGCCGAACAACCACCGACTCGAAAAACGCCGGGGAGCAGGCTTTGACTTGTTTTTGACAGTATACAGTGGCATCTTCTTACAGAACCGTGAGTTGCGCGATCACACAGGCGGCGTGGCACCAGGCGCAGTATCCCCGCAGGGAGCCGACGGTTCGACTTGTTGA
>JBEKTN010000374.1:0-8209 GCA_049516015.1 Isosphaeraceae bacterium | reverse complement strand
CGCGACAAGATCCTCCCCAAGTATGAAATCCTCATCCAACCTCAATCGATCTAACGGACCTCGGATCACGGAGAACCAAGATCGCGAATCAAGATGAAATTATTATCGGGGATTTCCCTAAGACGCACCGTTCCATCCCGTGTAAGCGTAGTAAATATAGACCAGTGAGAACATCATGGTCACGACCAGGCTGCCGCTGACCGGCTTGGGATCATGGAGATTGGCGCTGTGCGGCCAGCCCACCGCTAGTCCGGCAACGATCAAGAGTCCCAGCACGGCCAGCTTCAAGCCAGTGATCCATCCCTGAACTTGCGCGGTCCGTTCCCTTCCGGAGACGTGGATGACCGCAAAGATGAGGATCGCGGTTGTCGCAACCACGCGCTGAATCACGACGGCGTGGCTGCCTTCAAGACCCAGGGGTGCAAGAAGATACTTGGCCGAGGCGAATGCCGACGCGGCGCTTGGTCCGGAAAAGCCGACGAGAAACGAGGCCCAACCCGAAAGAAATGCCGCCAGAGGCCCGTACGCGTGATAAAGATAAACGTAGTCGCCACCCGTGTGAGGCAAGGCCGCGGACAGCTCGGCGAGCGTCAAGGCGCCGCAGGCCGCGATCACGCCTCCAACGACCCAAAGCCCAAGCATATATTCGTTGCTGCCGACCTGCGCCATCGTGTAGCCGGAGGTCGTCAGAACCCCACCACCGACCATGCTCGCGACGACAACGAAGATCGCCATCGCCAGTCCGAACTCGGCCGGCATCCTGGTTTCGGGGACTTGGAACGAACCGTCCACCTGGCAGTCTGTGTGGTTTTCAGGCATCTAAGTAATCAGAAAAGGTTGGCAAAATGGCGTCGTATGGGTAACTCGTCGGAGAAAATGAAGAAATTTCGGTGAACATCTGGAAACCGAAGATCGTGTCTTAGAATAATGAATGAGGTTAACGACGTAACCTCAGGAACCCCTTTGCAAGCACTGACGTCTGGAGGTGTCTCCCGTGCGTGAGCTTCGGACCCTGAAGCGGACCCGGCCCGGGTCGCGCGTTCGGAGTGTCCAAGGAAGGCTCTCCATCGAGTTCGGGGACGAGGATGAGACTGGTGGCGATCAGCTCAAAGTTGAGCCGCCAGTCAGGAGTTCCGGATTTCGCCGTCCAACCAAATCGTCCGCCGTGAACCAAGAGCGTTCACCTGGTGCGCGGACAACAGCTCCGGTTTTCCACCCACTTGCCTATCGCAGCGTAGTGGCGGGTTGGCCCCTTGAGTGGCGTGAGCTGTGGGGCCGACGCGCCAACGATCTGGAAGAGACCGGCTTGTCCTGGCGTGATGCGGAAACCCAGGCCTTTGTCGAGGTCTGGCACAAGTACCGCAGTGCCACCGAGACGTGTCCGTCTTCGACGCTGTCTGCTGACGAATGAGCCAGGGCGGTGTTCTCTGGGCTCAGCCCAAGAACCATCGCTTGCGCGATGCTGTGCTTGCGCGCTCAGTCATGCCCGCCGGACCTCACACCGTTGATCTTGTCTTTGGCCCCCGCCTTTTCGGTTTTCTGAAACTTGGCGATGAAATTCTCCTTGAGCCGAGGAGCCTGGGATATTGGACGCGGTTTGAACCCGGCCCCCTCGATCTCGCGGCGGAACTCGGTCTGGCTGGCGCGGATGTGGTTGAGCACGAAGGTGCTGCTTTTCCCTTCGACTCGATCAAATTCGACCAGGACGAGCAGACCTCTGGGCCGCAGGGCCTGATGGATCGAGGCCAGGATCCTTTCGTGATTCTCGAGGTAATGATACACGTCACAGAGGAAGGCCACGTCAACGGAGCCCGCGGGTAGGTTCGTGGATTCTTGCGTTCCCCGGATCGTTTCGACCTGGGGCTGCCCTCGCATCCTGGCCCCGGCGGCGATGTGGTCGAGGAAGTCCTGCGACACATCGACCGCGTATACTTTTCCGCCGGGACCTACCGCGTCGGCGAAAAGCCGAGTGAATAGCCCCGTCCCCGCGCCGATGTCCGCCACCGCCATTCCCGGCTTCAGGTCCAGGACGTCGGCGATTTCGCGTCGCTTGACGAAGACTTCACGATCGTTCGACTCGAAACGCTTGATGAAGTCCTTGACACTCCCTTTTTGAAACTGGGCATTGATCTGAGGGTCGACCTTCTTGGAATGGGCCTTGGACTGCGCGGGATCCGGTGTCGTCTGAGTTTGCGCCCAGACGCCCGCCACCAGCGACGATGAGCTCGCCACGGCGACCATCACCGCCTGCTGTACCCATCGCGACAACATTCTCAACACTCCACATCCATTCCATCAAGGCCTTGAGACCATCCGGGCCCAGCACGCGATCGTCCTATTACCCCGGCAAGGAAGTAGGTCAGGCTTTCCAGCCTGACAAGGCTCAGAGTCAGGCTGGAAAACCTGACCTACATGCGTTTCTTTCGTGCCGGGTTAATAGTTAACCATTCCCCGGCCAGTCGACCAAGAGGCAAGCAACCTAACTGAACGATTTCAGCCAGGTCGCTCCCGGAGACAGAGATGCTCGGATCCAATGCGGGCAAGCGGCCAGAGCCGTCGGCTGGAGCATGATCGTCCCTTTGCGTGCTGGCCGCCGGCTCGGGTAAAAAAGGGGAATGGACGATCGCAATCGACAGATTCCTCCGCAGTTCTGCGACTGGGCGTCAGGCATGAAGCTGGCGCGGCCGGAAGCCGGAGAAACGTGCGTGTTGCGGGTGGATCTCGACCCGAGGCCGGACTGCGGCGATCTCGAGCAGTTGCGCCAGTGGAACGTTCTCTCCGAGGCAGAGCGGGCTCGTGCGTCTCGTTTCGTCCGGCCTCGCGACGGCCGGCGCTTCGCTGTCTGCCGCGGATCATTGCGTCTGATCCTGGGCCGGCTGACGAACGCTCCCCCCCAGGATGTCGCTTTCCGGTTCGGTCCTGGAGGCAAGCCGGAACTGGCCGGACCCCGGCCGCCAGGCAATGTTCCCTCGCTTCGCTTCAACGTGAGTCACTCGGACGACCTGGCGTTGATCGCAGTCAGTCTCGACAGGGAACTCGGGGTTGACCTGGAGCGGCTGAGGACGATTTCGGAAGCGGCGCGGATCGTCGAGTCCTATTTCACTTCTGCCGAGCGGGCCCAGTTCGCCGCGCTCGAGGAGCCGGTCCGTGCATCAGCATTTCTGCGGGGCTGGACTCGCAAGGAAGCGATTCTCAAGGCCAAAGGAGTGGGGCTTGCGGGGCTGGCGGCCAGTTACGAGACCATGTTCGGGACCACCGAGCTGACCGACAAGTTCTCACTCGCCACGCCCCTGCCCCGGATCGGCGAATGGTGGCTCTGGGAGGCGTCGCCGCGCGAGGGTTATTGCGCGGCACTGGTCGTGCAGGACGTTTCCCGCACGGGTCCGAACTGTCCGCCCGCTGACTTTCCGCCTCATGATCTCTCGTTGCATGGCAGGCAAGGGAGTACGTAAACTCGGTATGAGCATATCGAAGCGAAGGGAGAGAGGCTCCGGCCTGGCAGCTTGCCGCCAGGAGGACACGAACCGTAGGCAATGAGAAAGCTGCGGCCGACTATGGAACTGGTCGTCCTGGGTCTGATCGTCGTTTTCATCTACGCCTTCATCCGGGTGCTGGCATCCTTCAACACCTGGATGACCGGCACGCGATACCGTGCCTACCGCCAGCTTGCGCATCGACATGGCGGCCGCTACGAGAGCCGGGGAATGAGCGACCCTCCCACGGTCAGCTTCCAGTACCACGGCACGGCGGTTCGCGTGGGGTTGGCTCCGACCATTCCCGGTCAACTCACGAACCCACGCACTCGGGTCGTCGCGCGGTTCCGGTCGGGAATCCCGTTCCGGCTCGAGCTTGCTCCGGTTTCCCGTCCTGCCCCAACCCAGCCGCCCAAGGGAACACGAACGGTCAAGACGGGTGACCTGGAGTTTGACCACGCGTTCCTCGTCCAGGCCAACGATGCCGAGATGGCGCGCGATTTCTTGAACCCCCTGGTACGCCAGGCCATTGGCAACCTTCACGGGCTGGTGCATGCCGGCGGAATGCTGGTGTCCATCAACCCGGAACGGCTCCTGGTCCAGATTGACCGCAAACTCGGTCAGAGCACCGAGGCCCTTTGGCAGGTGGTCAGCGAGTCACTGGCGATTCACGACGGTCTGCAACTCGGCGTCAGCCGGC
Organism: Isosphaeraceae bacterium; assembly: GCA_049516015.1. GTDB lineage: Bacteria > Planctomycetota > Planctomycetia > Isosphaerales > Isosphaeraceae > Aquisphaera. Next base: position 4,036 of record JBEKTN010000374.1, on the reverse strand, counting down.
GCATGAGGCAGGGAATCGCGATCTTGGACAATCCCGGACTTGCCGCCGAGGATATGGGGCCGCCAGTCTGCAAGGTCTGCGGGGAGATCATCGACGGCGGACCCGTTGTCATCTGCTCCAGTTGCCGCACTCCCCATCACGGGGATTGCTGGGAATACGTCGGCGCTTGCTCGATCTACGGCTGCGGCTGCAAGCTGGGAGAGCCGATCGTCGGGTCGAGAGCCTGAAGTGTAGGCAGGCTGCCGCCCTTCGTCCCCAGCGGACCACCTCTTCCACCTGATTTCCCAACAGTTTCCGGTTTGATAAAATAAAGAGGCCTGGCTGCCTGGCGGGTGACGCCTGTGGCGATTGCCACGGAGTCAACCCATGGGATGGAATCAACGGGAGAGCATGGGATGTCGAGATTCGTGAAGATGGCGACTCTTGGAGAGCTTCCGGTTGGGGCGGCCAAGGAAGTCGAGTTCGAGGGCCGAGTTTATGGCCTGTTCAATGTGAATGGAGAGATCTCGGCGATCGACGCAATCTGCGCGCATCAGGGAGGACCGCTCGTCGACGGCTCGCTGGAGGGGACGATCGTGACCTGCCCGTGGCATGGCTGGCAATTCGACATCAAGACCGGAAAGACACCACTGGGGCAGAAGATCAAGCAAGCGGTTTTCCAGGTGAAGATCGAAGGACAGGATGTGCTCGTCGCCGTTCCCTGAGACCCGCTGCCCGTCGCATTCACCCTGTGCGGGGACGACAAGATTCCCCGGCTTCCGACTGGCCCACGTACCGTCTGTTCCAGTCTCTCTCGACCTCGATCGTCGTGACCGTGTTCCGTGATTCGATACCGCCCGTTTCGCAATTCCGATCCGTTGGCCCTGGTCGGGCTCTGGAACCAGACGATTCCCGACCTCGCGGCGGTGCGCCCGCTCCGAGTGCACGAACTGGACAGCCATGCTTTCGGTACGGTCTGCTTCGATCGAGCCGGGCTGATCGTGGCCGAGCGCGACGGCCGGATTCTCGGCTACGTCCATGCGGGATTCGGGCCCGACCTGCCGGTCGAGTCCACGGCCCCGTTTTCCTTCGACCTGTCGCTGGGGACAATCGCCATGCTCGTCGTCGATCATGGCGTCGATGACCCGGAGCTTGCACGCAGACTGATCCTCGGGGCCGAACGCTACTTGCGCTCACGCGGGGCGAGCGTTCTCTACGCCGGCGGGCAATTCCCGTTGAATCCCTTCTACTGGGGTCTTTACGGCGGCGCCGAGGGCTCGGGTGTCCTGTCATGCCACTCGGTTTTTTCCCAGACCTTGACGGCGATGAGCTATGAGCCGGTCAGCACAACCGTGTTTCTCGAGTTCGATCTCGCCAGCCCGGAACCACGCGATGCGCGAGCCGTCCTGGCTCGCCGCCAGACCCAGCTCGAGATCGAGGAGGACGCTTTACCGGTCCACTGGTGGGAGAACCAGTCCCTGAGCGAGTTTCATCTCACCCGTTTTCGTCTGCTGGCCCGATCCGACGGAACCGAGCTGGCCCGGGCCACCACCTGGGACATGACCTGGTTCGGTCGCTTCGACGGACGGACCCGCACCGGTCTGAGCGGCGTCGAGGTGTCCTCATCCCATCGCCGCAAAGGCTATGGCCGGTATCTGGTCTCCGAGGTGATCCGGTGGGCACGAGAGCACGCCTGGGCCCTCGTCGAGGTGCAGACCCTGGCGACCAACCAACCGGCCCTTGCCCTTTACCAGACGCTCGGCTTCGTGCCCATCGACCAGTCCACCGTCTATCGTCTGCCCGCCCAGTTGCTCGACCGCTCCGCCCCCCCTTGAGAGTCTGTGCGTGGCGTTCTTTCGATTCTTGCACAGCTTGCTCTTGCACACGGGAGCCGTTCTGGTATCCACTTTTTGATACTTGTCCGAGCCAGTCGGTGGGGCTAAAACGATCCGGCTGGCCGAACCGAGCGCACTACTTTCTGGGAAAACAGGCGCGCTCTGCTGGTGGGGTTAACAACCGATCGCAAGGGGACGAGACCATTCATGGCACGACGCACGCTCAACCGACATGAACTACGCGCAGCGGCAGAAGCGGCCGAGGCGCTTGGCTTGAACACGCCAGCCGATTCCGGTGCTCGGAGGGGCGCACGTGATCGCGCGGAGCCGCCTCCGCTCCGGTCCAAACCCGTGGCCGGTCCCCGGATGCGGATGGTCTGGGCGGTCTGCGATATGGGAGGGCGGACCGTCGCCACCTTTGAATACGCGCAGAAGGCCGAGGCCGAAGCTCACATCACCGCACTCAAGGCGCGAGGGAAAGGACCCCACTTCCTTCGTTCCGTGAAGGAACCCATGGCCTCCGGCAGCGAAGACCGGCGCTCTTGACCGCGCCACCCTCGCGGTTCTACCAGCGGATCAACGGTCGCCAGCGATCTGGTCGCGTTCGCGCCGGGTTCGAACAAGGGCTGACCCGACGTGGCGGGTTGCCCATCGCGCGACGAACCAATCATAGAGTGGAGGACACCACTCCGCGACCTTCAGGCCGGCCCAGGCCGTCCAGCTCGGGACCAGAAAAGTCCCTCGCCCGTCGAGTCCGCGGAGGATCGCACGCACCACTCGGACCGTGGGCTCGCCGGTCGGGATCCCTCCCTGGTCGCCCCCTGCCCCGAGCGCTGTGCTGGTAAATTCGCTCGCCGTGCGCCCGGGACAGGCCGCCCAGACGCGGACCCCGGTTCCCCGCAATTCGTACTTCAAACTCTTGACCAGCCCGTTCACGGCGTGCTTGCTCGCGACATAGACTGCCGAATAGGGGATTCCCGCAAAGCCAAGGAATGAGGAAATCTGGAGAATCTGGCCCGAGCGTCGAGCACGCATATACCGTGAAGCTTTCTGGCTGAGGTCCATCAGTGCGATCACGTTGAGCTCGATGATCTGACGGATTGCGTGCGGATCTTGATCGGCGAATTCGGCGTAGTGGCCTGCACCGGCATTGTTGATCAACAAGTCGAGCCCGCCCGGCAGGTCGATAGCCTGCTGCCAGAGTTGCTCGCGGAAGCCGCTGTCGATGAGATTGCCGGCAAGCACGTGGACGCGGCCGGGCGGCAGCTCGGCGGCCAGTTGCTCGAGCCGGTCGAGACGCCTGGCCGTCGCCAGCACGGTGACTCCCCGATCTTGAACCAGTTGCCGAACCATTTCCCGTCCCAGACCCGACGATGCTCCGGTGACGAGCGCATGAGCAATCCGTGGCATCGCGGAATGACCCTTCTGCAATTCAAGGAACGGCAAGCCCCCGTGCTTGGTCCGGCGCGGGACGACCACGCAAACCTCACCGGAAGTTGAGGTCTCCGAGACGACTGAGGACCTTACCACGGCTCCAGGCTCGTGTCACCCAGTCGATCCGGTCAACATGTCGTGGTTGGGTTCGATTGCGTCCGGAGGAACGAAGCCAGCGGACGCTAACCGCTGTAGGGATTCGAGTTGCAACAGGAAATTGGGTCCGTTCTGACACAATTTCCAGGTTTGTCCGTCCGCTTCCGCACCAGTCTGGCCCACCCAATCCCGGAGTCGGGCGAGCTTGTCCGCGCGCCGGCTTCCGGAATGAGTAGCCCTTCGATGTCCCGTCCTGGAGCGACCCGGAATTGGGTTTGTTTTGCATAAAGAATCCCGAATCCATCCGACGTTAACCCTTTGAGGACGAATGACTTGTGGCTAACTCAAGATTGGCTTTGTTTGGCGCTTTTCTTGGCATGCTCGTGCCGCCAGGCCGGGTTGCCGAGTCCATTCCCCGCGTGGGATAAGATTCCAATCTTGTCGTTCGTCGAATTCCTGATGACACGATGGGAATTCTGTTCCACGCCCTGACCCAGTGTCAGAGCTAGCATCGGCTCGCTGATATCCCTTTCGCTGCAGCCACCCAAGTTCACCTCGTCCAGACAATCATCCTGACCCTACCGGATTGCAGGTATTGAAGAAATGCCGGGTATCCGGCCGGCGGCATTTTTGTCATCCTACTTCTTTCCAGGGAAGGGGATGCGAGAATGGACGCTCGACCGAAGACCCGG
>JBEKTN010000373.1:0-14516 GCA_049516015.1 Isosphaeraceae bacterium | reverse complement strand
TCGAAATCAAAGACCGGGGTCTGAGACCTCCGGGTAGTAGAAGGTACGTCTCATGATCGCACATATGAGATTCTGATATTTACTATAGTCGCGTAATATATTACGCTTGTTTTAGGACTAGGCCCGATGGACCAACTGCGGCTTGTCGCCGCCTTCGACGAGCTGTGCCAGGGCGTCAGTGGAAACATCCGCGCATTGTATAGGTCCAAAGACACCAAGGGTCGCCCTTGCAGCGTACTCTACTATTTTTGGGCCATGCAGGTGCCTTGCCCCGCGTGCCACCTGTCCGTCGATCTCTTTTCTTCCTGGGTTATCGCAAGGAACGCCTATCCGAGCCGAAAGCCCGAGGTTCAAATCCTCTGCCCCTCCTGCGCAGACATTTTTCCCGGCCTTCATGGCCAGGAGGCGGCAACGTGCCGCTCGTGCAAAACACGGTTTGACCCCCAGCGTGGACCGGCACAGGGTGCCAAGGCGACCTGCCAGCACTGCAGCCGGAGCTTCACGATTCTCGACGCGGTCGCTTCGACCGGCACGCGACCCGCTTTCAGGCTTTACGGCAAGCTTGTGCTCACGCGGAGCGGAACCAAGGAATACCTGCCCGCCACGGCAGAAGTTCTTGCCGCCTACCAGCAATGCTCAGCTCAGTTACAGGAAGACACCAGCCATGGCCTTCTTCTGCCCACCCTTGCACTGGAACACGGCTACAACACGCGGCAAGCCATGAGTTATGGCTTCACTACCTGGCGGGACTTTTTCAACGATAGACAGCTTTTAGCCCTGGGTTGGCTGCACACTGCCATTGATCGACTTGCCGATGCACCGTCGCGGGACGCCCTGCTAACGCTGTTTTCCGGCGTCCTCGAATTTAATAATATGTTTGCATCCTATAAAGGAGAGGGCACGGGTGCCGTCCGGCACATGTTCTCGCACCACATCCTGAAGCCAGAGCGAACGCCAATCGAGGCGAATGTCTGGGGCACCCCTAAAAGCTCCGGCTCGTTTTCCAATCTTTTCCGCAGCCGTTTGCTGCGGGCTATCGAGTACCGCCTTGCCCCCACGGAGGTTAATGGCAAGACTGGCAAGGGCCGGGTATGTGCGTCACCCTTCAGCGGACACGTTGAGGCTGGCTGGCCGACTAACGGCCGGTTCTCGGAGCGTGCGATTTACCTGTCATGCGGCGATTCGGCCCATACCGGACTGCCGCCGCGCAGCGTTGATCTCGTTGTCACCGACCCGCCTTTTTTCGACAACGTTCACTACTCGGAGCTAGCCGATTTCTTCCACGCTTGGCAGCAACTGACGCCCAGCACTCTCCTGGACAAGAGCACGACCACGCGTAGCCCCTTGGAGGTCCAGGATTCAGACGCCGACCATTTCGCGGCCAAGCTGCGTAGCGTCTTTGACGAGTGCCACCGCCTTCTAAAGGACGATGGACTCCTGGTTTTTACTTACCACCATTCCCGCGACGAAGGATGGAAGGCTCTTGCCGATGCCGTGCTCGGAGGCGGTTTCACCGTCGTCAATTCCCAGCCGGTCAAAGCCGAAATGTCGGTCGCTACGCCAAAATCCCAGGCCAAGGAACCGATCCAGCTCGACATCATCATCGTCTGCCGTAAGGAAGGCACGGTCGACACTCTGCGGCCGTCGGTCAACCAGGCGATTGAATCCGCCAAGCTAAAGCTCAGACGACTTCTTGCGGCGGGGTTCGACCTCTCACGCAATGATCGAAGAATCGTGCTCTTCGGCCAGCTTCTAACGACGCTGACATCTCCGGAGGATGCGGAGCAACTCGCTTTTCATTCCGACATCCAGCTTGACGAGATCAAGGCGGTCAGGGCCCCGGTCAACCCTGAGAACCAATTATTGTTATTTGAGTAATCGATCATCGCATGATATCCGAGCCATGGAACCAAGGTGTTCGCGGTACTCAGGTACTGCCCCTCATCAACCAGGATGCACCGATGATCCGGGTAGAATCTGGCCCCGGCACAGGCAAAACCTTTGGGCTGGTACGCCGGGCGCAACGCATCGTCCATCCGGAAGGGCTAGGCGTTGCTGGTCGTGACGTGCTGATAGTGGCCTTCAACCGTGTCATTGCGAAGCAACTGCAAGTTGACATCGACGCATGCTTACACGATGTGCCCGAGCAAAATCGGCCGATTATCCGAACCGTTCACGCACTGTGTCTTACCCTCATTGGTTCTGAGCTTAGGCTTTTGCTCCCGCATGAGCGTGAGGCCATGCTTTACGACGTGTTATGCCTTTATCCTGCCTTGCGGGCACAGTACGAGACCCACCGCAAGGTAGAGCAGGCTTTACGCGACCGCGAAGCCAAGCACAAAGACCATACAACCCTTTGGCAGGCCGTGCGGCGATGGCTGATCCGGCATAGGGCTCAACTCATCAGCGATTTGCCGGGGTTGGTGCTAGATAAGCTGGATGGAGGAGACCTTGAAGACCAAGTGTATCGTCATATTATCGTTGATGAGTTTCAAGACCTTACCGCAGGTGAACAGAAGTTGTTTCTCCGACTTCGGCACCCGAACGGTCACTTTCTCGCCTTAGAAACGCTAACAAAATGGACTGACGAGGATATTCCAACAGATCAAGGAGCAGCACCACGACATCAGTGCTTTGTGAATGTCTCCACGCCAGTCCGTCCGCAGTCGGAGCTTCCGCGGCCTATGGAACCACGAGATCGTCCGCTCCACAACCCAACGATAGCGACCCAGCCCACTCCCATGGGGCGTGCCGCGCTGCGCGAGGTAGGGACGGATGCCGCGGCGACGCAAGCGGCGGCGGTGTGGCTCGGAGTCGTAGGCCCGATCGGCGTACAGCGCCTCAGGACGACGGCGCGGCCGGCCCGGCTTGCCTCGGACCGGCGGAATCGCGTCCACCAAGGCCTCCAGTTCGCTGATATCGGCGGCGTTGGCCCCGGTCAAAGTCGTCGCCAGCGGGACGCCTCCCCCATCGGTGATGATGTGGTGTTTGCTCCCTGGTTTGGCCCGATCGGTGGGGTTTGGGCCGGTCTCCTCGCCGCCGCCCAACGCGCGCACCGAACTGCTGTCAACCGCTGCATGCGACCAGTCGATCCGATCGGCGGCCTGAAGTTCAGCCAGAAGGTTCTCATGCAGGGCTTGCCAGACGCCGGCCTCATGCCAATCACGCAAGCGCCGCCAGCAGGTCATGCCGCTACCGCAGCCCAGTTCACGGGGCAAGTCTTCCCAGCGGATGCCGGTCCTGAGCACAAAAAGGATGCCGGTGAGTGCCTTGCGGTTATCGATTGGCTTTCGTCCGGGGAAGCGGAACCGGCGCGGCTTCGGTGGCGGCAACAACGGTTCGATACGGTTCCAGAGTTCGTCCGGTAGTAGAGGTTTGGCCATTTCAGATCTCCTCCGAATGGTATACCTTTACTACGTGGAAGACACCTGCCAGGTTCGTCATTTTGTTAGCGTCTCTTAAGAGCATTGTTGACGAATATATTGGCGGCGACTCAAGCCAATTGGGTTGGGCTCAAGACGAGAAATCCTTCTGCGATGCGGCCAGCGACCCAACATTTCAAGCAGCCCTCGACCAACAGGGAATCATTGTATCCGTCGGTCGCTCGAAGGCCATGCTATACGTGACCTTCCATATCGCCCCGTCTTGAGCCGAGAAAGACGGCTCCGCAGGGTCAGACGACTCCGCAGGGTCGGGACCGGTTTCCGGTGTTCGCAACGTGCCCCGTGGTAATATTGGCCCATAGCCAGACGAATGCGGATCAAGGCGAAAAGAAGGACGGGCACTGCGAGTTTCATTCGTCGCGGAGGACGTCTTCCACGGCTTCATCGCCGTGGCCCTTTGAAGATTCACTCCGGGCCCTTGTAACCAAGACCCGAATGGGGCGACATGTTGGAGCCTGGTGGCGCAGGCCCCAGGCCAGAAAGGAGCATTCGTCCCCGACTCTTCCGAGCCCCGGCGGGTCGACACCAAACCTCTGACGACGGGCGCTCCATTGACCGTGTGGGGGCTGGCACCTCCAGTTCCTCGTGACTTCAGCGATCCGACGACAGGAGCAGCCTCAGGCCAAGGACGGCGGCCAGCGCCGCAATGGCAAGTACGGCCAGCGTGACGAGGGCCACGCCGGCGAGATGGCTCTCGACGCCGGTGTGCAGCAATGTCCAGATGCGGAACGTGATCGTGCTGATGCCGGGGGGCTGAAGCAGGTTGGTTGCCGGCAGCTCGCCGAAGCCGAGCACGAAGGCCACGCACCAGGCCGCCGCGAGCACGCGCCGCGAAAGGGGGAGAATCACGTGCCAGAGCTGGCCCCAGGGGCCATGGCCGTCCAGGACGGCAGATTCCAGCAGCTCGCCGGGGAGGATCCGCAGGGCTGGCCAGAGAATCAAGAGCGCATAGGGCAGGGTGCGGATCGACTGCGCCATGACCACGATCAGCGGCGAGTCGTAAATCGGGGGGAACCAGCGATAGGCCAGCTCGAGTGCCATGCCGGCAACCGGACCGGGCGTGGCCAGGGTCAAGGCGAGCGTCGCCAGCAGCAGAACCTGCCAGGTGAGTGAATTGCGGCTGACCCAGGCCAGGACCCAGGCCAGGACGGCCGTGACCGTCGCCGCGCAGGCTGCCAGCATCAGGCTGGTCTGGATCGGCTCCCAGCTCTCGGCGGCGGCGAAACCCAGCGTTCCCAGCAAGCCCGCGAGCGACCAGGCCGGCGGTTGACCGAGCCGGGCCCGCCCCCCCACTCGGCCGGCGCGCCAGACCAGGCTGTAGAGCGGCAACGCCACCAGGTTGCCGACCAAGAGCAGCAGCGCTGCGCCCGCCGCAACCCGCCAGCGTCCGAGCTTCCACCGCCGGGCCGGAACAAAGGCCGAGGCCAGGCGGGCAGGATCCGCACGGATGAGCGACCGGGCGACCAGCACGATCGAGCCGCCCAGGATGATCAGGGGCGGGACCGATACGAGAGCGGCGTCGGCTGGCCCTCGTCCCAGGGTGAACTGGACGTACGCTTCCTCAGCGTACGTGCGCACCTGAAGCAAGTCCGTCACGGTCATATCGCCGGCCGTGAGCACGGCGACGGCCACGGCGGCCGCGGCGATGGCCCCCACACCACGGCGCAGGGTCACCTTGCTCCAGACGCGCCGCGCGGCCATGTCGAGCTCGGCAGATTCTTCCAGCTCCGGCTCGATCGTGCGCAAGCCGACGCCGACCAGGAAGACCACCCAGGGCAGGCACGCCAGCGCGTGGATGACCGCCGCTCCCGTGCGGCCGACCAGGACGGGCCGCAGCCCGATCGCCTGCATTCGCCCCGCGTTCCCAAACGCTCCCAGCCAGGCCGTCGCGTGCAAGGGCAGGGGCACGAACGCCGCGATGCCCAGTATTCCCAGGAGCAGCCCTCTGCCCCAGATGTCGGTGCGGAACAGGAGCAAGGCCAGGAGAATACCCGGCGGCAGGACGAGGGCTGCCGTCATGAATACCAGGGCAAGGGTCTCGACCGCCAGTCGGGCCGGCCGGGCCAGGCCTCCCGTTTCGCGGAGGAGCCGTGCGGTCGCGGCCGGATCGAGCACGCTTCCCGAAGCGGGCTCGGGCTCGATGCTCCACACGCGACGAATTTGCTGTGCCCAATCTTCAAGCCCCAGCGCAGTGAATGCCCGGTCCAGCCGCTGCGGCGCCCGGCAGGCCTCCAGGACCGTCGCGGCGAGCGGCCAGCCCACCAGGACCACCAGCGACCCAAGAAGCGCCAGCGCGGCGAGCCGGCGCGACATCCTGCTCATGGTCACAGTCCGGCCCCGCGCAAGAGCGCCGCGGTCTTGTCATGAGCCTCCACCACCCATTCCACGATGTGCTCCGGGTCGGGCGAGTATTCGAGCTCCACCGAGATCGTCGCGTCGTCGATTCCCAGCCGCTGCACGCTGGGGTTGAAGTCGGTCAGGCCGACGGCCACGCAGGCCACGCTGATGATGGGCACGCCGGCGGCCGCGCATTCACGGCGGATCAACGCCCGCTCCTGGTCACTTATGTCCAGCGGGTCGGCAAAGATGTCGATGGAGTCGAAGCCGATCTCGCGGGTCTTCCGGATGCCGTAGGAGGTTCCCCGCCAGGCCTGAACCCAGGCCGAGTTGATCAGTCCAAGTTTCATGGTGCGAGCCCTCCGGAAGAGGCGGGCGGGGATGCGGGCAGCGGTTGCGGCGCGACCTCGACCCTGGGCGATGGGGTCGAAGGAGGCGTCCCGCCGATGCGTCCATCGAGGCTGGAGATGGCGGGCGCTGACTCCTCGCGGCGCTTGCGCGGGGGCTCAATGGGCAGGTGGATGGTGAAGCGGGCGCCCTCGCCGGGGCTGGACTGAACCTCGATCCGGCCTTCGTGCTCTTTGATGATGCCGTAACTGATGCTCAGGCCCAGTCCGGTTCCCTGACCCACCGGCTTGGTCGTGAAGAACGGGTCGAAGATGCGCTCGAGGTTCGCCGCGTCGATCCCGCAGCCGTTGTCCTGAATATCGATGCGGACCCCCATGACCTCGGGCTCGGTCTGGGTATGCACCGTGACCACACCGGTCTCCGCCGCACAGGCGTCGATGGCGTTGGTCAGCAGGTTGACGATGACCTGGTGGATCCTGGCTGAGCGGCAACGGATCGTCGGCAAGGCCCCCAGGTTCATGACGATCCGCACTCCCTTCTTGCGGGCATAGCCCTTGATTATGTTGATCGTCGACTCGATTCCCGGATTGAGATCGACCTGGTTCCAGTCACCTTCGTCCACCCGGGCAAAGAGCCTCAACTCCTTGACGATGCGCTCGATTCTCCTGAGTCCTTCGCGGGTGCGTTCGATCAGACGGGGCAAATTGGACAGGCTGTAATTCAGGTCGATGCGCTCGTCCAGGTCATGGATCTTCTCGATGAGATCGGGCTGGGCCTTCTCGAGGTCGGCGTCGCCCCGACGATAAAGCTCGATGAGATCGAGCAGGTCGTTAAGATCCCGTTCCAGAACCGCCACGTTGTTGCTCACGAACGACAGAGGGTTGTTGATCTCGTGGGCAACACCCGCCACGAGATGTCCCAGGCTGGCCATCTTTTCGTTCTGAACCAGGCGGGTCTGGGTGCTCTTGAGCTCCTCGTGGATGCGCTTGAGCGCCTCGTGAGCCTGGTGCTCCGAACGTGCCAGTTCCTGGAGCATCACGTTCTGCTCCTTGCGCTGCTCCTCGGCCCGGATCCGCGCGGTCACATCCCAGAAAATGACCTGGATCCCGATGGGCTTGCCATCATGAGAAAAGAGTGGCGTCTTCATGACCTGGACGTACAGAATCTCTCCCTGGGGCGTGATGTGCTCTTCGACGACGTCCAGCACCTGGCCGCTTTCGATGACCTGCCGATCGTCGCGGCGGTATTTCTCGGCGAGCTCGCGCGGCCAGAAATCGAAATCGGTCTTGCCCCGAATCTCCTCGAGGCTGCGCTCCACCTCGGCGCAGAAGCGCTGGTTCGCGAAAGTAAAGCGCCCGTCGAGGTCCTTGCGCAGGATGTGCTGCGGCAGGGTCTCGATTAGTGAGTGGTAGAAGACCTCGGTCTCGCGCAGGGCCTTGATGGCCCGCCGCCGCTCGGCGGCCACCGTTTCCAGATCCGTGGAAAGGTCGCTATGGCGTTTCCTCACCCGCCAGAGCGCAATCCCCGCGATGGCGATGAGAACGACCAGGCCGATCAGCATGACAAACTGCCAAATCAGGCGGGCCGCCCAGAGAGCGGCGAGCGGCACGAGTGCGGCAGCATGGGAGAGGTCAGTCAGTGACAACACGGATGGTTCCGAAGGTAAGCCAGGCGGGCCCGATCGCTCACCCGCCAAGATTCCCGATCCAGGGCCTTTCGGCCCGAAGTCTCATCGCACAGTCGAGGTGAGATTCGCCGGCTGCGCACGCGCCGCTTTACCGTCCCAAGTGCGCGAACCAGCGCGGCTCTGGGTCGTATTATGTGCTGAATTCGTCGAATCGTACCATGCGGTGCTCCGTCCCGGCAGTCAAGACAGCCTCGCAAAGGGCAATTGTCCCGAGATTGTCCCGGCCCGAGATGTCCGGCTCGGCGCCCGCCTCGAGGGCACAAAGCAGCCCTGCCATGGTGCCGGCAAAGGCGTCGGGAAACCCGCGGCTCGTGTAATCGAGCGTGCTGGGTACGCGTCGCGGCCAGCCGGGCCAGCCGATGGTGCCCTGGGCAAGTCCGTCGGTGCCCTCGAATCGCCAGCGGATGCCGATGTCGGCACCGGCTCCTTCACGCGCCGGACCGCTCCAGACATCGTCCCAGCTCGACGCCCGGGCACCCGAGGCATACTCAAGAATGTAAAGGTTGATGCCATCGGCGTGGGCGAACGTCGTCCTGGGGTCGGGCCGCGTGCTGCCCAGCACGCGAACCGGATCGCCCAGCCAGTAGCGAAAGGTATCGAGGTGGTGAATGCTCATGATGAACGTCGACAGTGAACGGCCGTTGCGCGCCCAGGGCATCCAGTGCGGAATCGCCCGCATGTCGATCGTGGCCAGGACCGGCTCACCCAGAACCCCTCGCTCGAGCATTCCCACGTCGCGATGAGCAGGCCAGGAGGGCAGATGAGCCCGACCGTTCAGCTCAAACCCCGGCATCGTCAACTCCCCACCGGCCAGCCCCAGCCGGCAGCGGCCCGCAGGCCGCATTGCCTGATGCTGCTACTCGCTTGGTGATACAACGCGGGCAACCCGGCTGTCCAGGGGGCGGTGGGCGGAAAACGGCGCGGCAGCCGCAGCGCCGAGGGCCGACGGATCGCCGGGGCGGAACCACCTGGAGAACTCGGCTTCCGCCAATCCGCGCGTGACCGACCGGGCGATGCGGGCCGCGCCCAGCAAGGGGGCCAGCATGGCCATGACGAGGGCGCCGGATCGCCAGCAAGTGAGCCAGAGCGACGGGCGGACAACGGCCAGAACGGCCAATCCCGTGAGGATCATCAAGACCACGTGCGGCTCGCAGAGCTTGTACAGAGGCCAGCTTAAGAGTCCGATGCCATGCTTCGGCCAGGACGCGGGGGGCGACGGCCGACTGCCGCTGCCGCCAGCGACGAGGTAAGTGCCGCCAGAGCTCTTGAGACGTTGAAAAAAGGCCTTGTAACGGCAGTCGTTGTGCAAGCTGAGCAGCGCCCAGCCCCCAGCGATCGCGAACCCGGCCAGGGCCCAGGCCGGCTGACCCGACCGGCTGGCCAGGCCGAACCCCAGACCGAATCCCAGGGCGAAGCTGACCACGTGGTGCATCACGTAATCAAGATAGACCCCATCCAGGCAGGCCGTGCCTCGCCAGCGAGCGACCTGGCCGTCCACATGATCGAGCCAGAAGCCCAGGTGAGCCAGCGCCACGCCCAGCACGAAGCCCGCCCGAGAGCCCGTTCCGATCGCCAACGCCCCGCCCAGGCTCGCGGCCAGGGCGGCCAGAGTCACCTGGTGCGCAGACAGGCCAAGGCGGACGGCGCCCCAGCTTCCATACACGGCCGTCGGCCGGGCGACTCGACACGCCAACCAGTTGCCAATCTCTCGATGCCGCTGCTTGTGGACGGTCGCGCGCAACTCGGCAAGGGTCGGATGACCATGGCTCATCGGGGCAGGCTCTCCTTCCCGCGTCCGCCCGCCGTCTCGTCGCGGAGTCCATAAATGGAATAGCTCCGGACGACTCCGTCGGGGTCGGACAGATCCTCATGAAAGAGCGGTGTGTGGGCCGCCAGCCATGGCGAGAGGAGCTGTCCCAGCGTCGGATCGAATTCGACCGACTCTTTTTCGACCGGCGGGCACATCATGAGGTGTGTGTATCCCTCTTGCTTGAGGACCTCCACGATCTCACGCGACGATTCGTGGTTCTGGCCCAGGCCCGTTCGACGGCGGTGGGCAAGTTCCATGGTGTATCCGCGGGGGATGTAGAAGCCGCGATGATCCTGCCCGATCAATCGGGCCGTCGCAGGCAGGTTGCGGGCAACCCAACGGCCAACGCGGTAGGTCGGCTCGCACCGGCCGAGGAACTCGGAAAACGTTTCCCTTCCCAGCACGACTCCCGCCGCGCGTGCGCCTCGGGTGAGCGACAGGCCGGTCTCCAGGCCGAGCACGAGCATCAGGGCCATCACGAGCGCCCGCGCCGGTCTCGTTCCCCGCTCGAGCCAGCGCGTGGCCACGTACGCGATGCCCACCGACATCGGCCCCACCGCGAACAAGAGGAACCGCATGCTCTGCCGCTGAGTCATGCACACCACCAGGAAGGCATAAGCCACGGCCGCCAGGCCCAGCACGCGGCGGGGCGCGCGCTCGAACAGCAGTGCGGGCAAGAACAGCAGGAAGACCGGCCCGAACTGGTGCGCAAAGCTGTCGAACCGATCGGGCTCGAGGGTCAGCGGAACGATCGCGCCCAGCAAGCTCCAAACATCCACCGCGAGTGGCCGCTTGATCGGCGCCAGCACCTCATCGAGCCCCGCTCCGCCGAACCAGCTCTTGAAGAACGGAAAAACCGGATTGCCCGTGTAGACGTACGCCCGGAGGTACCAGGCTCCGCCCAGCAGCACGGCCGTTCCCAGGAATCCCGCCGCCATCCTCAGCGAACGGATCGCTGCTCGCCGCGACCGCCACCCCGGATCGAGAACCGGACGCAAGAGCATCGCCGCAGTCAAAAGGCCCGCCAGCACGAGAGCAGGGTACTTCACCCCGATCGCCAGGCCCGTGAAGGCTCCGGCCACCACGGTCGAGGCACGAGAAGGACGGTCAAAGCACCGTGTCCAGGCCAGGAACGCCGCCACTCCGAAGGCGGCCAGGGACACATCGTTGAGGGGAGCCGCCATGCCGTTGCTGATCGCCGGCACCAGGATCGCCAGCGCGGCGGCCCACCAGGCCCTTCGGCCCAGGCTGGGACGCGCCAGAGCCGCCACACCGGCGGCGAAGACAAGTCCCAGCACCCACTGGAGACAGCGGCAAGCGACCGGTCCCCGGAACTCCAGGCTGATCGCATAGAGCAGCTCGGTCACTAAGGGATAAACCGTCTCATGCAGGTCGGGGTCGAAAAAGACCGCTTGCCGGACCAGGAAGACCTTGGGCACTTGCAGGTGGTAGCAGAGCGCGTCGCCATCGGTGACGGGCGCCAGCGCGGCCAGGGCCGTTGCCCCCAGCGTGAGCACCAGGAATACGAGCATCAGCCGGTCGACGACCGTGGTCGAGCCTGCTTCGGGCCGTTTCACCGCATGCCTCGCCAGCTCGCGCAACTGGCGGAAGCCAGCCAGCAGACCGAGTTCGGTGGCCACTCCCAGGAGCACTGCCATGCCCACCAGGTTCAGCCAGCCAGCCTGTCCCAGGAGCAGGCAACCCAGCGCCAGCAGTCCCAGTCCCAGCGGAGTCGCCAGCGCCAGCGCATCGAGTGGATGGTCGGGCAACTCGCCGATCCAGTTCAGCAGCCGCTTGCCAATGCCGGCCGCCACGAGTGCGAGGAAAAGAGCCAGTCCAAGATCAAGCATCCGGGTCTCACCTGGTTACAGGGACAGCTTGGCCACACAGAACTGCGATGTGGCCGGATCAGGGTCCACCGGAATCGGCCCCGACTCGGCCAGCACGACACCCTGGCTCCGGTACCAGGCCGCGGTGTCGTATCCGTAGCGGTTGTAGCTGCGGCTCGTCTCTTCGTTATGGGCGGCAAACCGGCGGGCCACGCGGAGGACCTCGCGGCGGATGTGCTCCGCGGCCCTGGGCGGGTTGTGCAAGATGACCGCCGAGGTCACCACCATGTCAAACGCCCCGTCGGGAAACGGCAGGCGCTCACCACAGCCCAGGAGCATCTCGATATCGTCCAGGCCCTTCAGAAACCGCCTGGCGTGCTCGAGCTGCGTCGTGCTGAAGTCAAGGCCCACCAGCGGAACATCGAGCCGCCTGCGCAGGGCCCGCAGCAACTTGCCATAGCCGCAGCCGATTTCCAGGATGGAGGCCGGACGATAAGCCGCCAGGCGCTGGGCCAGCCATTCGGCGCGGAGGGTGCGTGCGGCCTGTCCCTCTTGCTCGCGGAAGTAGTCTTCCCCGCCGCGCAAGGTCCAGTAAAGCCGCGGATCGGAATACAGCCAGTGCCGCTTCCAGGACGGCCAGCGGCCAAGGACGCGTCGGAGCGCCTTGTGCCAGGCGTAACGCGGGCCCCGACTGCGCACGGCATTCCACGCCCGGACCGGGAGAGCCGTATGAGAAGGAATCAGCAGTTCCATGAACACCGTCCCTGGTCTTGGGCGCGGCACGTTCACCGTGTACGCCGGGCCGCCTCCTGCGAACCCTCAGCGACCCGAAAAGCTGTCTCGCGATCCCAGCCGTTCGCAAGCTGCCCCAAGGTCCAGGCGGGGAGTCTACGAATCGACCGCCCGGCGGTCAAGGCGGGCCGGTGGCAGCCAAGGGAGGAAGGTTGCCGAAAACCTGCGAATGACATAGCATCGTATTCGATGCTGTAACGATGCGATATCTGGAGGCACCATGGACCTGAGCCGCGACATTCATCCGCTGACCGATTTCAAACGCAACACGCCACAATTCCTCCGCCAGTTGAAAGAGAGTGGCCATCCCCTCGTGCTGACCGTGGACGGCAAGCCGGAAATCGTCGTCCAGGACGCCAGATCTTATCAGCGGCTGCTGGACTTGGCGGACCGGTTGGAGACCATCGAGGCTGTCAAGGAGGGACTCGCTTCTATCGATCGGGGCGAGGGCCGTCCGATGGATGACGTCTTTGACGCCCTGGAGAAAAAGCTGCGGTCCAAGGCCCGCCCATGACCTACCGAGTCATCATCCAGCCAAGGGCGGAACGCGACATCTGGGCGACCGCCCAGTGGATGGAGGATCAGTCGAAATCCTCGTCGAAAGCCCTGCGTTTGGTTCAAGGCATTCGGGCCAGGATCGAAACGCTGAAATCCAATCCCCAGCGTTGCCCGGTCGATCCCGACTCCGACGCTTTCGGCGAGGAAGTCCGGGTGCTGCTCTACGGCAAGCGGCATGGCAAACGCCGCATCCTGTTTGCCATCCGCGGCCAGACGGTGCATGTCCTGACGGTGCGGCATTCGGCCAGGCGGAGCCTCAGCGAAGAGATGGGGCAGGACGAACCGGATGACGAAGAGGCAGGACCGATGCATTGAAGGGGAATTAGAATCCCTGTCCCTTCTCTTTCCGAAGGTCGAAACCCTTGGTCCCATGATCAGGGAAGCATTTCGCGGACGGCGATCTGACCGATCACCTTACCTTCGATGATCAGGTCCGCTCTGTCGTCGGGGCCCAGGGTCCGGCAGCGACGATAGCCGCTGGACTCGGCCTCGCCGCTGGGCTCGGAATAGACCTCGAGCTGCCAGTCGGTCAGGTTAACGATCCAGTAAATAGGGATTCCCGCCATTCCATAAATCGGCAGCTTGACTTGCCGATCGAATTCCAGGCTGCTTTCGGCCACCTCCACGACAAGCGCAACCGCCAAGGCATCGGGATTTTGCTTGAGATAGTCCTCAGGCTCACCTCGAATGACCGTCAGATCCGGTTCCGGCTCGCTGCTGCGATCGGGAATCCGGATCGGATCCTCCTTGGCAACGTGCCAACCGGTGGGTGCCAGGCACTCGAGCTCGCGAAATGTCTTCTTGGCACACACCACATGCGGGGGAAGCTTGACCATCTTTTGCACCAGAAGGCCGTCGATCAGCTCGATCCGATCGTCCTTGCTCACGACGCCGGCCTCGGCCATCCGTTCATATTGATCGATCGATAAGCGATACAAACTGAGTGTTCCCTCAAAGGTGGGTCGCCCCAACTCCGGGGCGGTCTTGGATGGCGAGGTCGCAATGATCGTGACCATGAGGACTTCCCGAACGTGAGTCGAGGGTCAGCTCAATTCAAGGCAGCGTAGCCCAATCCTTGGAAGACTGTCAACCGAATGGGACCCTTCATGGCGCCCACCGGGCGGCGCTCACTGTGGAATCAATCTCATCCTTGTGAGCGTTCTGTCCCTGGCGGCTGAACGCATTTTCCGTCGAAATCCTTGAGGAGCGGTGGTGTCAGTTCATTTTTCCCTAGCGCTCGCCAGTTGGTGCGCGATGATGGGTAGGATGTGCAAGATAGGTGGAATGGTTTCCGGCGAAATTCCGGGCCGGGGTGGCGACTATCCCTGCCCTTCGATAAAAAAGCACGCAAGATGGACCCCCATTGTAGCAGTATGGAGACACACCATGCGTGCCACCGACGGCCTTCAGACTACCATCACCCTCGGCTCCGTCAACCATGACGGTCAGGCATTCTCCCTGGGACTGTCGCTTCAGATGTCCTTGCCCATACTACAACAGGATGAGCATCTCCCCGACCAGATCGAGGCGTACGTTCATCAGGCCGGTCTCGAAGTCCAGCGCCGGCTCTTCCAAGTCCTGATCGAGAAGGCCGATCAAGAACTGGTTCTACAGCAGCGTCACGGCAAAGGCGGCGCTGGCATCCAGCGGCGGGGGACACGTCCCTACACCTTCAAGACGATTTTCGGCGAGGTCACCGTTCAGCGGTCGCG
>JBEKTN010000372.1:0-8286 GCA_049516015.1 Isosphaeraceae bacterium | reverse complement strand
GAAGCGAAGAGGATCCTGAAGCGACAAGGAAGCAGGCGATTTGGAAAATCCGACGCCCACATCGAGGCTGCGATTGATGCCATCGCCGATCTGGACAGACTCGAGCAGTTGTCCGACCGAGTACTCGAGGTGACGGGCTGGGAGGAATTGCTTGCCCAGCCGTGAAACGGGCCGATTTCAATCGCTCGGTAACTGCGTCGGCAAACTTGATTTCCTGGCCGATCGCTCGGCTTGCCGCGCCGATCCGTTGTTAAACTCTGTAGCAGTTCCTCTCATGCATCGCTCCGAACGACCATGACCCTCAAAACTCCCGCCACTTCGAAGCCCGAGTTCTCGCTTCCCAAGAGCCACGACGCCTTCCTCCGCGCCAACCGCGTGATTCCCGGCGGGGTGAACAGCCCGGCGCGGGCGTTCGGGGCGGTCGGCGGCGAACCGCCGTTCATGGCCAGAGCGGAAGGGGCGTTTCTCCACGACATCGACGGTCACCAGTACATCGATTACATCGGCTCGTGGGGGCCGATGATCCTGGGGCATGCTCATCCTCGGGTCCGCGCGGCGGTCGTCGAGGCGATTGACCTGGGCTCGAGCTTCGGCGCCCCGACGGTGCGCGAGATCGACATTGCCGAGACCGTGGCAGCGGCCGTGCCGTCGATCGAGAAGGTTCGGTTCGTCTCGTCCGGCACCGAGGCCGCCATGTCGGCCGTGCGGGTGGCGCGCGGAGTCACGGGCCGCGACAAGATCATCAAGATGACCGGCCACTATCATGGCCACATCGACGCCCTGCTCGTCCAGGCGGGTTCGGCCGCCACCACGCTCGGCACTCCCAACAGCCCGGGAGTGACCGCGGGTGCCACACAGGATACCCTGCTCTGCCCGTTCAACGACGCCTCGGCCGTCGCCGATATTCTCGACCACCACCGCGGGCAGGTTGCCGCTGTCCTGCTCGAGCCGATCGCCGGCAACATGGGCCTGGTCCCTCCTCGGCCCGGGTACCTCGAAACTCTCCGCGAGCTGACCGAGAAGCATGGAGCGATCCTTGTCTTTGACGAGGTCATGACCGGGTTCCGGGTCGCCTACGGCGGCGCCCAGGCTCGGTACGGAGTGACCCCCGACTTGACGGCTCTGGGAAAGATCATCGGCGGCGGCTTGCCCGCCGCGGCCTATGGCGCCTCGGCCAGGATCATGGACCATGTCTCGCCGGCCGGGCCGATCTACCAGGCGGGAACCCTCTCGGGCAACCCCCTGGCCATGGCCGCCGGCCTGACCACACTGCGACTGCTCCGCGACGAACCTCCGTACGAGCGTCTCGAAGCGCTCTCGGCCCGGCTGGCCGAAGGCCTGGACCGTGTCGCCACCGACGCCAAAGTTCCGCATGTCGTCCAGCGCGTGGGCAGCATGTTGACCCTGTTCTTCCACGACGGCCCCGTGCACAACTACGAGGAAGCCAAGCAGAGTGATACCAGGCTCTTCGCCCGCTTCTTCTGGGAGATGCTCGCCCGCGGTGTGTACCTGCCGTGCAGCCAGTTCGAGGCCGCCTTCGTCTCCGCCGCGCACACCGAGGCCGACATCGACCAGACCATCGCGGCCGCCCGAGAGTCGCTGCAAGCGATCGTGGGATAAGACTCCATCCGTTCCGACCAGTGATGGGCGCCTGGCCGCGGACAACCGGATTGCGAAGCCCATGGATCCCCTCTATCCTCAGCAGACATCACTGGGCGACGGCCGCGCCGTTGTCGCTGTCCCGGAATGATCCGTCGGGCCGCAATTCGGCCTGTCCACCAAACGGGCTTCTCACCATGAAGACGACGCACCACCTCGGCCTGGCACTCATTCTCTCTGGAATCGCCACGACGATCTTCACGGTCTCCCTCTCAGGGGCATCCCGAGCCCGCCAGCAAGAGCCCACCACCAAAAAGCAGACCGACAAGGTCGAGCACGAGATGGTCACGCGGCAGGCCGTTTGTCGCTGGGCCAACAAACCAGTCCAGATGAGCTCGGCACCACTGACGCAATTGAGCTTCCATCGCTACGAGGACTACGGGACACTGCGATTCGAAGGGCCTCGAGCGGAGAAATGATCGATGAGTCAGGGATGTCGGTTCCAGGAGACCGGCGGCTCTTGCTCGATGTTCGGGTAGGACCTCGTAAATCGCCACGGCAGGTCCTTCGGGCTCACTGCTCCAGACTTTGCGGACGCCTTGCGGACGCTCGGCGACGAACCGGCCGAGCGGGCCGGATGGTGCGCCCAAGTAGCGATCCTCGTCGATGAGCACGTAGGCCACTCTGTGCCGGGCGATGGTCCGGGCGATCGCGTCGGGTGATGCGTCGGGTTCTCCCTGCCGTTCCGACGTGGAAACCTCAAGCGCCTGACGTCCGGTGGCCAGGAACACTTCTCCGGGATGCCTCGTCAGGATCGGGCCGGGCCGGTCTCCGTGCCAGGCAAGCCACGCGCAGGCGGCGTCGAAAGCGCGATTCCCGGCATCCCGGGCACGAGCTCGGCCCGTGATTATGGAGTACCCGGAATAGGGAAGCGAGAGGACCAGGATCAGTACCGCGGCGAAGAACGAAACCCGTCGATCCGGGATGCCCAGACCGAAGGATCGTTTCCCCCATCTCATCAGACCGGTCATCCCCTCGACGGCTCCGATCAAGAGACAGGGAACCAGTGGGATGAGGAACCGCCCCGCTTCCGCGTAGGGCCAGATCAAGAGCCATGCCAGGGTCATCATGGGAAACAGGCCAGCCAGCCGCCGGCGCTGACGCCGCACCGCGACGAGCCAGCCCGCGATCACCACGCCTGAGAAAACCAAAGCCCACAGGTTCGCCAGTCGCTCCAGGCCTGCTGTCCGCCGGATGATCGTGGCGACCTCGACCACGGGCCCGGTGATCTGATCGGGAATCCGCTGCAGGTAAAACCAGGCCTGCGAAACGATCCGCCCGGGAAGTCCCGAACTGCCTGCGAGCAGCAGGTCGGCCTGCGTCCTCTGTTCCCCTCCCACCACGACCAGCCAGGCCAGCCAGGGTGAGATCACGAGCGCGGAAACAACCGCGGCACTCAGGGCCATTGACCATCGCCTGCGCAGACAGAGATCCAGCAGCACGGCCAGGACCAGGCCGATCGCGATCTGGCGCGTGAGCAGGCAAGCGGCCAGCAGCCCGCCCAGGGCCAGAGATCGACCGACGCCCCCGCGCGCAGCCGCTCGGACCGCGGCCACGATCGTCACCTGACTCAGAAGCATATACAGAGGCTCCGATTGGATCGCTGATCCGGTACGGGCCCAGGCCCAGTTCAATGCCAGCGCCAGCCCCAGCGCCAGGGCAGCATCTCGCGGATAGCTCCCGCGAAACCACCACCAGGCCGCCAGCGTCGCACCCACGGTGCAGAGGCACGACACCAGGTGCGCAGCCAGGGCAGAAGGCCCCGTGACGCTCCATACAAAGGCGAGCAGCACCGGATACGCGGGCGGAAAATGGGCATGCCTGGGCCGATCGGGATGATCGATGGCGCGATATCCCGTCCCGGACGCCAACGACCGTGCCAGCACGGCGTAACCTGCCCCGTCATAGCGGGCCGGGGCCGTGAAGTTGCCCTGCCCCAGCATTGCCAGAGCCGCGACCACGGCAATCAGACACACCGAAACGGCCGGCCTCGCGAACGGACGGGCGGGGCGACGGCCGGCGCAGGCCACCGCTCTCATGGCGCGGCGCTCCGCTTGGTGACCGTTGCCTTTTCCTTTGGATTTTGCTCTTGCTCTATCGCCTTGATCACCGTCTCGGCGACGATCGCATGTCCGGCCTTGCTCAGATGGACGCGGTCGTGAACAAAAAGAGGATTCGGGTTATCCCTGCCGGCGGCGACGAACGCCCGATCGGTGTCCGCCAGGCCGGCGCGGCGGTCTTTCGCGGCGTCGCGGCAGGCCTCGGCCAGCTCCTCGATCGCACCCCAACGCGCCGCGGAGGGGTTGGTGGTGATCAGGAGCACATCGGCCTTCCCCCTGGTCGCCCGCCGAACGCGGTTCACCGCGTCGGTGCAGGTGCGGCGGAACTCTGCACCACGCATCCCGGAGTCCCAGTCGTTCCCTCCGAAAAAGAACGTGACCAGATCCGGCTCGGGGACGGTTGCCAGCCAGCGGGGGATCAAGATCACGTTCTGCCGGAGCTGCGTCCCGCCGATCGCCGGATTGACGATCGTCACGTCCGATCGGTAGGCATCTTTCAACCCTTGCCGCAGCAGATCGACCCAGCAGACCTCGCGGTTGGCCCAGTGCCGCTTGTCGGTCAGCGAATCTCCCATCGTCACGATCGTGATCGGCTTGCCGGCTTTCAGCTTCGCCAGCACCCGCCCCAGCGGCGGGCCATCGGGGAGGTAATCGTTGGCGTCGCGCTCAATCGTCGGCTCGAGCCGGATCTCATCGATGTCGAAGCAGAGCGCCGGGTAAAGGGCCCAGTACCACCATTTGCCGACGAAGACCGCCGAGAGCTTCGAAGCCGCGTTCCCCCGGGACGTGCCCAGCGGTTTCGCCGCCGGTCCGGGAAGGACGGGAACCAGGTCTTGCCAGGCTACCGAGATCTTCCTCCACTCCCCGTTCTTCACCGGAAAGCACACGTCGTAACGCACCGCGTAGTCATCGTCGTAGATGAACTCCAGTCCGCCGAATCCATCGGAACCGTTGCCTCTGACCCAGAATGAGAATCCCTGGGCGCGGTCCCACTCCGGCTTGCCGTGGATGTCACTGGTAAAGAACGTGCTCGGCGCATCGGCCTCGAACCGGACCGCCTTGCCGACCCGCCCGTCCACCAAGCTCGCCGAACCCTTCTCCTTGGGCGGCGCAAACCGCATCTCGTCCATCGACGCGATGACGCCCGCCTCCTGGGCCATGACCGGCGGAAACGCGGCAATAAACACCATCGCAGCAAAAACGACGATTCTGAACACAGCCCCTCCTCTCGCAGCATCGAGCCCGATCGCACGCCAAGAGCAAGAGAGCCCCCATCGGCTCCCCCCGCGCCATCGCCCGATTCTTTCATCGGGAGCGCAGTCGATCAACCGTGCGTCACGAAGCTCGTGAATTATCCGAGCACCGCCTCTGCCTTGTTCTCCGGTGTTCCGTTCACGTCATATCTCTTCCTTTGTGCTCATCGTGTCCTTCGTGGTTCAACGCCCCGCATGAAACCGATTGGCGGGAATTGCGTACACGGCCCGCCGGTTCCTGCAATGCTCATCTATGGGGGCTGAACTGGGCCTCGTCGCGCATTGCGTCCGCACAAGTCGGTCGAAAGTATTGCACCTTTCTGACTTGAGATGTGGTTCTGACTGCACCAATATATTACGCTGCTCACGATCCGATCGGAATCATAGCGTCTCCATCTCGCGTCCGGGATGGTGAGGTGTCGTGCCAGGTCGCAGGTGCGCCCAGAGTCGAGCTTGTCCTGCGCCATCGGCGCAGCAGGAACTATAAACCTGTGTCTGGACTGGCCAGGCGTCTCCCGACTCATTGCGGGCTCCCGGCGCCGGGAGCTTTCTGACACGAGATCGACGAGCGTCGCGGGATCTATACACCGTTTCATCGTATCCATTCACCTACAGGAGTCGCACCATGCTCAAGAGAACCACAGCGGCACTCTTCCTCGCAGCGCTCGCCCTGTCATCCGCGCGCGGGGCGGACATGAAGCCAAACATCGTCTTCATCATGGCCGACGATCTCGGCAATGCCGACCTCGGTTACCGCGGCGGCGAGATCAAGACACCGAACATCGACAAGCTCGCCACCACTGGTGTGCGCTGCGAGTCCTTCTACGGCATGCCGGTGTGCACACCGGCACGCGCTGCGCTGATGACGGGCCGCTATCCGATCCGTCACGGTCTTCAGACGCTGGTGATCTTCCCGAGCCACGGCTACGGTCTGCCGACCGACGAGCGCACGCTGCCCCAGGCACTGAAGGATGCCGGCTACCAGACCTAAATGGTGGGCAAGTGGCACCTCGGCCATGCCGATCGGAAGTACTGGCCCCAGAACCGCGGGTTCGACCACTTCTACGGCAACCTCGTCGGCGAGGTCGATTATTTCACCAAGGAGCGCGGCGGCCTCATCGACTGGCAGCGCGACGGCGAGTTCTCCAAGGAGGAAGGGTACTTCACGACGCTCATCGGCAACGAAGCGGTCAAGCTGATCGAGGCCCAGGACCCGAACAAGCCGTTCTTCCTCTATTTCGCCTCGCTGGCACCCCACGCACCTTACCAGGTGCCCAAGGAGTACAGCGACCGTTACTCTTCGATCCAGGATGAGAAGCGGCGGGCCTATGCCGGCATGATCACGGCGCTGGATGATCAGGTCGGCCGCGTCGTCGCCGCACTTGAACAGAAGGGGCTGCGCGACAACACGATCATCCTGTTCGCGAGCGACAACGGCGGCGCGACCAACGCGCTGTTCGCCACGGGGGCGCGCTCCGCGGAGGACCGCAAGGAGAGTGGCGGCGTGGGCCTTGGCGAGAAGCCACCGGCGTCCAATGGCCATTTCCGTGCGGGGAAAGGCTCGCTCTACGAGGGGGGCGTCCGGGTTCCCGCTTTCGTCAACTGGCCGGGCAAGCTCAAGCCGGCCGTGGTCAACGAACCGGTCCACATGGTGGACATCATGCCCACGCTGCTGGCGCTCGCCGGTGGAAAGGGCGCCGACGATCATCCGTTCGACGGCAAGAACATCTGGGCCACCCTGGCCGAGGGAAAACCGTCTCCCCACGAGGAGATCCTCATCAACGTCGAGGCCATCCGGGGCGCCATTCGCAAGGGCAACTGGAAGCTCGTGCGCATGGCCACCTTCCCGGGCAAGACCGAGCTCTACAACCTCGCGGACGACCCGGAGGAGAAGCACGACGTCGCCGATCAGCATCCCGAGATCGTCAGCGAGCTGAACGCACGCCTGATCGATTATGCCCGCCAGATGAAGCCGAGCGAGTGGATCAAAGCCCAGCCGAGCTTCCTTGGGGCGCAGAGCGCCACGCTCTTCGATCCCGACTTCGACATCGAGGACGGCGGGTTGCCGCACGAGAAGCCGCACCTGCCGAAAGAGTAATTACACCCCACTTATTGAACTGCGCTGGGAGCTCTGCCGGTGAAACCTCTTCCACTTCGACGCTTGCCTTTGATTCTTGCTTTGTTCTGCGAAGAGCGAAGGGAAGATCGCACCCGGGAAGCACAAGATCGAGGTCGATGAGACGATCGCCCAGCCCGGCGCCCCTGCGGACGTCGTGCTCAAGGTGGATGACCAGGAAGTCGCCCGCACGACGGTGAAGCGGACGGTGCCGGGGGCGTTCACCGCAAGCGAGACGTTCGACGTGGGAGTCGACCTTGGCTCGCCCGTTGCGCTCGAATACTTCGACCGCGCGCCGTTCAAGTTCGACGGCAAGATCGAGAAGGTGGCGGTTGAGCTGAAGTGATCGATCGTGTTCTGTCCGATCCCGTCCCTTCGAATCGCGGTTGCCCAGTCGTCGCCGGCCTTCTGTCTCGCAGGTTCGTGCCTTCAGGAGGCAGCGGAGATTGGCGGGAATTCTCTGCGAGCCAGGGGAAGGTGGGCCGGGTAGGCGGGATCGCGCGGCTTGCTGAGGGGGGCACGTGCCGATGCGGCAGGCACGCTCGCGTCGGCGGCATGGGCACTGGCCGGAACTGGAACAGGCCGGCGGGGCCGACTCTTGGATTGGCGGGAGCGTGGAGACGACGGGGAGGATGGGGGCGCAGCCACGGCCGTCAGCTTGCTCACGGCTCGAAGCTCGATCTTGCGGACCCATTCCCGGGTCACGCCGATGCGGCGGCCGATCTCCTTGAGTGTCAGCGGAGATCCGTCCAGGAGACCGAACCGCAGCGAGATGACCAGACGCTCACGCTCGTCCAGCCGGTCCAATCTCTGGAGGATCTCGGCTCGATCCTCGCTGATCTCCATGGCGGTCTCAGGCGATTGAGCGTAATTCGTCAACTCATCGGGCGACCACGAAGCATCCTCGTCGCCGAGGCTGCTCTCCAGCTTGAGCTGGCTGGCGCGGCGGGCCTTGGCGACCAGGCCCTTCTGATTCTCGGTCAGACCCAGATGCGCGGCGACCTCGTCGAAGCTTGGGACACCACCGCGCTCGCGGTAAAGCAGCCGCTTGGCCCGGCGCCACTTGGTCAGCAGTCCGAACATGTGAGCCGGCAGCCGGATCGTGGTTGACGTATTGATCAGGGCATGACGGATGGCCTGCTTGATCCAGTAGTTGGCATAGGTGCTGAATCGCGTTCCGAACCCCGGATCAAACTCC
>JBEKTN010000371.1:0-8307 GCA_049516015.1 Isosphaeraceae bacterium | reverse complement strand
CGTTTTACCGTTGAGTTGCAGACGCGGCGGGACGTCCTCTCCTTCTCCCGCGGGGAGCGGGGGGAACCCCGCTTGCGGGGTCGGGCCGGAACGGCCGGATGAGGGGAATTTGCGGGCCAAGGTTAGCATCTCACCGTGTCGATGCCTTCCCGTTCGGCAAGGTACATCAAGGCGGCGTCGGCCATTTGCGCCTTGGCGGAGGCGTAGCGATTCATGAACGCAATGACCCAGGCCAGGGCCGTTGCATCGAGTTCCGCCAGCTCGACCAATCCGCTTTCGATCAGCCCGCCCAGCGCCTTGTATCCGCCCGGTTCGTCGCGCAGAAGCCATGCCGCCTCGGTCAAGACCGGCCAGCAGGTGAGCAGCGGCGTGCGTAGCGTTTTGAGGGCGGCGACGCACCTCTTGTGGGCTTTTTCGCGGGCACGAACGATCGCCACCAGGGGGCCAGTGTCGGCCACGGCGCGGCTACTCACGCCCGAAGCCTTCCATATGCTTCGGGTTCGTGCTCAGGTCGGTCGGGGAGCGTGGCGCGCCTTTGATGCAGCCGATCAGACCCGCGCGGCTTGCCACGTCAAAAGCAGATTCTTCGGCGTCTGCCGCTGCCGGAGCGGCTGGCTTGCCCGTTGACGCGATCTTGCTTTCCAGTTCGCGGGCGAGCCGCCGCATCTGGTCGGGCGACAAGGCATTGATGCTTGTTAGAATATGGTTAAATTCGTTATGAGTCATGGGCTGCTTTCTCCCCATTTTTCAGCCTAGCATACCTGGCCGGGGTTGCCAAGCATGCCGCCGATCATACTCAAGGGGCCGCTCCTGGACAGGGCTTGCGGCAGCGGATCGGGGAGGATCAAGCCAGACACCGAAACTGAGTGGACGAGTGATCCAGGAGGAAGACAAGACAGCCAGGGTTGCGCAAAGTTCCGGAGTTTAGTGTCTGGCTGATTCACGCGGGCTTCGCGGTGTCAGACTTTGTTTTTGGTTTCGAAAACAGCTCATAAGAACCAAGAACAAAGTCTGACGCCGCCCACGAAGACGCCGCCCACGTGACGGAAACTAGTGACAGAACGCGAGACTGCTCACTGATCTCCACCAGGAACGGCCGGTGGCTGTGGTAGAATGCCCCAGGGACAAGGGCCTCGGACGAGTCGCAGGCTTTCCTGTGGTGTCGCTGCGCTCCACCACAGCCACCCGAGAAGGCAAAAGGGGTCAGAACGACTTGACTGACATCGGTTTGTCGCCACAACCGACTCGCATTCGATTCATGGCAACGGCATCCCACCCGGCCGATCGGTGGTGATCGTCTGCCACTCGCGGGCGTCGACGAACCGACCCAGGTGGCCAACGTTCCTCGTTGCGACGATCACCTCGAAGCCGTCCTCGGCGACAAGCAACGCCTGAGCCGCGAGGATCACGTCGCAGTCCAGCGCCGAGTCATCGGCAGTCGCATAGCCCTCATTCCGGGCCTGCGCCCACAACTCGGCGGCGCGGCGCCAAACCGCCGTCGTAAGCGGAAGAAAACCGGCCTTGCGGGCAAGGTTGTCCAGCCGATCGAGTCCGCCACGTCGTCCCGCCCGGATCAGCTCTCGGCGCACTTCGTAATCGGCCCCCTCGGCCACCATGATCTGTACGCCGGCAGCAACCAGTTCGGCCAGCCACGCCTTGCAACGTCGCGACTCGTCCGAGCCCTTGGGATTGGTCGCAAGGCTCAGGAAAGCCAAAGGGGGACATAGCGATTGTCGACAACCGTCAGAGTGTGTACGTCGGGCGGCTGGGGCAGAATGCCCCACGACGCGGGCCTGCGTGCCCGCTCAGGCTTTCCTCTGGTGTCGCTCCGCTCCACCACATGCGCCCACCTTTTTCCGTCTGAACACTTCGATCTTCAGGAACCCGCTCCGGGGCCATTCGATCGGGGACCGGTTCGCACGTCGGAGGCTGCGAACACGCATTTCGATAGGGTGCGTCGAGCTGGCGATGATGCGCCGTTTGCCGGGACATGACCGTCGCGGATGTTTGCGACGACCTCGTGGTGCGTCTTCCCGCCGCAGATGAACCTTAGTTCAGAACAAGGTGCGCTCATCGATCCGCGCGGGACAACCACTCACGGGGGGAACAACTCAAAAAGCTCTTCCGCTTGGCGGATGAGGATCCTCCGCGGGTGATTCAAGTCCAGCGCGAACACTGTGGCTCGGGCCGCCGGCGTTTGCCCGACGACGTGGTAGCCCTCCCACCGAAAATGCGCCGGCCAATGGTCGCTGCGGGGGTTGAACAGGGGAACGGACTCGCCGGTCCCAGGCTCTGGTGCCAGAGTGCGATCCGACTTGTGCAGGTTGCACGCGGGGCAACACCAGGCCAGATTGGACAGGTCCGAGGTCCCGCCCCTTGACCTGGGCGTGATGTGTTCAACGTGAAATGTGGCGCCCTGGAGAGCCTGGAGCATCCCACAGTATTCGCAACGCCCCTCGGCCCTTGCCTCGACCAAACGGGCGGTCTCGCGCCAGGTCATCATGCGGGTCTGCGTCCCAGGACGTGGAGCGCTTGGGCACGTACCAAGGCGATTGTTTCACTGAGCTCGACCAGAGCCTCCAATTCTTCTTTTTCCTCGGACCGCAACGCCCCGTCTGTGTTTCGGTCCATCAGGACCTGCAGGCGCTGGTCAGCCCTCGGGGGCAGCCGGAGCGCAGCCACAGCCTCAACCATGGTGAGAGGAGCCTCGACGACCGTGGTCATGAACCGTCCCTCCGGCACGTGCTCGGGAAGAATCTCGATCGATCAACACCTCTGTCCTGACAATACCAAAGCCCCGCGCCATGCGCCCAGCAGATGGTTTGGCCAAGCCCGAAGGGGACATACCTCTTGCCTGAAGCAAGATACAAAGGATAGGCAAGAGTCTGTGTCGCGCTGACCTCTGCCTCCATCGCGGCTCCAGGGTGCGGACCCTTACAAGCTCCAGGTGCAAATCGCCCGTTACGGTCAGTCATCGGTCGAGGAGATCAAAGGGGCCACTGCTAATTCTCTCCGCAATTTGGCAGAGATAGGCATTCAGCCCGTAGATGGTACGAGACGGGATCGCCGCGGGTCGTTGGGTGGCAGGGGCAGAGTGCCCAGGGGGACTGTGCCAGGTGGCCCCAACCCACATTCTGAGGTTGGCTCAGGAGGGCTCGGCTGCCACGACGATCACTCGCGACTGCTCGGGCAGCCTCACTCGCGGGTCGAGCCGGGTAGCCGGGTAGGGTGCGACGAGTCTTCGATGACGCACCGTTCTCCGGCGACGTCCTTGCCGGCACGCCGCCCACAGAGACGGTGCGTCTGCGCGGACTTGACGATCCGCGTATCGTCGCTGGCTGACATCGATGCTTTCGCCCAAGGCCCCGCTGCTGTCCGATGCGAAACGGTTCACATCCGCCAATCGGGCGTCAGTCTTCAGAGAAGTTCCGCGTATTCCCGCAGGCGCGAAACCGTTTGGGCGAGTCCTTGGCGTTCCAGCGACGCGAGGTATTCTTCAACGCTCATGGGCGGCTTCTGCAAACTCTGACGCTGCCGCTTGGCCGCTGCGCAGACGACGTTCGGAGCAAGGTCGAGTTGGTGCGTGAGGAAGTCGTCGGGATGCTGTGCCTCGATGCCATACGGCTTGAGGACAGCCTCGGGAAAGTCTTTGAGGTTGAAGGTCACAATAAGATCGGCCCCGCAGCGGATGGCAGCGGCCAGGACGTGACGGTCGTCCGGATCGGGCATGGTCAGGGATGGAATGAGCGTTTCATAGCCCGTGACGATGCAATCGACAACGTGTGCGTTCATCAGCTCGCGGATTTTCTCGGCCTGCTGGCGAGTGAAGTCTGGGTAGTCCTTTTGAACGTTACGCATCCACTCTTCGTGAATACCATTGGTCCACCGTGCCCGGTACAGGTCGGTCATTGCCAGATACATCAGGAAACTACGCAGTGGTGCCGGGTAAAGCACGCAAGCGTCGTAGACGACCGTGAAATGGCTCATTCTCAGTAACCGAGCCCAAGTTCTTGGTCGATGACAGACAATTCTTCAAGCGCCTTCAGGCGGTTGTGGTCCATCGTCTGCTTGTATTCCATCAGATCTTTGAACATGACTCGGCGGTGCGTTCCGACTTTCCTGTACGGAATGACACCCTTCTCAAGCTGTTCGATCAGAAACGGTCGGGAGACATTCAGGATGTCTGCCGCTTGCTGGGTCGTCAGTTCAGCATGTACCGGGATCAGCGTCACCGCGTTCCCCTTGGCCATCTCGGTGAGGATGCTGTTCAGCAACCGAAACGCCGTAACGGGAATCGAGATTGATTCTTCCGGTTCGTTCTCCGGTTCGATTCGGACACGAAGAGCCTTCTTGGGCCTCGCCGCAAGGAATTGGGTCAGCCGGCGGCTGGATTCCAGTGCGAGCTGGGCGTCTGCGGCTGTCGGGGGGACGGCTTTTTGAATATCGGCGAGCATTATGGCCATGTTTGTTTCTCCTATCCTCTAAGAGTATATTGGACAAACGCAGCAAATGCAAGAAGCGAAGCAAATGACATATTGAGTGGATCGCCGCAACGCATTGTAAGAGAGAGGCTTGAACACTGTTCTCGGCGGATCAAAGGCGGATCAAAGGGGGCACTGCTAATCCTCTCCGCAATTTGGCAGAGATTGGCAATCAGCCCGTAGCATGGTACGAGACGGGATCCCCGCTGGTCGTTGGGTGGCAGGGGCAGAGTGCCCAGGGGGACTGTGCCAGGCGGCTTGTACCCACACTCTGAGGTTGGCTCAGGAGGGCTCGGATTCCAACTCGTTACTGCTCGACCGCCGAACTGAAAGCCTATCAAGACGTGATCGACGACCAGTGCCGCGCATCGATCCCGGGGAACCGGGAAAGATGACGGGCGTTGTTCGTGGCGATCGTGACGACGTCGCCCGCGTCGGCCCCCAGAATCGTTTGCGCTGCGAGGATTGCATCTCCGTCGAGCGCCGCCGGGTGGGCTGTCGTCAGCCCCGCGGTTCGGACTGCCGCCCAGGAGAGGGAAAAGGGGACATTACTGATATCGACCGTTTTGAGGCGAAGGAGCCTCGAGGACACGCACGTAAACGCTTGTGGCAGGCGGCTTAGGGGTTAGGAGAGTGCTATTCAGTGATGTCCCTTTTCCCCTCCCCCAGGAGAATCGTCTCGTCTACCCTCGTTTTTGGGTTTTGACGGTTGAAGATAAGACCGGTTATCTTCGGCCGTAGTATTGCCGATCAGAGCAGGGGGCCGAGGAAGTCTTTCTCAAGTTTCCGGCGTCAAAGGACGGGGGCATGGACGAGAAGATGAAGACGGAGGTGGTGCCGGTCATCAACTCCTGGCGAGCGGGGGCACTCAGTGGGCAGTCAATCCGTGGCGGCTGTACCGCGGGGGACGCGAGCAGCGAATCTAGGATACAATGAGGGGGCCGAGAAAAGCTCCAGAGCGAAGAGGGACAGCTTATGACCATCAGCTTCGAGTTGCCACAGGACATCGAGCAGCAGATCCGCACGAACGGGGTGGATCTCGACCGGGAGGCACGCGAGTTGTACCTTGTCGAGCTTTACCGGCAGGACCGGATTTCCCACGCCCAGCTTAGGGACGCATTGGGTGTGAGCTTCCACGAGGCCGAGAAGCTCATTAAGGACCACGGTGCCGGGCATGACTTTCCCCTTGAGGAGTTTGAGGAGCAGCGGGCCTTCCTCCGCGGGGCCAGGCATGCAAGTCAAGACGGGCCAGAGGGAAGCCAAGAAGAGGAGCTTGCGTCCGGTTTGGATGGAATGAAGAGGAACCGCTTATGACTATCAGCTTTGAAATACCCTGCGAGATAGAGCAAGAGCTTGGTACTAAGGGAGACGAGCTGAACGGCGAGGCGCGGGAGGCGTTCCTCGTTGAACTCTACCGTCAGGAGCGGATTACGCAGCACCAGCTCGCCGAGGCTTTGGGGCTGAACCGCTATGAGACCGACGGAGTTCTCAAGCGGCACAAGGTTTGGCTTGAGCTTACTCCAGAAGAGTTGGCGGCTCAGGCTGCTTCGCTCCGGGAGGCCGGACCCGCATGATCGTCGTCTCGGACACGACGCCGCTCAATTACCTCATCCTCACCCAGACGGTTCATGTGCTCCCCGCGATCTTTGGGCGAGTGTACGCCCCGTCTGCGGTGATCAAGGAGCTTTTGCACCCGAGGAGCCCGCAAGCGGTTGGGACATGGGCGAGCAGCCCACCCGAATGGCTCACCGTCCAAGACCCAACGCACACCGGCGCCTGGAAGCTTGGTCGGGGAGAGACGGCGGCGATCTCACTGGCCCTCGAATTGAAGGCGGACCGGGCTCTTATCGACGACCGAGACGGCAGTAGGCAAGCCACGCGGAGCGGCCTGAAAGTGGTCGGCACGCTCGGCATTCTTGAGGAGGCCGCAAAACGCGGACTCATCGACATCGAACAAAAGACCAAGGAACTCAAGGAGACCAATTTCCGGGCGAGCGAGAAGCTCTATCAAACGGTCCTTGAACGTGTCAGGGAACAGAAGTTCGCCCGGGAGGCGACCGAACAGAAGGAAGAGCCTTCCACCCCGACCAGTGAGGGAGACTGAGGAGGGACAAAGGGACATCACTGAATAGGGCGGATAAGGTGTCGGGAACCCATTTCGAGCACATTGATGCAAGAAAGCCGTTTTTCGGTTCCCGACAATTTTTTCCCACCCGGACCTCTGAATGTCTCGCGGATAAGGCCTCGCGGACCGCGTCGAGCCGACGAAGTCCCAATGTTTTGCGGGCCCGGATCAACTCGCGCCTCAGTTCGTAATCTGCGATCCCTGGGACGATAACCCGAGTACCAACCGCCAGGAGAGCTTGCGCCCATTGCCGGCATGCCAGGGCGTCCGGCCGCGCTCGAGGATGGGTCAACAACCCCAGGGTGCCCGTATCGAGGATGACCAGTCTCATGAGCCGAACCGCGGCCGGTCCGACAACCGGTCTTCATCGACGACGCGCACGAGATAGTCGAGGGTCTCGCGCTGCTCGGCGTCGTCCCCGATTCCCTCAACGGCGTCGAGCGCCGCCAGGGCCAGCGCGTTCCGCTGGCGAATCTCATGGTCAGTGAGTCGGATGGCCCGGCCGCGATCGTCGAACGACCGTTGGGCGAGCGCCATCGAGGGGGCTGTTGCCATCGTGGTTTCCTCCGTCTGGACGAGTGCCGGGTGTCTCGAACCCGGACATTCCGGGCGAGGCCTTCGCAAGGATGAGCAGGCGAATGGTCCTTGGACCGACTCTCATATCATTCGCCAGCCTGCCGCAGAGCCGTTCCACGCAGCCAGCGACCTCGAAGATCCCCGAACACAGGCGCACTACAAGACCGGGACGGTCCCCGGTCGCCCTACCTGGACGATTCTACCTCATATCGGCCCGGAAATGGCAAGCACAGGCATAATCCGCGAAGTAAAGAGCAAATGCTCACTATGCCGACTGTTCAAGTTGCCGGTTGGATACGGGAGGGCAAAGCCCGGCCAGGTGACGGGCGACCCGGGCGACGCCGAGCGGCTTCGCGAGCCTGGAAAAGGTGGCAGGAATCGTTTCTAATTCGAGAGGCATAACAACGGTTCCTGACACCTTTTCCCTATCCCGCACGAGAGTCTGGAACCTGTTAGAATACGCTCGGAGGAACCCAACTATGCCTACCGTCGAGAAAACACCGGCCATCGACCCCGAGGTGCTCGCGGATCTCGAAGCGGTTTGCAACACCAAGGGCATCGTCCGCGACCCGAAGCTCTTGCGCCGGATCACCGAGCGAGCGGACCAGGTGCGGCAGGAGACTCTTAAGCAATTTGGCGTCCAGGAGATCGGTGCGGAAATCATTCGTACGATGCACGACCCGGAATGAAATACGTTATCGATGCATCGGCGGCATTCCAATGGGAGGTTCCCGAGCCTGACTCTCTCAAGGCGATCCAACTGCGGGAAGACTATCGCAACGGAATCCATGAGCTGATCTCGCCGGACATCTTTCCAGCCGAAGTGGGCAACGCCCTGATCGTCGCGGAGCGGAAGGGGAGGATCGTCGCGGGCCAGTTTGCGGTCCGCCTGACAGCGATCCTCGCCGGGAGAGGGAAAAAGGGACATCACTGATATCGACCGTTCGTGAGAGGAAGGAGCCTCAGGGACATGCACGTAAACGCTAGGAGCAAGCGGCTTAGGGGCAATACCGTTGAAATAGGCGCAAGTCACGGCCTCCTGTAACCTTGGGTTTACTGAGAACCCAGGTTGCAAGGAGGCAATGACTCGCATGCCACAGGGACAGTGCACGCTGCCGCCCGATG
>JBEKTN010000370.1:0-8400 GCA_049516015.1 Isosphaeraceae bacterium | reverse complement strand
CTCGGCAATGCTTGACCGGGGTCGGGGCCTCCGGGTAGTAGAAGGTACGTGATCGAGGGAAACACTTGTTTACTTCGATTGTACATAGCTCGATTAATATATCACGCTTGTTTTAGGTCTAGATGGTACCGACTCCGTACTGGCCCTTCGGTATCTCCCCCCCGGAGTCCCCGAAGGCGAGGCTGTGGTCATCCACCTGTCTGGAAAGAGGGCCGGCCCATGGTTGTTCCGACACCCCCTTGGAAACGGCCCAGCTCTTGAGCACATCCTGTCCAAGGCAATCGAGCACAAGGCCGCACTGAAGTCTTTGCGGTCGCTTTAACCGACGACCCAGGGGGTTTCGTCCTCCAGGTAAAGACGACTGATCTCGCTACGTAAAGCTCTGATCGTCGCGCCAAGACCTTGATGTCGGAAGGCCGAGGGTGCCCCCATGGCTGGGCTCGATTCCCGGAAGAGGACTGCGGAAGTTAGTTGGAAGTTAACAATTTGACTTCCGCATGGTCGACACGTAAGCTCTTCTCAAGGTGGCAAGAGCAAACCTTCGGGGCAGACCATGAAGCCCACTTATCTCGACTACAACGCGACAACGCCAACCGACCCGCGCGTCGTCGAAGTGATGCGTCGCTATTCACTGGTCGATTTCGGGAATGCGAGCAGCCTTCACCACTCTCACGGTAGCGCCGCGAAACAGGCGATCGATGAGGCGAGAGGGAAAGTCGCTACCTTGCTCTCCGTTCAGGCAGACGAGATTCTCTTCACCAGCGGTGCGACTGAGAGCAACAACCTGGCGTTGCTCGGACTGGCGGACCAGGGTCGGCGCACGAAGCGGAGGCACATCCTTGCTTCCTCGATCGAGCACAGTTCGGTACTTGGTCCTCTGAGGGCGCTGGGACGACAGGGATTCGAAGTCGAGTTGCTACCAGTGACTTCGGGAGGCTATGTGGATCCCGAGGAGATTCGAATCCGGCTCAGGTCGGATACTCTGCTCGTCTCGATCATGCACGCGAATAGTGAGACCGGCGTCCTTCAACCGGTCCTTGAAATGGCCCCGATCGTTGCGGGCTCGAACTCCCTCTTCCACGTGGACGCGGCTCAGACTTTCGGCAAGGAGATCCAGGATCTCCAGGCCCTGGAGTGCGACTTCCTGTCAATCAGCGGCCACAAGATGCTCGGCCCGAAAGGAGTCGGGGCGCTGTTGGTCAGGCGACGGAGCACGAAACGGCCGCCTCTTGCCCCGATCATGTACGGAGGCGGGCAGGAGCTTGGCTTGAGGCCGGGGACACTGCCTGTCCCCCTCATCGCTGGGCTGGGAGTCGCTGCGGAACTTGCAATCCAGGAGCATGAGACCCGCGAGCGGCAGGCTTTAGCAATCAGATGCGAGTTTCTTCAAGCTCTCAGCAAGGTTGAATACAGAATCAACGGAGATCAGAGCAGAACGCAGCGCCACGTCTTGAACGTGAGTTTCCTTGGTGTGGACAGCGAGGCCTTGATGTTATCGCTGAAGGGTTTCATGGCTTTCTCCAACGGTGCCGCTTGTTCCTCGGGCGCTCAGGCACGGAGCCACGTGCTGGCCGCAATGGGTCTGTCAGGGGAACGCATCTCGACATCTGTCCGCTTTTCCTGGGGGCCCGGCGTGGCGAGGGTGCCCTTCGATCGCCTCATTGATGCGGTTCGCTCCCTATCCGAGTCGGCGGTATAATCGGGTCGACGATGCTCACCATCCACGACCTGGAACCGTCCGAGATGCCTGACTTCGAGATTCATCTCCCGGCCATTCGCGGGGTCCAAGCCGGGCGGCCGTTCTACATCGCACTGTGCCCCGCCAGGTTCATTCCTCGCCTGATCCCGCTGGAATCGCCGGGAGCCCTCGAAGCGAGCTCATTTGGCCGTGTCGCCGACCGCAGTCGATCCCAGGACATCGCCCGATACCTGGCCGGCAATCCGGAATCCTACGTTCTGCCGGCGATCACCTGTCTTGTGAACGGCAATGTCGATTTCGACGAACCCGCTGAGAAAGGGCGCCCCTCGGGACTCGGAACGATGAGAGTACCGCTCACGTCGCGAATCTTGATTCTCGACGGAGTGAATCGGCGCGCGGGTGTTGAAATGGCGTTGAAAATGCGCCCGGAGCTCGGAGACGAAGCCATCCCGATATTGTTCTATGTCGATTCCAGACCAAACCGCGTCGAGCAGATGATCTCCGATATCCAGCGCAACGGGTCCCGATCTGCCCGTTCGCAAGGAATACTCTGTGATCGGCGCGACGAGACCGCGCGCATCACGAGGGAGCTTCTGGAAAGGGTGGACGTATTCAAGGACATGACCGAAACGGTGCGCAGTACGATCTCCAACCGGTCATTCAAGCTTTTCACGCTGAGCGGGATCTATCACGCGACTGGAATACTTCTCACAGGCAAGCAAGAGGAGCCCTATGCCGATAGGCTTGCACTGGCCGTCGATTTCTGGTCCGAAGTCTCCAGGGTGATTCCCGATTGGCAACGGGCCAAGGCCCGTGAGATAAGTCCGGCCGACCTGAGGAAGACTTACGTTCACTCCCACGCAATAGCCTTGGCCTCGCTCGCGAGAGCAGGCAAGTCCCTCATCAAGACGCGCACTCGATCCTGGAAACGACGGCTCTTGCCCCTCAGGACTTTGGACTGGGCCAGGTCGAACACCTCGCTGTGGGAAGGCCGGGCAATGATTGCCGGCAGGATCTCCAAGACAAATGTGAGCGTCGTGCTGGCCGGGAATGTCATCAAGCAAAAACTAGATTTACCATTAGATGCCGATGAGCGGAGCATCGAGGAGACGTGGTTAGCAGCCCGAAGCTAAATGCACGGTCCTCGGTTCGCAAAACCCATCCTCCCGCTCCACTATTCTCGATCGGTAATTTCGTCGAACGGGATCAACGAGAAGTGACCCGTTCAGATCGCCCCTTTGAACCTGTTCTTGCGATGCCACCTGAGATTGGGCAGGGCAGGCCACTTGGACTGGTCCCGTGGCAGGTGGATGCTGGCTCCCTCGTAGTCGAGCAAGCCCTTGGTCCCCGGGTCAAGGCATTCCTCTTCAAAGCGACCTCGGGCCACGACGACCCGGTAGTCGTCGGTGAGAGACCACAGGCCGTTGTCGAACAGCCAGTGGGCGTTCTTGCATAGGGCCAAGCCGTTGCGTGGATCATCGTTGCGTGAAGCGGCAAACTGATGGATATGAGCCGCGTCGACGATGCATTCGCTGGAGACGGTGGTCAGCCGATATCGCGTCAGCGCGCAGGTGAACGTGTAGTTGGACAGGACCATGATGCGGAACCGCGCATCGCGGCCTTTCTTCGTCGCCTCGGCGATCGGCTGGTAGCGGACCTGCTCGGCGACCGCATCCTCGTCAGGGACCTTCATGTCGCAGAGCGAATAGAGCGCAGCCCGGTCCTCGGGGTGGAAATACTTCGCGATCAGTAGCAACCGGGCGCGCTGGCGAAACCCGGGATCGCTAGCTGCCATGAGGAAGTCGGGATCAATCATGGCGTATCGCGCACGGTTCCGATCGCTGGTGGGCTGCCTGTTCTCGTCCAGGACCTGCCAGAAACCGTCGCTCCGGAGATGGAAGAAGGGAAAGATCACAAGAAGTGGTTGTGAGCGCCTGTGGGCCACGACGCTAGCATAGACTGAGAACCGAAACGCCAGGCTCGGAGTGAGCTCCAGCATTCCATCCGACAGTTGCCCGGTCTCCAGCATGTCGAAGAACACGAGCAAAAGCAGCGGCTTGTGCGGGGCCGGCTCTGGCCTCGCTCGGTCCACCTTCAGCCGGCAGATCCTGCCGTACCAATCCTCCGCGGCGCTCACCGGCAGGCTCATCGACGCTAACCCTGTAGAGTATCGAACCCAACGCGCGGCCACGACATCGAATCCGAAACTCGCCTGACACCCAGGAAACATCGTGGGCGTGACATGCTCAGCATAGTGAACGCGATAGTCTGGGGCTACGGGCTGCTCGACAAGATGGCGACGATCGACTCGCGCGCGGTGGCAACAGCGGCTGGCGGAGCCATGACAACCATCGCCACGCATGGACGTTTACCGGAAGAAAACGAGTTCCCCGAAGGCACCGCCCTCGAAGAACGATTTGGATCAATCAAACGCGCCTTCGCCCTCGTGAAGCGGGTCACCGGCACCTCCGAATGGGACGAGATCACCACCCGCCGCACCGAGGATTTTCTGGTCTACCTGGCCCTCGGCCGCTTCCAGAGACGTCCGCCCATGACAGCTCTGCCCATTGGACTCCAGCGCGACATCCGGGCTTTCTTCGGGAATTACACCAAAGCCTGCCGGCAGGCGGATGACTTGTTATTCCGCTCAGGCAATTCCGAGGCGGTGGACGAGGCCTGCAAGCGAGCCACGGTCGGAAAGCTCTTGCCGAACGCTCTTTATGTTCACCGTAACGCCCTCGATTCGCTCGAGCCGTTGCTCCGGGTTTACGAGGGCTGCGCCCGGGCGTACCTGGGCGAGGTCGAGGGGGCGAACCTGATCAAGCTGCACCGGCATTCGGGGAAGGTCTCGTACCTGGTCTATCCCGACTTCGAGACCGACCCGCACCCGGCCTTGCTCCGCAGCATCAAGCTCTCGCTCCGCACGCGGGAGCTCGACTGCTTCGACTACGCCAAGAGCACCAATCCCCCCATCCTCCACCGCAAGGAAACGTTCCTCCCGCCAGGGCACGCACTGCTGGCCAAGTTCGCCCGGCTGACCCGGCAGGAGGAAAAACACGGGCTGCTCGACGAGACGGCCACGATCGGCACACGCGAGGGGTGGGAACGGCGGCTGGCGGGACGAGGATTCACGGTTCGCGGGCATCGACTGGTGCGGCGAAAGTAAGAAAGGGAGGAATATGGGGGACATGAGGGCGGGATCGCCGTCGCCGCGGCGGCGCCGACCGTGCGGCTGATCGCCAAGAAGGAAAAGAGCTCATCGAGCCGGCAAAGCACTGAGCGAGATCCTCTGCGCTGACTGGGGGTTTTCCGGTAGTTCTTGAACCGGCGGCGAGGGAGGGGTAGCTTTCCCTCATGGAAAATCAGGTGCCCGGCTGCATTTCCACGACCGCTCCCGTACAATGTGAGTCATGTTGACCCGATTGTACTGCGACAACTATAAGTGTTTGGTGAACTTCGAGTTCCAACCAGGGGCGACTCAGTTGCTCATGGGCCGCAATGGAGCCGGTAAGTCCACGGTTTTCGAGGTGCTCGAACTGATCCGGGACTTTGCGGCACGTGGTGAAACTTGCGAGGATCGGTTGGTTGGCCAGACCCGAACCCGCTGGCAAGACCTGCCGGACCAGCGATTCGAATTAGACGTCAATGGCACATTGGGCAAATACACCTATGAACTGGTAGTGGACGAATCGGGCCGGCCCCTGCGGCCGCGCGTCAAGAAAGAGCGTTTGTCGCTGGAAGGAAAGCCGCTGTACCTATTTGAGGACGGAATTGTCCATCTGCACAATGACCGCTTCGAGGATCGGACGCAGTTCGAGTTTTTCCCAAGGCGATCGTTCCTCGCCGAGATCGAGTCGAGGCCTGACAATACCAAGCTCATGTGGTTCAAGTCATGGCTGGAACGCTTGCTCTGCGTGCAGGTCAATCCGAAGCGAATGCGATCCGATGCGGAGAAGGAAGTGCTCTATCCAACGCCCGATCTCTCCAACTTCGCCGAGTGGTATCGCCATCTCCGCCAAGACAGCAGCGCTGCGACCGATGAGCTGCGCTCATCGCTTCAGGAGGTGATCGATGGGTTTGAGGGTTTGGATCTCAAGGGGCCGCCGAGCGGAACGCGCCTGCTTCAAGTAGCCGTCCGAACAGGAGGCGCAGGCAAGGGAAAGTCGCAGCAGTACGGCTTCGATGAACTATCTGACGGGCAGCGTGCGCTCGTGGGCCTGTACACCCTGCTGCACTGTGCCCTCACGGACCATTCGACCTTGTGTATTGATGAACCGGACAACTTCGTCGCTCTTCGCGAAATCCAGCCGTGGCTGTCCGACATCTTAGACCGTGCACAAGGAAATGGCTCGCAAGTCTTGCTGATTTCGCACCACCCGGAGCTCCTGAACCAACTCGCCACTCGGAACGGCGTCATTATCGAGCGCACCGATGCCGGGCCGACGAGAGTTCGCCCATTCGCGCCGCCCGACGATTGGACGCTCACCCCCGCCGAGATCATCGCCCGGGGGTGGGAACATGCCTGATCGCGCGAGCATTGTCGTGATCTTGGCCGAGGACCAAGAACATCAGAACTTGGTGTGGCATTATCTCAAGCACTGCACTGCGTACAAAAAGAAGATGGGGTGCGTGCGCAAGGTCCCACTGCCAGGCGGTCGAGGCTGCGGCTCGCAATATGTACGGCAGCAGTTTCCAGG
Source organism: Isosphaeraceae bacterium (assembly GCA_049516015.1). GTDB lineage: Bacteria > Planctomycetota > Planctomycetia > Isosphaerales > Isosphaeraceae > Aquisphaera. Next base: position 2,004 of record JBEKTN010000370.1, on the reverse strand, counting down.
GCAGGTTGCGGCGTGCCGCGGACGGCATGCGAGCAACCTTCTCATTGTCATCACAGACGCTGACCATCTCAGTGCCGCGGAGCGTGAGCAGACTTTGTGCGACGAGCTGACTCAGAATAACCAACCCGCGATCGGGGAAGACCCTATCGTTATCCTCGTCCCGAAGTGGCAGGTCGAAACGTGGGTGAAGTGTCTGCTCGGGCAAGCAGTTCAGGAGGATGACAAGGACACCGACAAGCCTGCAGTGACCGCCCCGCAGGTAATTGCCGCCGCCAGTACTCTACATGACTGGGCACGACTCAACGCGCAGATCGGCGCGACATGCGTTGACTCGTTACGATCTGCTTTACCCCGGTGGCGAAGAATCGGATAGCGCAAGTCGAGTGCTTCACCAAAGTCTTCTGCCAAGGGGACAACCTGCTGTTCCGCTCGGGAAACGTCGAGGCGGAGTACGAAGCCTGCAAGCGAGCCACGGTCGGGAAGCTCTTGCCGAACGCCCTCTATGTTCACCGGGAGGCGCTCGACTCGCTCGAGCCGCTGCTTCGGGTGTACGAGGGCTGCGCCTGGGCGAGGTCGAGGGGGCGAACCTGATCAAGCTGCACCGGCATTCGGGGAAGGTCTCGTACCTGGTCTATCCCGACTTCGAGGTCGACCCGCACCCGGCCTTGCTCCGCAGCATCAAGCTCTCGCTCCGGACGCGGGAGCTCGACTGCTTCGACTACGCCAAGAGCACCAATCCCCCCATCCTCCACCGCAAGGAAACGTTCCTCCCACCCGGGCACGCGCTGATGGCCAAATTCGCCCGGCTGACACGGCAGGAGGAAAAACACGGCCTGCTCGACGAGACGGCGACGATCGGCACGCGCGAGGGATGGGAACGACGGCTGGCGGAGCGAGGATTCATGGTTCGCGGGCATCGGCTGGTACGGCTGAGGGGCGAAAGCGAGGAGAAAGGCGAAGAAAGCGAACCACGAAATTGACTGAATGCGCGAAAGATGACAAGACACCCAATGTGAGGAATGCGCGTGTCCTGGGTATTCTGTTCCAAAACTACTGCATGTACTGGTTGATTATGCCAAACGAGATGCTGCCCAGCGCTCAGACTAAGAGGCCGGGGCCGGCTCGATGGGCGTCGAACCCGACGAATCAAAATCGTGGCCCCGGTCGAACTCAGCCGTTGGTTCGGCTCGTTTTTTTGGAGGCACAAGCCTGCCACCCAACGCCGCCTGACGCTTTCGGAGATCGGCGAAGATTGCTTGCACGTCAAAGCCGTACTCCGCGGCAAGCTTTTCCCGGGTCCGATGGATATCGGCCACGATGGGGTCTTCCCACACCATCTTAGGCTCCCATGAGTTCTTCGGGCGTACAGATGTTCGGCATCCGGTAACCCAGCCGCTCACACACCAATGCTATTCTTCGCGCGATCTGCGCGTTTGCCAAGTGCCTGCAATTCCAGGTCAATAGATAGTCGACCGCATGGACAGTCGCCACCGCAACATGGGCCGCGTCACGAACGGCACGGGCAGGAAATACGCCCTCAGCCAAAATAGCTTGGGTTAACGATTCGGCGTCTTCCGTGATCTCCAAGGCCGACAGGCCGCTGATGATTGCGAGTCTCTTTTGCACCTCTGCTGGATCGCCGGCGGAGGCTTCGTCGATGACGACCTGGGAAACGCAACACTCAAACACGGCGCGTCGAATCGCACACCATTCCTCGGTTGCTTGTTGGTGCGCGGCCACAAGCAGGTCTCGACTCGGGCGAGCGACCAGGTAGCTGATGAACGTTGTCTCCAGGTACACCGTTTCCATGCCGGTCTCTCCGCCACGTGCGAGGCGCCACTTGGAAGGTGCCGATCGTGCAGCCGTTCCGCGCGGCCGCGTGAAAACAATGAGACGACACGGGGCTAAGAACGCCGATTATCGCGGAGGCGTAACTTGCCTCTATGACACCCAACTTCCCGGCGCCTGCTTGCATGCATCCGAGTCCGGTGGCCGCTCTCGCCC
>JBEKTN010000369.1:0-8405 GCA_049516015.1 Isosphaeraceae bacterium | reverse complement strand
CCTGCAAATTCAAGGGGAACATCGCTCAAGACGTGGCACCATGTGTAGCGAGGGAATACAGTTGCCGCTCCATCGCGAAAGGACTTACGGCAAGAATCGCCGGACTACTGTCAAAAACCTGTTAGACTCCAGATCAATGGCCGCGGCCTGCGTCGTCGGCCCATGCAACACCACAAGTGTCTGACGTTCCCACAAGGGACGGCACCGGCGATCGAGTTCCTGGTTACTGAGAGTTCCGAAATCTTCACCGAGGAGAGCTGGTAAGTCGCCCGGGAGGGTTTGAGTCCTGGAAAAGACCGTCGAGTACGCCCGGATTAGAAGCACGATTGACGCAAGCAACGAGTTCGTTGCGAGAAACCCGTCCTTTCCAGCCGGTGGCTCGAATTCCGTGAACTCGACAAACGGGTGTCGGGCCGTCAACCGACCAAGAGGCGACCCAATTCTCGCGCAAAGGACCAAGAACCTGCGAGGTTCCCGCAGTAGGAGCTTGCGAAAGGCTCCAAGCACGTCCGGGTTCTTACCTCCTGCGGTCAACAGCAAGACCGACGTTTGCCGAAGCGTTTGTGGTGTCGACACAGCTTCCAGCGGAGTCATCGCCGAAGCGGCCCCAGAAGTGAACTGGCGGTGGACCGCTGCAGCAAATTGAGCGGTCGTGTACGAACCGCCAGAGCCCACAGCCACCAAAGGATGCCAGGAAGCCGACCGAACGGCGTTCGAAAGAACCTCGACCGGAACCGACAGAGCCCAGTTGTATGTTTCCGCCAGACGGGATAATTCTTCAACGTACGGCCTGCCCACAAGCCCCTCTCTTCGGAAGAAACCACTTCAATGCGTTATCGAACCCACCGGCGGTCGGGGGGCGAGCCGCACAACAAGTATGTGATCGGCAGGAAGCGCCCGAGGAGCCAAGCCCTTTACCATGCCCCGACGGATATCAGTGTACACAATAATAGTAACCTGGCGGATCGAAACGCCAGCTATTAATCAAATAATTTTTTTGTACCACAAAGTAAGTGGCCCCTTCCGCGCTCCCTCCGTGCTTCCGAGCCAGTGGGCCCAAGGGACACAGATGGACTAATGGAGAAGTGTCAGAACAAAGCCGGCTGCTCGGGTGTTTGTTGTTGCTAGATTAGAACTTATGGCAGAAAAGTGGGGGGTCCCACGCGGGCATTGATGGCTGCCGAAACTTCAGAAATCACTACTTTTGACTACCAAACGCCCGTCCAGTTCTGGTGAAACGGGATCTTGTACAAGCTGACGTTGGTGCCACAAAGTGGGTGGCCCTTCCGCACTTCGCTCGGGGCGTTTCTGGCTGTTTGAACTCCGCGTTTCTCGGACTTTTCTAGACCAGTTGCGGCCCCAGGTTTCAGGCCATGGATACCCAGCTCGGCGCGCGGCATCGACGGCGCACCCCAACGATCGTGGGGCGTGGGGCGTAGAGCGTGAGGGAAGGAAAAAAGGGCCACCCACATTCCGGAGCCCGACCAGTAACCCGGGGCCAGGGCATCGCAGAGGCTGGTAGGTGGCATGTGGAAAGATCATTCAGGGTTTTGTCAACGGTCGCAGGCGGATTTTGGACGCGGTCACCACGACGAAGTGGCCGGGCAACCTGGACTCGACCAGGGTCCAGACCTGCTGGAGACGGACCAGGCGAATCGCCGCGGGCCGATTCTTCATTCGGAGCAGGATCACGCCGTGGCTGTTCGAGTGGTCACGAAAGATGAGCTCACCGAAATCCTTGTCCCCGGTCAACACGATGTAGCCCTGGGCCTCGGTTTCCGCCAGCAGATCGGCGTCCGGCGTCTGCTTGCGGGACTCGGCCGAGTAGAGCACGTCATGGCCCGTGGCGCGGAGCCAGGTGACAATCGGGCGGGGGACGTTCTCGTCGGCGAGGATTCGCATCAGGCCAGCCCTCTCACAGGTTACTGTAGATGATCTGGTCCATCGCGAGCAGGTCGGCGGCATATTGCTGAGCGGCCTGAATGTGCTCGGGGGTGAGGTTGGGATAATTGTCGAGCAGCTCGTCGTGGCTCATCCCCGTACCGAGCTCGCGGAGCACGTGCTCGACCGTCAGCCGGGTCCCCTTGAAGACGGGCTTACCCATCATCACGCCCTTCCGTTCTTCGATCAGATCTTGCCACTTCAGTGCCATGAAATCGCTCCTCGTCGGCTCAGCGCCTGGTTGATGCCTTGTGCTTCAGCCTCTCCCGGGCCGCCTGCTTCTCGGTGATCGTGTAATGCCGGTCGTTCACCCGCTCTCCCTTGAAGGTACCGCCGTCCCAGAACCAGGGATACTCCTCCTTGGTACGCTGGGGTTCGTTGCCCCGGTCCTTGGTCCACTTAATGTTTGGGTTCTTCTGGAGAATACCCGCCTGGCGAGTGGCGAGTGGCGGGAGAATAGTGGCCAGTGAATCTGGAGGTAGTGACGAGTAGCGAGTGGCGAGTGGCGAGAGAATAGTGGTCAGTGGCCAGTGATTCCGAAGGGAGGGAGCTGGCGGTGATAGAAAAGCGCCAGAACGAAGCCCAATTGCTCGGGTGTTAGTCGTTGGCAGGTTGCAACTTCGGACGAACCAAGGCGGAATCGAGCAGGCGAACGAACCCGATTTTCATTGGGCGGGAGGCGGCGGGAGGGGAGGGGGAGCGGAGAGCCAGGATCACATTTTGAACCTCATTCGTCGCCGCGTGTTGCATAATACCTTCAGACAGGTCTTTGACTTGTCTCCGACGGCACCGGCGGAGGCCGGCCCGGCTTGCAGGGACGCGCGTACAACTTGGGGCTGGCACCGTGAAGCATTCCAGAAAGCGCCGATTTGTTCCAGACGCACTCCGCCTCGAATCACGCCGGCTGCTCACAACAGCCAACTTCCAGCCCACCTGGCTCGGCCAGAGCGCCAACATGGACCTCACGGGCCCGAGTGCTGCGGTTGGGCCTGACGGGTTCGTGGATGACGAAATCCAGCTCACAACAGCCAACGCCAACCTGACGATCAATTCCGTCCAGATCAGCTTGAATGGGTTCACAAGTCCCCGCTGGGAATCGGCGCCGGACCTCGACGGGTATTCCAACGCGGAAGTGATCGACGTGAGCGGCTCTGCCGGCAAGACCTACGACGTTTTTTTCAACCCCTTTGGCACCTCCGGCCCCAGTCTGCAAACCGGCCAGGGTCAGCAACTGTCGGTCAATGTCTACTACACGGACCAGAGCGGCCAGTATACCGACAACCTCACTGTACCGGTTGGCTCCAGCGATCCCACATTAACCACCACCCTGTCCGCGCCCGTCTCGATTACCTGGAATGGCTTCACGGCAAGCTGGAGCGGACAGGACACGGCTCAAAACGGAGGAAAAGTCCACGTTGCGGTTGCGGGGCTGGCCCATCCCATTCTGGGGGCCGCCCTGTCCGACCAGTTTGCCAACAACAGTTCCCCTTCTTACTGGACATACGGCACCCTTGCCTCATCGAGCCCCCCGAGCGGGGCCCTGTACGTCACCCAGACCGGTGCGACCGCGGACATTGCCTTTGCTCCCCTCGAAACCGAGGCCGGCACGACCCTGACGTTGCGGCTCGATTTCGGCTCCTATGGCCAGCAGGCCGCCCAGTTTCTCGGTGAGTCCTGTGATCCGGGGCTGACGGTTGCGAACATCCAGGAAACCTCCAAGACGGAGACGCCGGGGACCCCCAACTCGGATTTCCTCCAGGCCGATGCCAACAATTACGGAACGATCTATCTGAGCACCGGCACGTACTACATGGATCAGCAGCTCATCCTGAACCAGCCGGTCACGATCTGCCCCGCGCCCGGGGCAAGTGCGACTCTCGTCTTCTCGCAGCCGCAGTCGAGCACCACTCCAAACGTCTGGAGCGACGCGATCGAGATCAAGTCCAGCCACGTGACCCTGCAAGGCTTCTCCATCCAGTTCATGGGGTCTTTTCTCTGGACCACGACTGGCGGGTCGTCCACCGGTGTTATCAACACCTATAACTCGCCCATCGACGTCACGATCTCCGGGATGAATATTCAAGGGCCCACGCAGAGCCTCTTCGACCAGGCCACGGACCCGGGCGCGTCTGTCCCCACCAGCCAGGTACTCGCGGACACGTTCACCACGAATACCCTGGGTTCAGAGTGGACGGTCCTGGGCGGGACCTGGACCGAGGGCAACGGGACGCTCAGCCAGACCGCCAACGGATGGGATTCGGGGACCAAGAAGGTTCTGGTCAACTCCACCACTCCTTATCCCGGGGCGGAGCAGATTGAAGCGAACGTGCGGCTGGACTCAATAGCCGGCGATGGCCGCGCCGGAGTCAGCCTCGATAACGATAGCAACGGCAACGGTTATAACCTGGTCTTTCATCAGTGGACCAATGGCCTGGCGGTCCAGTTGCTCAACGATTCGCGCGATTGGTCCTCCGTCGCTATCTATACAGACAGTAATGGCAATCCCTGGCAACTCTCTACCTATTACACCTTCAAACTTGTGGTGGTCCCGCAGGGGGATGGTGTGGACGCCCTCTTCGGCAAGGTCTGGCTGAGCGGAACGGGCGAGCCGGCTCAATGGACGATCGAGGAGATCCAGGGGAGCGGCCGGAGCCGGAGCCCGGGCCTTCCCGCGCTGGAAGGGGGCTCGAGCGGGAACGGAGGTTACGCCACGGCCGACTTCCAGCCGGTCAATGGAACGACAGGCAGCCTTGTGTGGGCCGTCACGCCGGACTTGTTCTCCGCGGTGGATTCAACGCGGTGGCAGTCGTTGCAGGGTACGTGGTCTCAGAGCAATGGAGTGTTCCTGCAATCGAGCACATCCAGCACCACGAACAAGCAAGTGATCTTCCCGATGGCGGGAACCGCGCCCTCCTCCATGATGATCACCGCGGAGGTAACTCCGGCGATGAACCTCGGCGACCCCAATCTGGGGGCTTCCACGGTTGGAGTCGGTCTGGACACGGATTCGACCGGGAATGGCTACGAGCTCGCATTTGTCAAGGATGGCTCGTCGCTTGGCGTCCAGTTAAGGGACGGGACCACGTCGGGCCAAACTTACACTACCGACTCTCTAGGCAACCCCCTGCAGACCGGGGTTGCCTACGGGATGCAATTGATGGTGCTCCACGAGCCCGACGGAACGGACAGCGTCTTTGGCATGGTCTGGCCCTGGGCGCCCGACCAGAAGCCGCAGTACTGGACCATGTGGGTTGGCGGCTGGAGCCACGCCCTCGGCTCCCCCTCCCTGGATGGAGGCTCCTCCGGCGATGCAACCGCCCAGTTCAGCGACGTTCAGGTGACGGCAGCGACGACCTCCGCGTTGCCCCTCATCAACATGGAGACCGCGCACACTGGTTCCGTGACGGGCAACACCTTGACCGGCGGGACACTCCTGTTCAGTTATGGCCCATGGCAGATCACCGGCAACACCTACAACGGAGCTGTTGCCGGCACCTTCGTCCAGGCCGCGTTCACGTTCTTCACGGGCCACGGCCGCAACCTCTCCGGCAATACCGTGAGCCAGCTCTCCCCCTATGGCAAGACCGTCCGTCTGCTCGACGTGGGGAATTCAGAGACCTGGGCCTCCAACGATGTGGTCTCGGATAACACGGTCGTCGACAGCGAGGGGATGGCCACCCGCCCCGGCGACTGGGGTTGGGACCAGAACGTCGGGATTTATGATGGAACCAATCAGGGCGAATTCATCCTCTTCGAATCGTATGACCTGGCTTACGAGGGGAGCCTCTACACACTTTCGGGGGACGGACGTGAGCTGAAAATACCCTATGCCCAGGGAGTTGCTCCCTCGATGAGCGACGTCGTGTCGATCCTCAACGGCCCCGACGTCGGACAGTGGTTCCAGATCGCCCAGGTGATCCAGTCGCCGACGTCGCAATCGGACCCCTCCTACACGCTCCTCATGGATTCGCCCCTCCCACTACCCACCGGAGCAAACTACGCGATCTCGATCGACGAGGGGTTCGTCAACGAAACCCTGGGGAGCACAACCCCGGGCCAGGGAAACACCATCGACATCCGGGGAAGCGGCTCCAACCTCTTCAGCCTGGACGGATTCCAGTTCGGCACCCGGGTGCTCAACAATTATTTCGCTGGGAACAATTTCTACTCGGACAGCGGGGCGCAGGGATACGTCGCCAGTACGTACTCGCCTTTCATGAATCCTAATAATCCGGGTCAGACCAGCTTGCCCTGGGGTTGGACACACACACCGGAATTTGGCATACAGATCGACGGCAACACGTTTGTCGATCTCACCACGACGCCGGCCGATGTGTCAGTGGTAGGTGTGGACCATTCACAGTATCTCCATTCGAACGTCAATCGGCGATACTTTACCGGGCAGATCGAGAACAACGTGTTCGTCTATTCGAACCCGCCAGCCGGTTCCAAGGTGACGGCGGTCCAGCTCGGGATAGACGCGGTAAACAGTCAGGGTCAGAGCGAGGCAGCGGACCCCTATGAGCTCTCCCTGATCGCGAGCAACAACACCGAGATCGTGCCGGCTACCTTCTCGTCGCAGGGCTGGAACGTGGTCATCCCGGTGGTCGCGGGAACCGTCAACGGCCTCACGACGGCACAGACGATCAACCTTCCCGGTTCCACGACCCCCGCCCAGGTCAATCTTGCCCCGTACTACAACCAGGTCGGTCTATCGTCGGACAATGCCACGGGTCATGGAAACCTGGATGGTGGGGGCTACAGCTATTCTGCCAATGCGCTCGGCGGCGGCATCATCAACTGGCAGGGGGTGCCTTTCGTGCTCGGACCGGCGGGCCAGAACAACGTGGTGCAAGCGGCCGGCCAGACGATTCCGCTGCCATCTGGCAACTACACAGCGCTCTTATTGATCGGCACGGCCGTCCAGGGGGGGAAGACCGGGACAATCACCATGCACTACACCGATGGCTCAACGTCCGTCGTGACCCAGGAATTCAGCGACTGGGCATACGACTCCTCGAACCCCGGGGAGTACGTTGTCAGGACGATGTCGTATCGGAATTACAGCCAGAACAACGGGCTGCAAACGCTGACCATGTATGCGTACGGGTACAGCCTGCCCATCACGCCCGGGAAGACGCTTCAGAGCGTCACGTTGCCGACCAACGCGGATATCTACATCCTGTCGATGGACCTGGTGGGCCCGCAATCCCAGGTCAGTTTGAGCAGCCTGTTCAATCAGGTCGGCCTGACCTCCGACGACGATACGGACCTGGGGAGTCTCGACGGCCTGGGTTACAGTTATTCCATCGATGCCCTCGGCGGAGCCGCCGTTGCCTGGGCAGGCACGACATTCAACCTGGGATCGGCCGGCCAGAATAACGTGGTCGCGGCGAATAACCAGACCGTTGTGCTTCCCGGAGGCAAGTACACGGCGCTCCAGCTCCTGGGCGCATCTGTCTTTGGTCCGCAGCGCGGCACCTTCACGGTCCATTACTCCGATGGAACGTCCTCAACGTTCACCCAGTCGTTCAGCGACTGGGCGTACAACACCTCCCAGCCGGGGGAAAGCGTCGTGGAGTCGATGGATTATCGTAACTTCAATCAAGGAGGTGGCAACGGCAGGGATACGCGAAGCCTTTTCGTTTACGGGTACAGCTTCGCGCTCAACCCCAGCAAGCAGGTCGTTAGCGTCACATTTCCCGCCAATAGCGCCATCAAGATCCTCGCAATGGACCTCGTCAGCCAGCCCACGCAATCGAGCCTTGCGAACAACGACAACCTTGTCGGCCTGACCAGCGACACGGGACCCACTCCAGAGAACCTTGACGGGGCGGGAACGAGCGACTCCAAGAGCGCCCTGGCAGGCGGAACGGTCGCGTGGGTGTCGAATTCCTTCAACCTCGGGGGCGACGCAGCGAACAACGTAGTCCAGGCGACGGGGCAGACGATCCTCCTTCAGCCCGGCAAGTACAGCACACTTCGCCTCATGGCAACCGCGGCCAAAAGCATCGAATCAGGGACCTTCACGATCCACGACTCCGGCGATGGACTTGAGCGGAAAGCGGCAGTACAGACGCGGATGGTCCGCCTCCCGGGGCACACCTTCTACCGGGCGCTGCGGGATAAACCCCGCTGGGGCTCGTACCCCACCGGCGACCGCGGGCCGAGGCAGTGAGAGCCTGTCTCCCTGCACTTGGTTGCCCATCTCGCCCGGCTCAATCCCCAGCGCGGCGAACGCCTCAAAGGAGTCTTTGACCAGATCGCGCGGTGAGGGTTCGTGGTATACTGAAAGTCCGGTTGACTCACCGCGCTGCGTTCCCGGGGAGCCTCTCTCTCTAGCCCTAAAACAAGCGTAATATATTACGCGACTATAGTAAATATCAGAATCTCATATGTGAGATCATGAGATGTACCTTCTACTACCCGGAGGTCTCAGACCCCGGTCTTTGATTTCGATTTGT
>JBEKTN010000368.1:0-8415 GCA_049516015.1 Isosphaeraceae bacterium | reverse complement strand
GTCCGTGAGAACTTTCATCATCCCCTCCCTGGGACCAGTTCTCGAATCCGAAACCACAACGGAGGGGAGTAGAACAGAAAACTCGAATCATGCCGAGACTATTCTGCGGGGATTCCCTTACAAGCTCGGCCTCGACCTCCAGGCGCAGATGCAAGAGCGCGCCGCGACCATCTGGGAGTGCGAGCCCGCGGCGGTTGAAGTGAAAAACGGCGTTTACAGTCGGAACGGCCAGTCGCTGACGTTCAAGGAACTGGCGGGGAAGATCTCCGAGCTCGGCCTCGATCCGGTCGTGGGCCGCGCCTCGGTCTCGCCGGAGGGCTCGACCAATGCATTCGGCGTGCACATCGCGGATGTCGAGGTCGATCCCGAGACCGGCAAGGTGACGGTCCTGCGCTACACGGCCATTCAGGATGCCGGCAAGGCCGTGCATCCCAGCTATGTGGAAGGCCAGATGCAAGGCGGCGCGGTCCAGGGCATCGGCTGGGCTCTGAACGAGGAGTATTTCTTCGACCGCAAGGACCAGATGCGCAACGCCAGCTTCCTGGACTATCGCATGCCGACCTGCCTGGACGTGCCGATGATCGAGACGATCATCGTCGAGGTCCCCAATCCGTCGCACCCCTTTGGCGTGCGCGGCGTCGGCGAGACGCCAATCGTCGCTCCGCCCGCCACGATCGCCAATGCGATCCACAAGGCCACCGGAGTGCGCATGACCGTGCTGCCGATCTCGCCCCCCGCTCTCTGGAAGGCGCTCTCCGAGAAGTCCTGACCCAAGGGCCGTCCCATGCCCGTTGTCTTCATCCCCACGCCGCTCCGCGACATCACGGCCGGCACGGCCGAGGTCGCGGTCGAAGGAAGCACGGTCCGCGCCGTGGTGGATGCCCTGGAACAGCGCTACCCGGGCATCAAGACGCGTCTCTGCCGCGGCGATTCGCTGGCCCCTGGCCTTCAGGTTTCCATCGACCACGTCATAACCACGCGCGGGCTGCGTGCCACGGTGCGACCCGACAGCGAGGTGCATTTCCTGCCGGTCATCGGCGGGGGATAAGGGACTGTTTCAACAACCCGGCGAAGTGCTTGTTTCCCCGGGCCACCCCAGTGAAACACGCGATCGAGATTGGGCCCTGGGGCTTCCCCATGGTCAGCCACAGCCACCCAAGCACCTTCCCAATCATGAGATACGACGAATCACGGTGGACTTCAGTGGGGACTCTCGGCGCCTTACTTGAATTGTTCGAGATGAACGATGTTGCTCGTCAGCTCCTCGGCGGTGAGGTGGTTGAGCAAGCCAAGCATGCGCCGCAGGAGCAAGCCATACTCCCGACTGCCCAACTGACGGGACACGACAATCCCGGCATGTGATTGACCAGCCGCCAACCATCGCGTGTGGAGAGGGGCGAAGTCGCGAATGTTGAACGTCAGGATGGCCCGTCTCTCCCCCGTCGCGAACGCGAGCTGCTCTTCGTCAGAGGCGGTGTCGAGGCCTGCCTCCTCCGTCGTCAAGACGTCGTAGCCACGACTCCGCAGGTCGATGGCCAGTCGCGCCATGATGTGGCGGTCGAAGTAGAGCCGGACGAACAAAGCCTCAGGGGCCGGAGAATTCGGCATGGGCCTGCTCTTCTTCGGCCATCATCGCGGTGATCTCGTCGCAGTGGTCGAAATAGTAACTCAGCGCGTGGAACACCTGCGCTTGGGTCAGTCCCAGGGCTTCGGCGATCTCCGGAATCGTCTCCCCATGTAGATGAAGCGTCGCGACATGGCGAACCGTAACGCGGAGGCCGTCGACGACGGGCTCCCCGCCGCATACGCCCTCGAGCCGGACAATGTGCGGATGTTCGGTCCTGACGGCAATGAGCATCTCAAACCTCTTCGATTAGGGACGACGGGATCAGCACAATTGTAGCCGCTCAGCCGGCGAACGGTCCAGACAGGCAGCGGCGACTTCAGGCGGCCTCGCCACTAACGGCACCGATGTCTGGGTCGTGAACGCTCGACAGGACAACGGGGGCCTGAGAGCGATATCCACTTCCTGCCCGTGATCGGCGGGGGTGGATTCTGGGCCCGGACGACGGACACCGAATCTACGGCGAGCTGCAATCGCCGGGGCCCTTGCCTGTCTTGCTGAACACGGACCGCGTGTCTCCGACCTCATTCCAATTTGCAGGGAATCAGAACGGCCTCTTCGTCGAACATGAAGGAGAAGCCACCGGTGGCAAATCGCGGCACGTCCTCGACCGCGACTTTCCCCTCGGGCGAGTCAAGAATCGCTGCAGAGAACCCGGAGAATTTCCGTGTTCGCCCTGGAATTCCGGGCCGCTGCCTCCCCCTCGTCAAGGAGTGGACTCGGGTGGTCAAGCCGATCACAAAGCCGGTTCAACCAGTGGCCAAGCTCGATCGGCGACCAGTCCCCAAGCACGTCCGCCCCGGCGAGCCGGCCCTCGGACGCGGACAGGAACGTTTCCAGGATCCTCACGGCTTCCGGTAACCGCAGCAGGCCCGAGTCCCAGTTCACTGCGGCATCCTCGGCGCAAAGGACGTCCTTGTCGATCGAGATATAGAGCGGAAGGCGGCTGAGATCGTCACGAAACGGGCGCAGAGCGTCGTTCAAGGCGGATGCCAGGGGAACCCCCTCCCTCAAGAGAGGGTGGACGGTGATCCCGGCCCAGCGGCCGCGAACGTATTGCCTCTGCGCGGGGAAGACCGCGACCCGGCCGGCCTTGATTTCGTGCCAGGGGGCGAGCCAGCGGTACGCGTTGTCGAAATCGAGCTCTCCCCCGCAGTGGAACACGCGGTTGAGATTGGGCAGCCGCAACGCGTGCCGCAGCCAGGTTCCACAGTGCAGAAAGGGAATGCCCCTCATCCAGTCCGGGTGCTTGTCCAGGACCAGCAGGTTGAACGGCCCTGGTAACCGCTTCAGGAGTGCGAGCGAAACGTGGTGGAAGTCTCCCGAGCCATACAAGGTGACGCCCGGATCGACGGTCTCGAGCGCACCGTCGAGCCAGCGGCGGAAACGTTCGAAGGTTCCGAACGTGCAGGCCAGGCGAATCTGCGGTCCCCACAGGCGCGCCGGAACCCACGCGGCCGCTTCCGGTGGGAAGAGACTGGACTGAGCAGTCAGGCTGCCATCCAGGTCGAGGACGCGCAGATTCAGCATCGAGTCCAGCCCTCAGATCCGGAATAGCCTGCGCGACCCGTGCAAGAGATCCCCGGGGAATCTCAACTTCGTGCCTGGCACCGTCGGACCCATCAAGAAGTTCGGCGGCGAGGCCGAATAAAATGCTTGAACTCCTTCTACCTTACACGAACCGGGGTCTCACGGATGAGCCTGACCTTCCTGGGAATCCTGGTTGCTTGTCTTTGCGCGCAAGCCCCTGTGACGGTGTCGTACCTTTGCCAGCCCGCGTACGCTCGAGATTGGGAGCTGCGCGGGCCGGTCGAGCCGTATGTCCCGCAAGCCGGCGACATCTTTCTGGCGACCGACCAGAGGCTCTGGTTCCGGTGGGGCCACCTGATCGCAGGCGCCAACGGCGTGCATCACTCAGGAATCGTCGTCGCCCTGCCCGATGGCGAGCTGCGGCTGATCGAGGCGGGGCCATTAGACAAGGTGCAGGTCGAGATGATGGATCCGTACCAGCATATGTCCCGGCACGCGGCGGTGGGAGACAGGGTCTGGGTGCGCCGGCGCAGAGTTCCGCTGAGCCCCGAGCAGTCCGCGCGGTTGACCGCCTTTGCCTGTGCCCAGGAGGGCAAGCCGTTCGCCCTGGCGCGGTGGTTCGGCCAGTTGACGCCGCTTCGCGCCCGCGGTCCAATCAAGACCTGGTTCGTCGGCGAGCCGCGCGGCGACAGGCCTCGGTGGTTCTGCTCCGAGCTGGTCACGGAGTGTTGCGTTGCGGCCGGAATCATGGACCGGGCAACCGCCAGGCCGTCGGCGACCTACCCCAGCGACCTCTTCTGGGGCCACTCCTACAACCTCTACCTCAACGGCCACCTCGACCTGGAGCGGGGCTGGCACCCGCCGGCCCGATGGCTGCCAGCGCTGCCTCGGCAAGTCACGAGTGACATCAACCCTACGCCATGACCCTGGCCGGCTCACTGAGCACTTCCATCGCGGCGTTGCGTCCGTTGATGCCGATGACGCTGCCGCCGGGATGGGTACAGGCCCCGCAGAGAAAGACCCCGGGCATCGGCGTGCGGGATGACAGCCGCTTGTCCCACATGTAGGGCGGAAGGCATTCACCCTGGAAGATGTGGCCGCCGGTCAGGCCCACTTCCTTCTCGATGTCCGGTGGTCCCAGCACCTGGACGTCCTGAATGGATTCCGGAAAGTTCTCACAGAAGCGGCCGATCGAGCGGATCGCCACGTCCTTGACCTCTGCGCGGCGGCTGTCCCAGTTGCCCTGGGCGAAGGTGTGCGGAACATACTGGGCGAACACGCTCATCGTGTGCACGCCGGACGGGGCAACCGAGGGGTCGTGCACCGTCTGGAAGTAGAGCTCGGTCCAGAGCCGGGAATGCAGGCGGCCCTCGCGCGCGGCCCTGAACCCCGCGGCCCAGTCGTCCTTGGAGAGCGGCGTGTTGATCTGCCCTTTGTGATGATCCCTGAACGTCCCCGGACGGGCCTTGAAGCTGGGCAACTGCTTGAGCACGACGTTCAACTTGACCGTGCAGCCGACCTGGGGAATCTGCTCGACCCGCTCTTTCCACGCGGGGTCGGCGCCCGCGCCCAGCAGCTTCAAGGTCGCGCGCGGGTCGGCATTGGAAATCACCTGGAGGGCCTCGATCCGCTCGCCCCCTTCCAGCTCGACTCCCAGGCCGGGAATGATCCGGGCCACCGGTACTCCCGTCGCGACTACCGCGCCCAGGTCACGCGCGATGTCGCAGAGGATGAACGAGACCATGCCCATCCCGCCCTTGACATAACCCCACATTCCCGGAGTTCCGCCCAGCCGGCCGGATTGGTGGTGGAAATGAATCGACGCCGTGCCCCGGTCATGGGGGCTGGCGTTGGTGCCGATCACGCCCTGGCCGAGGTAGGCCAGTTGCAGCCGCTCATCCTTGAAGTAATTCTCGACACACTCGACCATCGACCACTCGAAGAGCAGATGGCGGGCCTCGGTGTCGCCGCCGAGCCTCTCTTCGATCTCGTCGAGCGTGGGCGCCTTGCCGACCCAGATGTCGCCTTCGCCGGCGGGCCGAAGCGCGTCTCGCAGTCGCGCCTTGACCGAGCAGAAATCACGCCAGCCATCGACATCGACGGCGGAGAGGTGGCGAACCTCGCTCTCACACCGCTCGTCGTCATCCCAGAGCTGGATGCTGCTGCCGTCCTCGA
This sequence comes from Isosphaeraceae bacterium, assembly GCA_049516015.1. GTDB lineage: Bacteria > Planctomycetota > Planctomycetia > Isosphaerales > Isosphaeraceae > Aquisphaera. The sequence continues at coordinate 3,086 of JBEKTN010000368.1, read as the reverse complement.
ACGGGACGAATAGCCCGGCCGTCGCGGGGAACCACGCAAAGCCGTACGCGGGCATGTTCAACTCTTCGATCACCAGCGGGTGGAGCAAGCCGACGAGGTACGCACAGGGCGAAACCTGGTAGCCCGGCCAGGGCTCATCGATCGTGCATGCCCCGCCGACTCGCTGGCGGGACTCCAGCACCAGGACCTGCTGGCCAGACCTGGCCAGGTAGGACGCGCAAGCCAGTCCATTGTGGCCCGCGCCCACCACGACGGTGTCCCACCTGCGCAAGGCAAGCTCTCGGACCGGCAGCGTCGGTTCCAGCTTTCCCATGGTGTCGTGGGTTGCGCGGTTTCCTCGCGGTGTCGTGGCCATGATCAGCTCTCAAAGAATTCGGGTGGATGTCGTGGGAGCCCTCGGGACCTTCATCGAAGTGGACATGGCGATCGGCAGTTCCTCATAGAACGCCAAAGAATGCATTGCACCAATCGTACCAGGTATAACGCGCACTTCCAGAGAGTCCCGGCGACCAGCCAGTCTTTGTCCACCGGCCGGCGGGATGGGCTGAACGGCCAAGGCGTTTTGAACTCTGGGTGTTTGTGTCCTATGAAAAGAGTTGATGGAGAGGAATTGCGCGCGGACCCGGATTGCGAAGCAGGGGGCGGCCTCGATGTTCCGGATGAACGATCACGCTGATGAGGGCAAGTCAAGCATTCGGCTCGCCTTGCGGGTCGGGTTCTGGGTTGCAGCCATTGCGGTGCTGGCGTTCTTGCCGGCGATTGGCTGCGACTTCGTCAACATGGATGACAACCGGAATTTCTTGTCCAACGAGGCGCTCAAGTATCCGCTCGAGCAGAAACTGGTCTGGGCCTGGACAACGCGCTGGCTTGGTGTCTATCAGCCCCTGGCCTGGATCCTGATCTTTTTCGAGTACGCAGCCTGGGCGCTTCGTCCGTGCGGTTATCATGTGGTGAGCCTGGCCCTCCACGGGATGATCGGCGTTGCCCTGTTCGTGGTGACCCGGATGCTCCTGGAACGTGCGCTTGCCGGCACGGCGGAGCAGAAAGACCTGTTCGTGGTGGTCGCCGCGGGCTTGGCGGCGATGCTTTTCTGTGTCCATCCTCTGAGGACCGAGGTCGTGGTCTGGCTGTCGGCTCAGCCGTATCTCCCAAGTGTGCTCTGCTTGATCCTGGGCGTCGGGGCGTACCTCAAGGCCTTCGATGCCAATCGTGCATTGGAGAGCAGAAGAAAGTGGTTGACGGCCAGCTTCCTGCTCGGTGGGGCCGCGATGCTCTTCAAGGCGGTTGCCGTGACCTACCCGCTCCTCCTGCTGGTTCTCGACGCATATCCTCTGGGTCGTTTGACCCCGGCGCAAGGAGAAAGCGGGGCCAGGCGACGATGGACGTTGGTTCTGGTAGAAAAGCTGCCGCTTCTGGTTCTGAGCTTGACGCTGATGGTGGTCGCGCACGGGGCCAAGAATCACCCCCGATTCGAGACGGGTGATCCGATCTCGGCGCCCCTCTCGGCGCGTCTGGCCGACGCGGCCTACGGCGTCTGGTTTTATCCCAGCAAGACGCTTGTCCCGCTCGGTCTGACCATTGTCTATCCCCGCGAAGAGAACAGTGTCGTTCACCTTACGGAGCCCAGCTTCGCCCTGTGCGCGGCCGGCCTGGTCGCCATGTGTCTCCTGGCCTGGCTCCTGAGACGAAAGCTGCCGGCTTTCGCGGCGGCATGGGCGGCCTACCTGATCATCCTGGCACCGAATTCCGGCCTGGTCCGGTTCAGTCCTCAGCTTGCGGCCGACCGCTACAGCTATGCCGCGTCGCTGCCGTGGGTGGCCGTGCTTGCGGGCGGACTGGTGTACGCCCTGAAAAGGCGGGCATCGATCCGGATCACTTCTGTCGCAATGGTAGGGGTGGTCGCACTGGGACTCTGCACGATGAGCTGGTTTCAGTGCGCGACCTGGCGGCATTCGGTGGCACTCTGGAACCACGCACTCGACGTGGGATCGGACCGTTCGCTCGAGGCTCATGGCAACCTCGCCCTCGCGCTGAAACAAGTGGGGTTCGAGACCGAAGCATTTGAGCAGTATCAAGCGGCGGTCCGGGTTGCACCTCGCTCATCCAAGGCCTGCTACTACCTGGCCGACGAGCTGGCTCGCCAGGGCAAGAACGAAGCGGCGATCGCCACGATGCGCGAGGCGGTCCGGGCTGCACCCAACCAGGCCATGATGCACTATTACCTGGCCAACTTCTCGATGCGGTTGGGCCAACCCGACCAGGCCCTGGCCCCCTTTCGCGAGGCGATACGACTTGACCCGGGATTCTGCGAAGCTCACCGCGACCTGGGTGTCCTGTTGGCCGTCCAGGGGCAAAACGACGAGGCCCGCTACCATCTCGAGACGGCCCTCCAGATCCGCCCCAATGACCCCGAGGCAAGGTCCTACCTGGAGCAATTCCTCGTCGAGCAGGAAAACGGGCATCGGCACGAGAAGCAGCCACCCACAATTCCCGCGGCATTGCCTTCCCCGAAGGTGTCATCACAAGTTCCAGCAGGGAACGCGACTTTCGCCTCTCCGACCCTGATGGACAGGTCCTGCACCAAACGTTGAGCCGGTTCTGCCCCAACCGCGGAGAATTCGGCCCGATTCCCTTTGCCGGCCCGCGTGTGCCACAATAGACTGCCAAGAACTCGCACACGATCCGTGGTCGGTCCTGCCATGCACATCCTCGTTGTTGACGACGAACCAAACATTCGCCAGACGCTCAGGGTCGCACTCGAGGCCATGGGCCACACCGCCGCGGAGGCCGGCGACTCGGCCAGCGCGCTCTTGAAGATTCAGCAGGCGTCTTGCGATGCCTTGCTCGTTGATCTGAGGCTCGGGACGGAGTCGGGGATCGACCTGATGGAACAGGTCCTGCGCGGCCGGCCGGACCTGCCGGTCGTGATCATCACGGCTCATGGCAGCATCGATCGCGCGGTGCAAGCCATGCGGCGAGGCGCGTTCGACTTTCTGCCCAAGCCGTTCACGCCGGCCCAGGTTCGCGCGGTGCTGGAGCGGGTGGTGCGCATCCGGAGCCTGCACCAGCGGGTCGCCGACCTCGAA
>JBEKTN010000367.1:0-8471 GCA_049516015.1 Isosphaeraceae bacterium | reverse complement strand
AGGGCATGCAGATCGCGCCGCTCATGGGGGACGCGTCCGGAGCTCTTGAAGTGATCCATGCGTGACGCATTTGATGGGCCCAGGTCCATGCCGTGGACCTGCCAACCCTGGCAGGAAAGCCAATGCGACGCGGCCGTCGCTTGTCTTGGGTAGGAATTTCCATCTTGCCTTGCCGGGGCCTGAAGATTTTTGAAAACCATGATAGGAATACTCAGGATTATTCTTGACAATCTCGATAGGAAAGGCAATAGGTAGGAGAAGGGGACATTCGTAACTGTTTTGGTAAGTTGAACGATCCAGGCAAACCATCTCTCCGCAGACTGGGCATCTTGCCGCAACAATTAAGAACGTCCCCTTTGAGGAGGGCGAAGCGACGATTCACCCGATTGCCCGCTGCGAAACCCTGTGTCTTCTCCCACCCATCGAGGAGGTTGCAATGCGGCCACACACTTGCTATCTCGTCTGCGCGACTCCCCGAACCGGCAGTACGTTGCTCTGCGAGGCGCTGAGCAGTACTGGGCTTGGAGGTCATCCCCGGGAGTACTTCGAGGCGTTGCGGCACAGCGGGCTCCCCAGGCGACCCGGGGAGTACTTCACCGGCCTGGACAATGCAGAGATCCTCGATCTGCTGGGCGACTACTCCACGCTGGACACTTTGGCGAGGCGATTTGCGAACGGTGAGGAGTACGCGCGCTATCTCGACCAGGTCTTCGAGGAGGGGACGACCCCCAACGGCGTCTTCGCCGCCAAGGTCATGTGGAGCTACCTGTACGACTTCGTCGGCAACTTGCGCGAGATCGAGGCCTACCGGGACATGCCCGTGCCCGAGCTGCTGGCCACCGTCTTCCCCGACCTGCGTTACATCTACGTGACGCGCCGGGACAAGGTCCGCCAGGCGGTCTCGCTGTGGAAGGCGATCCAGAACGCGGTCTGGGGACAACAGGATGGGGCCTCCTCGCCCCAGACCGACCGCAAGCTGGTCTTCCACTTCGAGGCCATTGATCACTTGTTACGGACGAACGCGGACCACGAGGAGGCATGGCGGCGTTACTTCACCGAGAACGACATCCAACCCTTCCACGTGATCTACGAGGATCTAACGACATCCTACGAGCGGACGGCGCTGGAGATCTTGCAATACCTGCACAGCGACATTCCGGAGCGCGTCCTCTTCAAGGAGAGGCGCATGAACAAACAGGCCGACGCCCTCTCCGAGGAATGGGTGCAGCGCTATCACGCCCACGAAGTCCCCGTTTCGTGAGAGGAGCCCGACCATGCCCGCGACATCCCTCAGTGCCCCGTCCGGCCTGAACTCCCCCTACGGCGGCACCCTGATTGACCTGCGGGTCGACGAGGCCCGCGCCGCCGATGCGCGCGACCGCCAAGGATTACGCCAGCCTGTCGCTCGACGAGTGGGGGCTCTGCGACCTGGAACTCCTGGCCACCGGCGCCTTCTCTCCCCTGGAAGGATTCCTCAACCGCGCCGACTACGAGCGGGTGGTCGCCGAGATGCGGCTGGCCGACGGCACCCTCTGGCCCTTGCCGATCGCCCTCCCGGTGACGCCCGGCGCCGGGGCGTGGCCGAGGGCCAACCGCTGGCTCTGCGCGACGTCTACGGCAACCTGCTGGCCTTCCTCCACGTCGAGGAGATCTACGCTTACGACAAGGCGGCCGAGGCGCGTGGCGCCTATGGCTCGACCGACGCCAAGCACCCGTCGGTCGCCTACCTCCAGCGGCAGCCGGGCCACTACGCCGCCGGCCGGCTGGAAGTGATGCGCACGCCCCCCCATTACGACTTCGTCGAGCTGCGGCGGACGCCGGCCGAGCTGCGGACGCACTTCCAGGACCTGGGTTGGACCAGGGTCGTCGCGTTCCAGACCCGCAACCCGATGCACCGCGCCCACGAGGAACTGACCAAGCGAGCGGCACAGCAGATCGGCGGCGGTCTGTTGATCCATCCGGTCGTGGGCGTAACCAAGCCCGGCGACGTCGATCACTTCACGCGCGTCCGCTGTTACCGCGCGCTGGTGGACAACTACTATGAGCCCGGCTCGGTCGTCCTGAGCCTGCTGCCGCTGGCGATGCGGATGGCCGGCCCGCGCGAGGTCTTCCTGCACGCGATCATCCGGCGCAACCACGGCTGTACGCATTTCGTCGTCGGCCGCGACCACGCCGGGCCAGGCAGCGACAGCACAGGCAAGCCATTCTATCCCCCGCATGCGGCGCAGGAGGCGATGGACCGGCACCAGGACGAGATCGGCATGGAGATGGTCGACTTCAAGCAGATGGTCTACCTGCCCGACGAGGACCGCTACTGCCTGGAGGACGAGGTCCCCGACGGCGCCCGGACGGCCGATATCTCGGGCACGCAGGTGCGCGAGAACTACCTGGCCAAGGGGCAGCAACTGCCCGAGTGGTTCAGCCGCCCCGTCGTCGCCGAGATCCTCAAGGAGACCAACCCACCCCGGTTCCGCCAGGGCGTGACGATCTGGTTCACCGGCCTGTCGGGCTCGGGAAAGAGCACCATCGCGCATGCGCTGGTCGAGCGGCTGGCCGAGTTCGGCCGCAACGTCTCCTTACGCTCTCGGTCCAGGAGTGCGTCCATCGGATCATCGACAAGCTGCTGGAGTCGGGCTGCATCCTGCCTCAGGGTCACATCTGATGAAGCCGATCCGCAACTGGCATCAATCCGGCGTTCGACGGCCACCCGAGCAACTCGGGATCATTCGCGTGACGTTGCCGCTCGGGGGCTTGGCCCTGGGCATGGTTGCGGCGGCGGGGACTTGCCCGCCCGTCTGTGCCGATGAGCGATGTGCATCGCCCCGTCCCGCCGCGGACTCGTGCCGTCGCGCACCGGAACCTCATCCTACACGAAACGTGTCGGATAGGAGGGTGACAGGTGGGCGGGATCGTTCAACTCCGCGCCGGGCGGTGCCGCGACGGGCCCGCGTAACAGGGGGTCGTCGGTCTTGAACATCCAATCGTCGAGCCGGGTCCGCATGTCCTCCAGAACGACGGCCATGGAGAGATCGTTGGCCATGTTGCAGGCCTCGTTGGGGTCGAAGACGAGGTCGTAGAGCTGCTCCAGGGGACGCGAGCGTTCCATCCAGCCGTGCCGTATCAGCACATCCTTGCTGGGGCTATCGTCGCAGTTGGCCAGCACGGGTCCGAGGTGATGGTCGAACCGGCGGATGTACTTCCACCGTTGCGTGCGGACCGCACGCTGAGGCTGGTAGGCCGCGTGATAGGTGACCTCGGCGAAGATGGCCTCGTGCAACTCCTCCACCTCGCCGCGGACGAGCGGCAGCAGGGAGGCACCTTGGAGCCAGCGCGGACGCTCGATGTGGAGCAGGCCGCAGAGGGTCGGGAAAACATCGATGTGCGACACCAGGGCGTCGCAGACCTTGCCGCCGCGAAAGCCGCCGGGCCCGCGCAGGATCAGCATCACGCCGATGCCGTGATCCGTCAAGTTACCTTTCATGCGCGGGAAGGCGATGCCGTGGTCCGTGGTGCAAAGGACCAGGGTCCTCTCGGCCAGGCCGGCATCGTCCAGTGCCCTCAGGACCACCCCGATGCCCTGGTCGAGCTCCCAGGCGCTGGCCTTGAACGCCCCCATGTCACACCTCGTCTCGGGGGTGTCGAGTAGCGGGGCGGGGGGCAGCGAATAATTCGCATCACCCGGCGTGCAGGGCTTGAGAAACTCCCGGTGCGTCTCGAAGAAGCCCACGGACAGGTAGAACGGCTGCGCGAGCCCGCCGCGGATCAGTTCGACGGCGGCCGGCGCGACGACACCCGCCTGGAAGCCCTTGATGTCGCAGACCAGGTCATAGCCGATCGTGTGGTGGTCCTTGGTGAGGTGCTCCTCGCCGATGAGGGCGCAATGGTATCCGAGGCCGCGCAGGGTATAGAGCCAGTGCTGCTTGTAGTCGTTCAGCTTGAAGCCGCGGTGGGCCAGGCCGAGCATGCCGCTGTTGTGCGCGTGCTGCCCCGTCAGCAGGCTGGCGCGGCTGGGCGAGCAGGTGGGGGCGGCGCAGAACGCCTTGCGGAACAGCACGCCCTCCTCGGCCAGGCGCTGGATATGGGGCGTGGGGATGGCGTGGCCGTAGGGCTGGACGTAGCGACCCGTGTCGTGAGAGTGGATGTAGAGAATATTCGGGCGCCGAGCACCCATCTGGTCACCCTCCTCGTACCAAGTTGTTACCGTCGGAGTGGAGTCGTCGGCACGTCGCTGCTCGCTGGGGACATCCGTGAGGACGGTCGCTGAGTCCGCAGCGGTCATGCCCCGGCGAATCCGGGCGAGTCCCGGCGTTTCGCCACGGAGCTGCCCGAGTATGAGACGAGTTGCCGACGCAGAATCGAAGCCCAACGAATCCCCAACGAATCCCGTGCCTCGTCACCGGCGAGTCCCGCGCCGCGGCCTGTTCAATCCCTGAGTTCTAGTTTTGCAGATCTGGAGGCGGTTCGCGAGCGGCCCGGCGGGTGAAAATCCCCCCAGTGGGGGAAGCCGATGGGGTCACCGCTCATTTTCTCGGTAATTTGGGACAGATAGGCAAGGAGCCGTCGGTATCACAAGTGATCGAACGGACGCGGGCATCCTGACTCATCTGGGGACGAGAAAGGGGACGGGAGTCGTTCCCAAGGCTCCGGAGGAGTTTTTCGGGGACGGGCGCGCGGAGCGGAGGGAAAAAGGGACATCACTAAATAGCACTTGCTTAACCCCTAAGCCGCTTGCATCAAGCGTTTACGTGCATGCCCCTGAGGCTCCTTCCCCTCATGAACGGTCGATGTCAGTGATGTCCCTTTTCCCCTCCCCTTTTTCCCTCCCTCTTTTTCCCTCCCTTCTTTTTGTGTCCGAAGGGGATGAGATTGGCCCCATAGGCTCCAAGCTGCCGGTAATCCCTATCCTCTCGCTGGGTGGCCAAGCCTCCAACGAGGACTATCAGGACCACCTCCAGCGCCGGGGGAGAAGACGCAACTTTCCCTGTATTCCTATCGCCTTTAAGAAGCGAGGAAATGAAGTGATTTTCGGAATGGTGCCAATTGAATCGATTGGAGGGACATCACGACGACTGGATGCGTTGGGTGTCCAAGCAATCGGTGTTAGAATCCTGGTTCTGTCATTGTTCCATAAATTCTATAGGAATAGTCGGAATAAGCTCTTGACTCGGTAACCCTCGCGGGATATCTTTAAGCTGGATGGAGGCTCGAACTCTTCGGCCTAGGTGTTACTGACCTCGGTTGATCGAGCATTTCAGGAGCGACCACGTGCTAGTCTCGCCTCGCCGCTGTTGTTGTTGATCCCCCTTCTTGACCCGCGTGAGGCAGTTGCACTCTGCCCGAACGGGGTGGCGGCCGTTTTGAACCAACTTTGCGGATGAGCCAAGTCACCATATGGCCCGAACCGGGTTGTCGGAGGAAAAGGTGTCGGGAACCGTTTCTTGACAAGGTGAGGGTCACCCGGTAGTCTTCCCCCCCCATGGGACGACTGGGTCGGGCGCTGGGGTCAGACCGAGTTGTGCAGCCCATAACGCCGTTCGACTTGCCGGTGAAAGTCCGGCCGCGGGAATTGGCTGTTTATCCACGTAGTCATATTCGACGGTGGTTCAGGATGACCCGAATCGGCGCAAGCTCGAATGTAAACGGCCTCGAAAGGAGGGCTAGGATTCAGCGCCACCGGGGGGTCGGGCGCTCTCAGTCATGCAACCGCGAGGGACCGCGATTTCCGTACTCTCGATGAAAGCCGGCGGACCGAGTCTCTATGACGCCGCCAACCACGTTTTTCGGATCGGCCATCGGTCCTTCCCTCGGTCGAGAACCGGGCCATTGATCTTCGAGCCCGGACTGACCCGCAAGAGAGCATCCACAGCCTCGCTCTGACGCGCGTTGTGATGCTCGATGAAGAAAGCGACAGGGTCATCGAGGCCAAGTGGAGGAGCACCGTCTCTCCCTCCGACACCGACACCGGCATCGACGTGCTCGCAGCGCGAATCCGAGAGAAGCTCCAACACGATGCCCGTGAGCCAAAATGAGCGGGCTTCCGTTGTGCCTGATCAGGACAAAATCCAAAAATCTGCTGAATTAGGCGAAGGTTCGCCGAGGATTGAGTACAGTATCCAGAGCTCTGATCGACCGTACACTGCTGTTGACCACGTCGGTCAGCGAGGACCGATCTTCCCGCAAGAAGCTCAGGAGAAAAGGGGAGCGTCGATGAACTGGACCACGCGTCGAGACGTAACTGGCTTGAAAGTAAATACTTCAGCCAAGTTTGACCATTCCAGGATCCGCGCCTTGATCGACGAGGCGACCACCGACAGCAACGACGAGAGCGACGAGCACGCGGGTCTTCTCAGCATGATCCGAGAAGAGGTCGTCTGCCCGTTCCCGGCACGCGTTCAGGGCGAGGATGTCGAGTGCATCCGATTCGAGTGGCCAAAGAATGGCTACGGCTTGAACGCCGTTTGCCGCACCCGACAGGGGAAGACGCGAATCGTTGACATCGCCACCCTGGAGTGGCTGGAGCCACGTCCGGGAGGCTACGAGTGGGTTGAAGCCTATTTCGCCTGGCGTGAGCTCGTGGGGTGAGACTTGCCGGGACCCTCCTTCTGGCCATTCAGCGATCGATGTCCCGAAGGCACGGCAGTTTCTCGAAGGCACGGCGATTTCAGATCAAAGCCTCTGTCCAACATGGATTTCTAACGGGGCGCTGGGGTCGGGGCGATGGGCCGGGTAGGCCTGGGTGGTTGCCCACCCAGGCGTCGGGTAAGGAGGTGGCGTTGCCGCCACCCCCTCCCCTAAGAACTACACGTGAATGTTTCCATTCATGTAGCTCAAGCCTCTCAAACGCCCCTTGCGGGACGCGGCTTCCCCTTCCACAGGGATGCAGGGTTCGCACCGCGCAACCCAGCCTCCGGGGAGAACCTTCACGATACAGGCCTGGGGCCGACACACATCATGGGAGGCCGCACCAGCAGGTTGTCGCTGCCGTCATCTGCTTGCCTCCTGAAGCGGTTGACCAGGTTTTCTCGTGACGAAAGACCCGAGGGAAGTCAGCCCGCTTTCGCGTGGGGTGATCTCGCCCGAGGGCTCAACCCCTATCCGCCCGATTACCGGGCGGCGTTCGCTTTCTCCCTCATCCTCTACCCGCCGCCCCATCGGCGACCACCTTGCGGCGGGCCTACCCCGAGGGGAGGACGACGGGCTTACCACGTTCCACGGACGTATCACGGATGGTTAAGGCTCTGCCTGTTCGCCGATGGCTCGGCAGCGACGGCAGGGGAAGGGAGATACCCCTGCACCTGGCCACGTACCTCTTGGTTCAAGCCTCTCAGCGCCTTTGGCTTGCTGGATCTCACGACGTTTATCAGCAGTTCACCTGAGTTAGCCCTGCCATCCACCCTGGCCCCGACCGCCATAGCGCTAGCAGTCGTCGAGTTCTCTCGCGAGAAGCCCGGCCACCTGGATTGGGTGAGGTTTCGTTGTCCCAAGGGCTTCGCACCGCCGGATTACTCTGGCCGCACGCTTGGTAGAGTACCGGTGGTCGCACACCGGGTTATGTCCTGGCAGTAAGTCAGTCATAACAGGGACATCCGCAGCTTCGTGTCACAACCCCCACAGATCAAGGCTTGCACGTCACGCGCACCCGGTTCCTCATCTCATGACTTCGCTACCAGCGCGATCCGTTGTCGTTGCGTTGACACGGGTCACGTCTCTATGTACCTGCCATGTGTCCCTCATCGGTTCATGAGACGGCATCTCCATCCCTCGCCAGTGTCCCTCGGGCTGGTTCCCCTGGGTCAACGGTACTATGAGACGTTGCGACTCCCTGCCCTCCTTCTCGCCGCACTTCGTTTCCTTCGCTTGGCGATACCATCGCTACGTCCGTTGTTTGTCCCCACCGGCCCCGGGCGCGGGACCGTGGATCAACCTGGAGTTGGTAGGCGGTATCTCCAGCCGCCTTGCTCGATGGAAACGGCAGGGTCTCCCAAGTTCCCGGAGGTACCCTTGTGATCATTCGCCATACGCCTCCGACCCCGGCGTGACCAGGCAGGCTGCGTGGACCATGAGTGAGTTGCCTGGCGCGGCCCCCGCGACTGACCACGACGAGGGCTCAACACGAGTTGTGATTTCGGGGCTCAATCGCACAGCGTTTGATCTGGCTGTCTACGCTTTGCGGGGGTGGTTACCCACCCACCACACAAGACCCGCTTCCGGCTGCTGGCCCAGCTCTACCGGACGGGATTGGTTACCCGCAGGGTTCCATCTGAAAGGTTTCAAGCTTGTGACTATCCTCCCTTCCCGAGCTTCTTGGCGCGAGGTCAGACCGAGGTCTCGCGAGGTCTCGCGCGGGTTCCGCTCATGTGGATCACCGTGCACTCGGACAAAGGACACGATGCCTTCTTGTTGGAGCCTCGCCTGTTCACGCCCCACATCCATCAGGTGCTTAACCACCACGAATAGGTGGGGCCATGGGG
>JBEKTN010000366.1:0-8523 GCA_049516015.1 Isosphaeraceae bacterium | reverse complement strand
AGGTCAGCGACGAGCAACTTGCTGCCGTCAAACTGACGACTGCCAAGTTCCACGGCGAATGGAACTACACCATCCGCCCCCGCAAGTAATTGATCAAGTTATTTTTTCGCGGCTCCTTAGGCAGAGGTACGCTCGTGCTGGGGGGCAGAGGAGGAGTCTGGGGCACGACCGGGAGCGACAGCAGACCCGTGTCGCTAGGCTGCTGTCCGGGACGGAAGCGCACGAACTTCTGGAAAAAGGGAGTGAAATATCCGTTCACGCCCTGGAAGATCACAAGATCCTGGGCCTGCGCAAGAGTATTTGCGGCCCGCGTGGCCAGCGTGACCGCTGACGTATGTGCCAACTCATGGGCCTCTGCGGTTTGATGGACCTGTTGCGGTGTCAGCGCACACTCGGTCCATATCTCGTTCACCCGGATCGTCGCTCCTTCATCGATAACGAGCGTCTGGGTGGTCTCCCCCTGTAGCTCTTGGAACGTGATGGTGTCGGAAGGAACGCTGGTCGTCTTCGGGTGCACCTTGCGGTGAGGTATAAACTTGGCTCCGATACGCGTTCTCATGATCTCGTCATGTACATGGCGATCAATTGTTTCCCAAACCTCCTTGGACCAGGGTACCTTCTCCCTCCCTTTCTGATGAATCGAGTGGTTTTCCGAGGAGGGCATTGTTTGCTGCTGATGCATCGGCGGTGCCGTAGCTGTCGTCTCAGGAGTAGTTGCCATTTGTGGTCTCCCGTCAAGGTTGAAAGTTCATGGTCTGGGCACTTGACTCGCTTCGTATCGGACGTGCGCCATAGCCTGGCGCTATCGTTCATTGCTTCCTCCTTCGATAAGTCATGTGGTTTTCATCCGTCCGCTGTAATCCAGGTTGCGCCGGAAATGAATCCGTCGTGGTCCGCGGTGGTATCGACGGCGATATCCTGGGTGAGAAGGAATTCCGCCACCAAGCCGTCCTGTGGAACCAAATCCGAGGTGTACAGGTTCGTGACTTCCGCCGCGGTCAGCAGTCGGTTCCAGCACCGCACCTCGCGGATTTCACCCTCGAAAAAGCTGTTGAAATCACGGGTGCCGATGCGGAACGGGGCCGTTCCGGGTTGCGGCTGAATCTGGCCCGAGTAAACGTCGCTGCCGACGAGCGTCCCATTGATGTAGAGATATGTCTTTTCGGAATCGGCCGCGCCCAACACGTGGATCCAGACGCCAACCTGGATTGGATTGTTGGGGTCCTGGTAATAACTGCCGACACCAAGGCCGCCATCGAGATTGAAGACGTAAAAGCTGATCCGGTTGGCCCGATCGTCCGTGTTGTCGAGACTGTACATCCGGAATAGCCACTCCTGCTGTCCGGCTTCGCCTTTTCCCATCCAATGCACGTAGGCTTTGGACAGGTCAGCTCCTTTGCCCTCGGTGCTCGGGAAAGTCAGTGTTGACGGCCTGATCCAGGCGGATACCGCCAACGCCCTGGTGGTCGTCAGACTGAAATTGGGACTGTCCGGGATCTCGATGTAGCTTTGAAGGCCGTCGAAATGGAGGTAGGAATTGTTGGTACTCACAATCTTCCCTCTTTGTGGCGAATGGTTTCGTCGTCGTGTCATCAGGGCATTGAGCGGTCGGCGAGAAAGTTGCCTTGTTTCGCTTGGTTTCCGCGATGCGGATCGGGGCCGACGAACGAGTCGGGATATTGTTGACTGACGCCTTTGCTATTTCACGATGGAACAGGGGAATGACGAGCGATTAATGATCGTGCGAGCGTCCGATATCCTTCGGCAACTCAGTGAGATCTTTAGCCATCCCATATCCGAAAGTAATGAATACGGAGGTGCCGGTGCCAATCTCCGTCATGCCTTCCAGCATCACGCCCCACTGGGAAAGCGATGATTGTTGATTGCTCACAGTTGCTCCAACGCCGTACAGTAGCGACGTTGAGTGCGCTGGATCGCCGACGCCGTTGTAGAAAAGCCCTAATTCGCCGGTTAAAGCTACGGACTTAGTAAGATTATCTTGTAAGGCAGCTACCGGGCCGAGTGCTAACGATGCTGTCTTGTAATCGCGGCCCGCGATTGTACCTGTGCTTGACAGGGTCGCATCAACATTGACCGAGCCTTCGAAATCCCCCTTTTTCTTTGAATAGGCTGCCACAACCTGCCCTGTCGTAACTCCCTTTCCGGTCGTGAGCGAGCCATAGAGCCCCAGCCCTGACGGTGCCTTATCCGTCAGTCCTTCTGGTCCGAGATGTAGCCTCAGTGCAGCGAGAGGGTCAGCCGAAGGCTTTGCGTCGACGACTGCGCCCGTTGCGCCCATCGTGAATCCCACGTCGAGATGATAACTGCTCAGTCGAAGCGCCCCCCAACGGGCCGATCCCTGAGCGGTCAGGCTCGGTTGCGGAAGTTGAAGTTTAAGTTCGCCTTCTGCCTGCAAGCTGTGCAGACGAGCCGTCCCCTCTGCCGTTTGAGCAACACCCAGGTCTGTTGCCGTCACAGCCGGGCTGTCAGCGGGCGTGACCTTTTCCGGATCAAACTCGGGAAGCTGAGTGTCGCCAACGTAGCCGACATAGTCGCGGGGTTCGGCCGGAGGCTCCGTGCCAAACTGCCGACGTTCGGTCTTGGGATCCACCTTGTATTCCGCCGAATTATCGAAATTGATGTAAAGTGTCTTATTTGTTTGGTCGGTGGCGTCCGTTCCGCTTTGGTCCGATAACATGATTGGATTGTTGTGAACGTACACATAAATATTCAGGCCATCCTTGATTCCGATAGGATCACAACTCGTCCACCTTCCCAGCCATGGCGAATAGTATCGAAGTTTGTGGTAATAAAATCCGCTCTCTTCATCGCGTTCCTTGCTCGTATATCGATAACGTTTTGGACTCACCTCCGCGGCGCTGGAACGCGCCTGAAAAGATGTGCTGCCGTACGGGTAATACTCCTCGTACGAGATGATCCCCCCGTGCTCATCGAGCTCGAGGCAAGCCGAGCCGAGGTGGTTATCGAATTGGTAGCGAGTGGTGATGCTCGGGACGGATCTTTGGGCAGCGTTTGCATCAGTCGTGTCGGTGTCGACCAGCGCGACGCGACGCTTGTCATCCATCACGTGGAGCGTCTGACGCTCGAGCGCGGTCGAGCCGCCTGCGTCGTATTCCCGATACACCTCGATACCACCGAGATAAATTCGCTCGTTCGCCTTCGTGCCGTTCGCTGTTTCGTTGATCTTACGTACGCGTTGCCCTGCCGCATCGTAGACGTAGTACGTCGTCTCCGCGGCACCGCTCGCGGCCCGTTGCTGTGTCGCCTGCAACTGGTCCTTGAAGTCCCACGCCATCGATGACAGATGCGGCATCTGGGTCATATTTCCATGAGCGTCGTAGAGGTACGGTTGCTCTTCGGGCCCGCCGACCGTCGTGATGGTCAGGCGGTTGTTCGCCGGCCGGGAGTTCGGCTCGTCGTAGGCATAGGTCCGAGTCCACGAGCCGGTCGCTGCCGCGTGGACCAGGAACAGAATGTTGCCGACGGCGTCGTATTGGTAGACCTCGGTGTAATTGCGCATTGCCTGCCCATCGTTCGGAAGCGCTTGCCCCATCCTTGGCGCATCGTCCCATGTGGTTTGCGGCTGTGTGGCGAGCCCGATGAGCTCGCGACCACTCGCTTTGATCAGCCGATAGATCGCGTCAAAAGTGTAATCCGCGCTGGGATCAACGACCTGGTTGTTGAAGTAGAAGGTTTGCTGGGCACGATCCGCGATATGCGTGCTGTTGCCCGCCGGGTCATAGGTATAGCTCAGCGCCTGAAGCGTGGCATTGTCCGACGCCCGTGTCGTCGTCAGGGTGAGCAGGCGGAAGGTGTTCGGATCGTAGGAGTACGTGGTCTGAGCACCGTTGCCGTATACGATTTGGTTGCGTTGCCCTTTGGCATTGTAGTCGATGTTGGAGACGAAGGGCGTTGCTGTCGCCGAGCCGTGGAGATTGACGGCGACCTGCGCCAGCAAGGATGCGGCGTTGTAGGTTGGGCGAACGACGCTTGCGTCCGGAGTCACCAATCTGATGGGGCGGTTGAGCGCATCGAACGCTGAGCTGCGGGCAAAAAGTTCGCCGGTGTAGGGCGGTGATTTCGACCAGTCTACCGGATCTTTGTAGTCGTTCAGGAGTTGGCGGGTGCTGCTGACGAGATTGCCTTTAAAATCGAATTGATTGCTTGTGACCACTCCCGCGCCGTCGAACTGTTGAAACACCTTGGCGCGCAAATTCCTGGCCTGATCCTCCGATGTGCTTGGCTGGCTCTCGCCGTAAACGGTTTTTTCGGCTAATTGTTCCAGGCCGGTGCGGGTCTGGACGAACAGATTTGTTGGGCGTCGCGCCGCGTCGTATTCGTGTCGGATCTGGTGATCGCGGCTGTCCCACGATCGCAGAGCCTTTCCCGACGCGTCGTTCAGGTTCCACCTTGCCCCGGCATCCACGCTAAGCTGGTGAATGCGCGTGCCCACCATGTCGTAGTCGTAAACCATCACTCGGCGGCCGAGCGCGTCAGTGACCGACCGCTGGTTGCCCTCGATGTCGAGCTCCGCGCGCGTTGGAAATTTGCCGGCGGCGGCATTGTCCGCGATTGTCAGGACCGTGCGGGCTAGCGAGTCAACGTAAACGATCGTTGGCGTCTTCGCGTGCGCCGCCGCCTTGTTCGCCGCGTCCTGCTCTTGCGGGCCAAGTCCGCCGCCGACTCGCTGCGTGTACCAGGTTGGGAAGTA
Organism: Isosphaeraceae bacterium; assembly: GCA_049516015.1. Taxonomy (GTDB): domain Bacteria; phylum Planctomycetota; class Planctomycetia; order Isosphaerales; family Isosphaeraceae; genus Aquisphaera. Next base: position 3,791 of record JBEKTN010000366.1, on the reverse strand, counting down.
CTCCCGATCGGGCAGACGCTCGAAGAAACCGCCCACATCGGGATCAGCCTTGGGGTCGGCCTGCAGGACCGTGTCGTTGCCGTCCCAGTTCTCTTGTCGCCAAGGGTCGAACACAACCTTCTCATAGGTGTGATTGGGATGGATGGTCGCGACGACCCGTTCGGCCGGGTCGTAACAGAGGATAGAGCTAACCCCAACCTGAGCGCCGAACTCGAACTGGTGGCCCTTCGCCGGAAGCTGACTGAAGAACGGCTCGTATTTTCGGACCGGCTTGACCTTGTTGTTGAAGATGGTCCAGTCGCTGCCCGCCCAGCGCGGATCGACAACAGTGCCGCCCGCGGTGACCGGGGCCGGCTCGGCCTGGATTTTCTTCTGGATCTCGCGGCCGTAACCGTCGGAGTAACTGAAACTGATTTGCAGCTTGCTCTGCTGACTCGCTGCGAGATCGCTCACGTGCGTTTCGCGCGCCACCGTGGCAGCAAACGCCGGCTCCCACTTTGATGGGTCGTTCGGCGCGGCAGTGCGGCTGCTGAAGAATCGCCCCAGGTCGTAGATGATCCGTGTGGTGGCGGTGCCGAGCAAAGCGCCCGCCGAGGTATGGGGATCGGCGGCGCCGTAGAAGCCGTCAATCTGCTGCTGGGTGAGGTCTGGCGTAAAGCTGTCCAGCGAATCTCCCAACTTTTCCGCGGTCTTGCCCATCACCGCCGTGCCAGCCACCATGCCAAGGGCATCGAAGCTGACCGCCGCGCGGTTGCCGTTGGGATCGGTCATGAGCGCCGGCTGGAGAACCCGGTAATCGTTGGCGGCAGAGACTGTGTTCGCCACGGCATCCACCGTGCGGATGACGAGGAGACCGTGGGGGTCGTCATAGTCCACGAAGGTGCTGTTGCCGAAGGCATCCTCGAAGCGGCGCGGCAGGAAGAAGTGCTGGAGGGCCTGGGTCTTTTCCTGCTGCGCTGAAGCGACTGCGGGGAGATAGAACGTCCGTCCGGATGGAACCCACCAGTGGCCGTCGCCGTCCAGATCGACATAACCCCCGCCGTCCGCTCCACTGCTGCCGAGCACCGCCGCTGGGTTAGGCAGCAGGGCGGCCTGACCGCGCTGATAAACCAGCGACAACAGGCCTGGCGTGAACGCGAGCTTGTAGCTGATTCCGGGCAGTGCCAAGCGTTCCGCCTTCCCTGGCGGTAGCATGGTCTTGGCATCACCGGCAGCCGCGCCCAGGTCGTCGGGCCGGTAGAGGGTGCGCATGCGCTCGATCAGCCGCCGGTACGGTTGGCCCGCCTGCACGCCAGTGGCGTTGAGGTTCTCGTAGGGGATGTCGTGCTGGCCGTCGCTGGCGGCCTTCACCCTGGTCTGCACTTCGTCGAAACGAAAGAGATTGGTCACGTCCGCGTGCGTCGCATCGGGTTGAAACTGGATCAGTTCGTAGGTGGACGCTACGGCTGGCAGGGGCGCACGATAAGCATCGTCCGCGAGCACGGCATTGGTATAGCCGTTCTCTGTGTAGGTGCTCAAAATGGTGCCTTGCTTGCTTTGATCCGCCGGCGTCAGTGCCGGGTCCAGGTAGCGACGCCCGTAGCCGACCGCCGCGGATTGTAGCACGTTGCCGAAGGTATCGACGGCCAACGTGAACGCATGCGTCACGCGCGGGTCGGCCACGTCCTTGGCGTTGGGCGGCGGCGCGTTTGGATCGACCAGGGTGTTGCCCACGACCTTGAAGAGCTTCCGTTCATAGTGGAAGTCAATGGTCTCGCGAGGATGCGTGAAGAACACCGCGTATCGGTTCGGTCCCTGGGGCTGGAGGACCTCAATGGTGTAATTGCGCTCGGAGGCACTATAAGGGCGGTCGGACGCGTGGGTGTCATCCAGGGCGTAGATTTCCTCGCGCAGAATCGACCCTCGAAGAGCGCGGCAGGCTTCCCGGGCCTCCTCGCCGGATAGGTTGTATGGCAGGCGCCTGCCGTCCGGTATCAGAATCGTCGTGGGCAAGATCGCATCGTCAAGCTGCATCGCTTCTAGCTGCGCATCCGTCAGCCCGGCAATCGCATCCCTCGCGTCCCCCTCGCGGTAGTACTCCTGTTCGAAGTGCTTCAGCACGCGCGCCTCGCCGAAATAGGCACCGGTGTGGAACCAGGTCCGGGTCAACACTGGTGGCACATTCGAAGCCTTGTCGAGATTGGTGGCCTGAGGAAACGTGGCGCTGTCCGTGAGCGTTGCGAATTCCTCCATGTCCCATTGATCCACCTTGCCGAAGCCGCGAAACTCGCGCTCGATTCCATCGTAGTGGCCGTGGTGGTAGGCGTAGCGGGTCACGAAGCGGTTGCGGCTCACCCAGTCATAGGTCTCGACCCGCTCGACGACGTGCACGGGGAATGGAATCCGAGTCAGCCAGGGGGTGCCCGCCAACTTGTCGGCAACATAGAACTTGGTGGAGGGCGCGTATTGCACGCGGGTTTCGGCACCCAGGTTGTTGTTCACGCCCACCAGCAGGTGGGGCTTCTGGCCGCCCATCAGGTCGATGTAGCGCATCGGTCGGCTGGCGTTTCCCGGCAGGGGCGATGACCAGGCCAGGCAGGCGGTGCCGTTCCCCAGCAGGTCGAGGGCGGTGGCCGACGACATGCTATCAACAGGAAGGTAGTTGCTCAACGCGTGGCAATCGCCCCAGGCATTGCCGGACTGATTGAAGTAGAGCTGAACGCTACTACTGGCGAAGTAGACGATATCGAGGGTGCCGGAGCCATCGATATCGGCGAGCCGGATGCGGCGGCCATCGAAAAGATCGGGCGCTTCAAACCAGGGTGCCTGGTCCATGGTGACCTTGGCGCCGAAGCGGCAGTAACCGAGGTTGGGCCAATAGCAAACCTCGCCGTTGCGAATGCGGACGATGTCGGTCAGGCCGTCGCCGGACATGTCGGCGAGGAAGATTGATTCCGTGCCATCGGCAAAGATGAGCTTCGGCCCTTCTTCCTCGTCCAGGGCCTGTGCCACGCGCTGCCCCGGTCCGAAGCCGTCCGCTCCCAGCGAAGTGTGCCAGCAGAAGGCGTCGTCTTCGCTGATCAGGACGTCGGCAAGGCCATCCCCGGTCACGTCGACGAATTTCAGGTTGGGGTTCTGCCAATCCAGCACGGGCAGCGATGCGAACGGCGTGAAGGGCGCCCAGTCCTCGTCGTCAGTCCGCTCGAAGAAGCCGGGCGTCGGCTCACCGAACTGCACCAGGTCCAACTGACCATCGCCGGAAAGGCTCAGCAACTGTTGCCGGCCACTCCCTAAAGCGGCAAGCGACGGTTGGCGGAGGACAGGCTGCATGGAGCCGAACCGCGCAAGGGTCGTCGGTACGCCGTTCTCCGTGTGCATGTTGACCGGACTCAGATTCGGCTTGTAGTACCAGCTACCGACCTCTTCGGTCAAAATGCCGGATAGCCCTTCGCCATCCAGATCGACCCACCGGAAATGGCTGCCGTCGAGTCCGTAGGGCAGATTCTTCAGGCTCTCCGGATCGACGTCGCGCACGGTCTCGTCGATCACCGCTTCGGTGTAGGAAAACTCGAGCGGCGGCATGGATTTTGAGAAGTAGCTGCTGTCGGTAGTGCGCCTGTAACCCGTCTGAGTCACCGACAACAGGAAAGAATAGAAGGGCTTGGTGGGGTCCGCTGGCGGCTGCACGGCCTGACAGGTTTTTGACAGTAGTCCGGCGATTCTTGCCGTAAGTCCTTTCGCGATGGAGCGGCAACTGTATTCCCTCGCTACACATGGTGCCACGTCTTGAGCGATTTTCCCCTTGAATTTGC
>JBEKTN010000365.1:0-8564 GCA_049516015.1 Isosphaeraceae bacterium | reverse complement strand
CCGGACGGCCAGGCCCAGCTTTACCTCGACGGCTCGGCGGTGGGTGCGCCCTTCACTCTGACCGGCGGCCTGGGCTCGATCACGGTCGCCCACTTCAACAACCTGATCGGAGCCCACACCGTTCAGGTCAACTACCTGGGCAGCGCCAACTACAGCACCAGCAATTCCGGCGACGCGACCCAGACGGTCAACAAGGCCGGCACGACGACCAGCCTGGTCGCATCGGCCAACCCGTCGGTGTACGGTCAGGACGTCACCTTCACGGCCTTCGTCACCGCCACGGCGCCGGGCACCGGCACGCCGGACGGCCAGGCCCAGCTTTACCTCGACGGCTCGACGGTGGGAGCGCCCTTCACTCTGACCGGGGGCCAGGGCTCGATCACGGTTGCCCACTTCAACGACCTGATCGGAGCCCACACCGTCCAGGTCGACTATCTGGGCAGCGCCAACTACAACACCAGCAATTCCGGCGACGCGACCCAGACGGTCAACAAGGCGGCCCTGACGCTGGCGATCGTGCCCTCGGCCAACCCCGGCGTCTACGGCCAACCACTCACCGTCACGGTGAGCGCCACGGCTGCCCAGCCGGGTGCCGGCGTTCCCGGCGGCGGCACCGTGACCCTCCAGCTCGGCACCTACACGGCTCACGCAACGCTCACCGACGGGACCGCGACCTTCTCCGACATCCCGGCGCCCGTTCCCGGGGCCTACACCGTCTTGGCCACTTATGGCGCCGCTGGCGACCCTCACTTCCAGGGCGGCACCGCGACCATCATGGAGGCCGTGACCAAGGGAACGTCCTTGACGACGTTGAGCGCCAGCGCGAACCCGTCGGCCTACGGCACGCCCCTGACCTTCACCGCCATCGTGGCCGCCGATGCGGGTGCGGCCATTCCCAGTGGGAGCGTGGTGTTCTGGGACGGAGGGAACGCCATCGGCTCCAGGTCGATCATCCCCGGCGCCAGCATCGGCACCGCGACCCTGATAATCGCCAGCCTGGGCGCCGGGGTTCACCACGTTTGGGCGGCCTACTCGGGTGACCCGAACTACAAGGGAAGCGAGTCGGCTGTCGACGTCCAAACGGTCAATCCGATCGCGACCAAGACGACGCTTTCCTCAGCGCTGAACCCCTCCAAGTACGGGCAGTGCGCGATGCTGACGGCGACCGTGCAGGCGAGCGGCGGAACGATCCAGCCGACGGGCGGGACCGTCCAGTTCTGGGACGGCACCGCGCTGCTCGGCAGTGCAGCGCTGGCAAACTCGAACCAGGCGAGCTTGCCGATCTGCGCACTGGCCGCCGGCAGCCATTCGCTCAGGGCGGTCTGGCTGGCGTCGGCCAATTACCAGACCAGCACGTCGGGCTCGATCGCGCAGCAAGTGGTCAAGAACCAGACCGTGGTGCAGCTTGGTTGTGCGATGGCGGAGCCCACCGAGACGCCGGGGGTTCTTTCTGCCTTGGCTGCGGCCGCGGCGCGGGTCCATCGCCAGGTCGTCTTCACGATCCTCGTGCGCCCGGCCGGCGCGCCGGCCTACCTGGCCAACGAGGGAACGGCCACGATCTACCAGTCGAACGGCCGATTCGTGGCGACGCTGCCGGTGCGGGATGGCCAGGTGACCCTCAGCCGGTATCTCTGCCAGGCCTTTCAGAAGAGCTATTATGCGGTCTACAATGGCACCGCGAACCTGGGCCGGGCGCGGTCGAACATGGTGCGGGTGACGATGAGTCCCGTGATGGCACAAGCCCAGTCGACCCCGCCGCCTATCGTCCCGAAGGTAACCCCCGCCGCCCCCAAGGCGACCCTCGCCCTGGCCCTCCACGCGAACCGGGCGGCGGTCCTGAGAAAGGGGTGAGGACGGAGACTGACCGATGGCATAACGTGTACTTGGGGACGTCAAGGTGAGTCCTGGCATCCGGTCCGAAGAACAGACACCCCCAGCGCAACCCCAGGCCACGGAATGACGGAGCGGCTGGCATCTCACGGGGGCATGGGGTCACGATCTGACCCCACCGGCTCCCACCAGCTCGCTGCGCCGAGTTCCCGGACGATCACGGTCAGGAAACGATCCCCTTCCCTGCGGGTTTCTTGCCGCTTGACCCCCACCCTGACTTGATGTCTCATAAGGAGATTACCGGACTCCAAACCGGGAAGGGCGGCGCGGATGTAGTGGGGCAGGATCGAAAGAATCACTGAGAGTCTTACCTCCACAAGGCACCACACGTTACGGCCTCCCTGGGGACCCGACATGAGCGAAGCCCGCATCCCCGACGAAGGGCCAAATGGCCCGGACTTCAACCCCGCAGCCGTTCAAGCCATCAAGTCGCTCCTGTTGCAGATTGCCGCCCCCGGGTCGATGCGTAGGTGCGACAACACCGGGAGGCCGGGCTCAACGACGACATCCGGAAGACGGTGCTCAGTCTGGCGATCGACCACACCCAACGGTTCGGCGCTCACGGCATAGACCCGGCTTACTTGGAGTAAGGAGTTCCCATGTTCCCGATTCGCATGCTATTCTCGGTCGCCACGGCCGGACTGCTGGTTCTGGGAGCGTCGCTAGCGGCCAGCCAGCAACAGGCGGCCGGGGGGTTGCAAAGGCCTGATCAGGCCGAGACGAAGCCCCAAGCTGACGACTTGTCGCAAAAAGGCGTGGTTATTCACGCGGAGCCGGAGAACCTACAGGAAACCCCGAAGTCCGAGGTCATCGTCGACGTCGCCGGGGTCCAGCCTGGCTACTCGAACTTCTGCCGTGTGACTGCCACACCCGAAGAGGTGATGCTCGACTTCGGCTTCAACGCGCAGCCCTTCGCCACCGGAGCGCCGCAGGTCAAAGCCAACCAGCGAATCGCTTTGAACTTCTACACGGCCAAGCGGCTGATGGTGGCGCTAGAGACGACGATCCGGCGGCACGAGCAGACCTTCGGGGCCATCGAACTCGATGTCCGTCGCCGCACCAAATCGTTCCAGCAACGGCAGCAAGGCGGCGACCTCAGAAAATAGCTGGATGGACACGTTCACCAAAGCCAACGGCTTCGCGGGCTGGAAACGGGGACGCAGTTAGTTCTTGATTCTGGCTGCGTCCCCGTTTCTGCTCCCGCTGGTTCGGGCAGTGGTCTCCTGACCCGCCCGTCCTCTGCGAGCGCAGGTCTCCCAGTCCCCGGCGGTCGGTGCGTCACCGGGAGACCCTCGCCGAACGAAACCAATTCGCAACGAAAGCAGTCGGGATCAGAGGGCGGTCAAGACCAACTTTGCAGCATGCCACCCTCGCCCTGGCCCACCTCGCGAACCGGGGGGCGGTCCTGAGAAGGGGCTGAACGCGGGGTTCGCCCGCTCCTGGCTCGCTCGGTATTTCACGCTCCATGCCCCACGCCTCACGGGTGAAGTGCGGGTTTCGCCTCCTCCTGGCTCACTCAGTAATTGAACAGCCGGCTCACGCTCTCGCGGCGGTGAATCGACATGATGGCGTCGGCGAAGAGGCTGGCGATGCTGATGACCTTGCAGCAGGGCGGGAGGGCTTCGAAGCGGTATTCGATGGTATCCGTGAAGACCAGCTCCTTGATCGGGCTGTGGGCGATCTTGGCGGCGGATCCGCGCGAGAAGACGCCGTGCGAGACGCAGGAGAAGACATCCTTGCAGCCACGCTCCTTGCAGGCGATGGCCATCTCGATCAGGGTTCCGCCCGAGATCGTGAAGTCATCGACGATCAGGACGTTCTTGCCCCGAACGTCGCCGACGATGTCGAGCATCTCGGCCTTCTCGTCATGGCCGCGGCGAACCTTGTTGCCGAAGACGACCGGGCACTGGATCATCTCGGCGAACTTGTAGGCTTGCTTGCCAAAGCCCACATCGGGCGAGGCGACAACCAGGTCGGGAATCTCTTTCTCGCGAAAGTATTCCACGAGCACTGGCATGGCATAAAGATGATCGACCGGGATCTTGAAGAACCCCTGGATCTGCGGGCTATGCAGGTCCATGGTCAAGACCCGGTCAGCGCCGGCGGCTTCGATGCAATCGGCACAGACGCGGGCCCGGATCGACACCCGGGGCTCGTCTTTCTTGTCTCCCTTGGCATAGGAGAAGAAGGGAATCACGGCCGTGACCTGGGTCGCACTGGCGCGTTTGAACGCGTCGATCCAGAAGAGCAGCTCGACAAAGTTGTCGTTGACCGGGTAATCGGTTCCCTGGATCACGAAGACATCGCGGCCGCGCACATTTTCGAGCACGCGGACAAAGACGTTCCCTTCGCTGAAGACGTGAGTCTCCGACTGCGCGAGATCGACTCCCAGGTGGCTACAGATCGCCTGTCCCAGCGAGAAGCTCGCACTACCTGTGAAGATCTTCAACTCGCCGTAGGGGTCGGTCCTCTTCGAGGACTCGTCACAACAGATCAACGACTTGTCCATGGCCACGGTGATTGTCCTGCTGATCGGGTTCGGAAATCACGGCAGAAACGCGTTGGGACATTTCTCGGATCGCCTCGCGCCCGACCGTGGACGCGATCACTCGTCCTGAATCAACCTCTTCATATCTTAACAACCGCCAGGGACACTTGCCAGCAAGGCAATCGAACCTCGAGTCAGCAGCCGCCAAGGCAACCGCGCCGGCACTCGACCCCCTGCCCTTTTTCGCCGTCCAGTCTACAATACTCATTCTGGATACGAGCGCGCGTCGCATTCGAGATCACCGGCCACCATGAGGCTTTCTGGCATGACTCGCCATCTTTCGTCCCGCCGCCGCCTGCTGCTCGCATCGGGTCTGTTCGCATTTCTCGGTCTGACATTCGCCGCTCTCTTTCCCGGTTCCTTCTCCAAACTTCGCAGTCTTCCAAATCAAGACCGTTCGGCACCGATCCAGGTTCAGTTGGCCTCTTTCAGGCAGGACGCCGAACCGAGTCTCGAGGGTGGTGTGGGCTGGATCAACTCCGGTCCGATCAAACTGGCGGAGCTCAAGGGAAAGATTGTCTTACTCGATTTCTGGACGTATTGCTGCATCAACTGTCACCATGTCCTGCCCACCCTGGCGCGGCTCGAGGCGAAATACAAGAACGAGCTGGTGATCATCGGCGTCCACTCGGGGAAATTCGACGCCGAGAGGAATAGCGAGAACATCCGCCGCAAGGTGGCCGAGTACCGCATCAAGCACCCGGTTGTCAACGATGCCAACATGGTGATCTGGGAGCGATTTCAGGTGTCGAGCTGGCCGACCCTGGTGCTGATCACTCCCGACGGCAAGTTCGCTGGCGCGCGAGGCGGTGAAGTCCCGTTCGAGGACCTCGATCGCGTGATCGGTCAGGCTGCCACGAAGTTCAAGGACCAGCTCAATCTCAAGCCTCTCGAGTTTCCGGCCGAGAACGACCGTGCCGCCCAGGGTCCGCTCCTTTACCCGGGCAAGGTTCTGGCCGACCCGGTCGGGAAGCGACTGTTCATCTCCGACACCGGACACAACCGGATCGTCGCGACCGACCTGGACGGCAAATCGCCGGTCGCGATCGGCTCGGGCGCTGAGGGATTCATCGATGGTGGTTATGAGAAGGCCCGTTTCAATCGCCAGCAGGGAATGTGCCTGGCCGGTGCGACCCTGTACGTCACCGACACCGAGAACCACGCGATCCGGGCCATCGATCTGAAGTCCAAAATGGTGAGAACCATTTCCGGGACCGGCTTCCAGGCGCCTCGGAGCCCGTTGGACCGCTACGTCGGGGCGGCCAGGACGAGCGCTCTGAGTAGCCCGTGGGACATCATCCAGGTTCCCGGCTCACCGGCGTTCTACATCGCGATGGCCGGTCCGCACGAGATCTGGAAGCTGAACCTCAAGACCGGCAAGATCGGCGTCTGGGCGGGGTCGGGTTCTGAGAACATCGAGGATGGCGATCTGGACACTGCCAAGTTCGCCCAGCCCAGCGGCCTGGCGACAGACGGCAGGAACCTCTTTGTCGCCGACTCCGAAGTTTCGGGGGTCCGCGTGATCACCGGAATCAATACCGATCATCCGGAGGTCGGCCGGATCGTGGGTCAAGGCCTCTTCAAGTTCGGCGACATTGACGGCACCGGTGCGGACGTCCGCCTCCAGCACTGCCTCGGCCTGGCCTACGGCGGCGGCAAGCTCTTCATCGCCGATACCTACAACAACAAGATCAAGGTTTGCGACCCCAGTACCCTCACAGTCAAGACGTTCGCGGGCGACGGCAAGCCCGGCAGCGAGGACGATTCACCCCGCTTCTATCAACCGGGCGGTCTGAGCGTGGCTGGAGACAGCCTCTATGTGGCCGACACGAACAATCACAAGATTCGCGTGATCGATATCAATTCGGGAGCGGTCAGGACGCTCGAGATTGCTGGCCTTAATGCTCCTCGGTCGGAGAAGGTTGCCGCGATCCAGGCCGACTGACTCACTGCCAGTTTTTCGACAGCCGCCATGGATCAATCCTCCAATAGCACTGTAGCGGCAGTATGAAGAATCGGGAAGCGGCGTGAGGTTAGTTTGACGCGCAAGACCGAGACACCGCCTGCCCCCAATTGGTGGGCGATTCTTTCTGCCGCGAGGTCGAGTATTGTCCTGAAGACGACATTGGGGGCCATCCACGTTTCCCAGGTACCAGAGAGTGGGTGGCCCCTTCCGCTCCGCCAGTAGGTGGTCATGGGCGGGCACAAAGCTTCCATCCCCAGCGCCCCGTTTCCGCGGCGTGCGACGGCTATTCCATATCTTTACTGCGGACCGGTGGCTCTCCGGGTCCCCGGACCCGAAGGATTCGCACCTCGCTCTCAACGACCGTGAAGAGAGCTCGGTAAAACCGGCCTTGTCGCGTTCGGAAAAGAACGTGCCGAATCTCGCGTTCGCAGTGGTCGTTCTCCGGGGCGATTGCGGCGAGGAAGGGATTTTTGCTGAGGGCGGAGACCGAGATCTCGAAACTCTCGAACCAGCTCTGGGCTCCCTGCTCGGACCGAGCGGCCAGCCAGTCGAAAATCTGCTGAACGTCCTGGCGGGCCCGCAGCAAAATCGAGACGGAATAAGTCATGCGGGGAGCCGGTTCTTCTTACGGAATTCTTCGCTGAACTGGTGGAAAGGCTCTCCCGCATCTCCCGCCTCCATGTCGTCCAGGGCTTCTTTCACGGCGTTGATGTCTTCCCAGGTTTGCCCATCGAGCGGATGCTGGGCGCGCCAGAGGTCAAGGCACTCTTCGGGGGAAAGGGAGCACCCCCCATTGGAAAGCTGTTGCTCGAGGAAGCGGTGAAAAGCTTCGAGCTCAACTCGCGCGTCGATGTCCATGGCGGATTCTCCTCCTGCACTAGATTACGCGTGAGTAGGCCGAAGGGTCAAAGCCAGTTGACGAGCGCTTCGGGGACCATGAATCGGGTAGTCGCGCGCCGTGAATCCTCTGGGGTCTGACCCCGCGAAGCCCGCGAAAATCGGGTCGTGCTTGACCTCGCGGATAGCATAGAAATGTGCCGGCCTCGGCCGTCGGAGCGGGCAAGCCTCCATGGGTCTCAGGGCGGAGTGAGTCATCGAGTATGAATAGACGTGAATGGATGCGTGCGGGCCTCGGTGCGGCCGGGGCGCTCGTGCTCGCGGGTCGGGCCCGGGGCGACGGGCCCGCGGACGACTCCGACCCCGCCCCTTTGATCGCCCGGATGGGTCCGATGATGGCCAAGGTCCCGATCGAGGTCGTCAGGCTCGCGGCCGACTTCCACCTGATCCAGGGGCCCGGCGGCAACATCGCCGTGCTCGGCGGGCCGGACGGGCTGATCGTCGTCGATTCGAGCGTGCCCAACCGGGCGAATGACGTCTTCGAGGCGGTCAAGCGGGTCGGCGGCAAACCGGTCACGCGTTTGATCAATACCCACTGGCACTTCGATCACGCGGGTGGCAACGAGGTCTTCGGCCGCGCCGGGGCGACGATCCTCGCGACCGGGGCCACGCGGAAGCGACTCGCGACCGACCAGTACACCGAGGTTTTCAAGATGACCACCCCGGCTTCGCCCCCGGGTGCGCTGCCGATCCTGACATTCGACGAGGCCGAGCTCCACGTCGGCCCCGAGACGATCCACCTGACCGCCGTACCCCCCGCTCACACCGACGGCGACCTGATCGTCCATTTCACGTCCCACGACGTGATCCACACGGGCGACCTCTTCAGCAACGGCTTTTACCCGAACATCGACGCCTCGAGTCTGGGATGGATCGGCGGCATGATCGCCGCGGCCGACCGCCTCCTCAAGCTCGCCGGCCCGAAGACGCGGATCATCCCCGGCCACGGCCCGCTCGCCACCCCGGCCGACCTCGCCGCGTTCCGGAAGATGCTCGCGACGGTCCACGACCGGCTCGCGCCGATGCTCGACGCCGGCAAGACCCTCCAGGAGGCGATCGCCGCGCGTCCCACGGCCGACCTCGACCCCACCTGGGGCAAGAGATTCTTTACCGGGGGCATGTTCACACGTGTCGCCTACGACGGCCTCAGACCTCCTGATCTGGGACCAGGGTAGGTTGCGGGTCGTAGGAGTTATCTGCTTACGCAGATGGTGTTTGGGAGATCTTCGTCTGAGTGGATAAGATGGCACGATGGGAAATAGA
>JBEKTN010000364.1:0-8622 GCA_049516015.1 Isosphaeraceae bacterium | reverse complement strand
GGATGCCCCGATCCCTAGAGGCCACCGAGCAAAGAAAGGCGAGTGATGCATGAGGGGAAACAAATCGAAATCAAAGACCGGGGTCTGAGACCTCCGGGTAGTAGAAGGTACATCTCATGATCGCACATATGAGATTCTGATATTTACTATAGTCGCGTAATATATTACGCTTGTTTTAGGCCTAGTTATTAGTTAACAAATAACTAGGTCTGAGCCCAGGGGACCCCGACCCTGAGCCCAGGGGACCCCGACCCTGAGCCCAGGGGACCCCGACCCTGAGCCCAGGGGACCCCTGTCGTTCCAGTGGGTCTCCATGTTCTACTGAATGCTGGGCAAAAGGATACAAAACGACCCTGCTCGGGTCCTAGCCCCGTTTTTGGCCGTTGATTACAATAGACACTTCCTTCGGCCAGCCAAGTCAGAATCCGGCGACGGCGGGAGGCGGCATGAATCTGACACGGCGACAATGGATGCTGGGTGCGGCGTCGGCGGGGGCATCCCTCCTGCCGATCGGCTGCACGGGCAGACGGCAGTCGGAATCTCCGGCGGGCGGAGGCGACACGCTCGCCCGGTTTCCCGGCAAGGCGGCCATGCGGGTCATCAACGACCGACCGCCCTGCCTGGAGACGCCCTGGCGGTACTTCCGCCATGACCTGACCCCGAACGAGGCATTCTACGTTCGCTGGCACCTCCAGACGATCCCGACGGCGATCGACCTCAAGACCTGGCGGCTGCGGATCGACGGGGCCGTGGACCGTCCGCTGGAGTTGTCCATGGACGACCTCCGACGGCTAGGCGGCGACGAGGTCGTGGCCGTGAACCAGTGCTCGGGCAACTCGCGGAGCCTGTTCAACCCGAGGGTCCCCGGGGCTCAGTGGCGGAACGGGGCGATGAGCAACGCCCGGTGGGCGGGGGTCGGGCTCGCCAAGGTGCTGAGGGCGGCGGGCGTGCGGCGGGACGCCGTGCAGGTAACGTTCGACGGGATGGACGAAGGTCCGCTCGCCTCGGTGCCCGATTTCGTCAAGGCGCTCGACATCGACCACGCCCTCCAGCACGAGGTGACGGTGGCGTACTCGATGAACGGCGAGCCGCTGCCGGTGCTCAACGGGTTCCCGGCCCGGCTGGTCGTCCCTGGCTGGTACGCCACCTACTGGGTCAAGGCCCTGCATAGGATCACCGTCCTGCCGCACGCCTTCGACGGCTACTGGATGGCAAAGGCGTATAAGATCCCAACCAACCCGAACGGCGTCGAGGACCCCCATGCGAAACTGTCCGACCATCTGATCCCGATCAACCGGATGAACGTCCGCTCGTTCGTCACGGCGCCCGAGGCGGGCTCGACCGTGCCGGCGGGACGGGCCATCGAGGTCGAGGGGGTCGCCTTCGACGGCGGCGGCGGCATCCGGGGCGTCGAGGTCTCGGTCGACGGAGGATCGACCTGGGCCGGTGCCGTGCTGGGCGACGACCTGGGCCGATATTCCTTCCGCCGATGGCGTTTCCGCTGGACCCCGGCGTCACGGGGCGAGCATCGACTCCTGGTCCGGGCCACGAGCCGTGACGGGGAGGTCCAGCCCGACAAGGAAGGCTGGAACCGGGGCGGATTCATGCGCAACGTCGTCGAGGAGATGACCGTCCATGTCGCCTGAACCGACCGCCGAGCACAACACGCGCGGCCACCTCGCCGACGCCTCCCGCCGCCAGCGGTTCGGGCTCGCCCTGGCGGTCGTCCTGGGCCTGATCGCCGCCGGGATTTCCTACTCGGGGACGAAGGACGCCTGGGTGGTCGCCGACCGGCGTCCCGACCCCGAGGTCGTGGCGATGTCGGGCGTGGCGGCGGACCCGGCCTGGGATATCGAACTGCCGGAAGGCCCGCACCGAGACGAGTTCCAGACCTCGTGCCTGATCTGCCATTCGGCCCGCCTCCCCTTAGGCCAGCCCCCGTTCGGCCGGGAGAAGTGGGCCGAGGTCGTCCACAAGATGGTAGCAGTCTACGGGGCTCCGATTACCTCCGAGAACGAGTCCCGTGTCGTGGACTACTTGCTCGCCGCCCGGCCACCCGCCCCGTGACCGGGCCGCCTTTTCGCTTCGAACATGATTCCCGCCCCCGAGGGCGATGCGAGGACCGTATGGCCACTTCGCAAGAACGACGCCCGCCCGCCCTCCGAACAATCCCGGCCCTGATACGCTGGCACGGTTATGCCGCCCTGGGGTGCGTGCTCTACGTCGCCCTGCTCGGGCTCGTGATGTCGATCAGGCTCCATTCGCCGGACTGGCTCGGCGGCGTGTCCTGGTTGTCCTGGGGGCGGCTACGCTACGCCCACACCCAGGGGCTCTTCTTCGGCTGGCTTGGCAACGCCTTCCTCGCCTTCCTCTACTTCGCCGTGCCCCGGCTGGCCAGCCGCCCCGTCACGGGCGTTTGGCTCGGGTGGGCTCTGTTCGCCGTCTGGAACGGGCTGCTCGTGCTGCCCGGCTGGGCGCTGGTCCAGTCTGGCGTGAGCCAGCCTTTGGAGTGGGCCGAGTTCCCGCTCCCCGTGGACGGGGCGGCGACCCTGGGGATGCTGATGGCGGTCGCCCAGTTCGTCGTGCCGCTATTGCGGGCCAGGGTGTCGAGCCTGTATGTCTCGGCCTGGTACGTCCTGGGCGGCTTGACGTTCACCTTGCTGGCTTACCCGGTCGGCAACGTTGTGCCCGAGTACCTCCCCGGTGCCCAGGGGGCGACCTTCAGCGGACTCTGGATTCACGACGCCGTGGGGCTGTTCGTCACCCCGCTGGCCTTGGCCATCGCCTACGCCGTCATCCCCGCCGTCTCTCGGCGGCCGATCTACAGCCACTTCCTGTCGATGATCGGTTTCTGGCTCCTGTTCCTGCTCTACCCGCTCAACGGCACCCATCACTACGTTTTCTCGTCGATCCCGATGGAGGCCCAGAAGGGGGCGGTCGTCGCCTCGGTCTACCTGGGGGCGGATGTCGTCCTGGTAGTGACGAACCTGCTGCTGTCGCTCCGGGGGCGGGGCGGCACAGTCGCCGCCGACACGCCCTTGAGGTTCGTCTGGGTGGGGGTCGTCGCCTATTTGATCGTCAGCCTCCAGGGGTCGGCCCAGTCGATTATGCCGGTGAATCGATTCGTCCACTTCTCGGATTGGGTCATCGGCCACTCCCACCTGGCTATGATCGGGTTCGGCTCGTTCATCGCCCTGGGCGGCCTCTTTCACGCCTGGCGGCTGACGCCGGGGTGCCGGTACTACCGGGGGGCGGCCGGCTGGGCGTTCTGGCTCCTGACCCTGGGGCTGACGGGGATGGTCCTCGACCTGACCGCCGCCGGCTTGGTCCAGGGGCAACTCTGGCAGGGCGACCTGCCGTGGTTGGACTCGGTGCGGGCCTCGGCCCCGTTCTGGTGGGTCCGCTCGGTGTCGGGATTCGTGCTCCTGGCCGGGTTCCTAGCCGTCGTGGCGGCGTTGACGACCGGCCCGGTCGTCGCCCCCGCCCCGGCGCAGGTGACGACGGCCGCCCCGGGCCGGCAGGACGACGCCGAGGAGGAGGTGGCCGGGTTCCGCTGGCTGAAGAACGCCTACGTGCTCACCGCCGGAGCGGGGTTCGGGCTGTTCGCCTTCTCGTTCGTCGTACTGGGCCTCTGGCCCAACCGCACGCTGGAGGAGCAGATCGCCCGGACGCAGCCGACCGACCGACCGGCCCGGACGGCCAGCGAGGAGCGTGGGCGACAGGTCTACTCCCGAGAAGGCTGCATGACCTGCCACTCGCAACTCATCCGCTTCACGGAGGACGACGTGCGGCGGTTCGGGCCAGCGAGCCAGGCGTGGGAGAGCGGCGGCGATGCCCCCCAGATGTGGGGGACGCGGCGAGTCGGCCCCGACCTCGCACGTGAAGGGGGGCGGAAGTCGAGGGACTGGCAACTGGCCCACCTCTGGAACCCCCGGCACGTCGTCCCGGATTCGGTCATGCCCGGCTACCCTTGGCTGTTCGAAGGCTCGCCGACCCGGCCGGGGCGGCAAGCCCTCGACGTGGTGAACTACCTGGAGTCGCTCGGTCGGGACGCCCAACTGACGGGCCTGTCCGGGCCGGGTCCGCTGCCGGGTCGAGACCCCGAGGAAGAACGGCGGAAGGGGATGTTCTGCGACTGTGCCATCCCCCGAACCGCCGGGAAGGCCCCGGTCTGGGACACCACCCTGGCGGTCGGAGAGGACGAACGCTTCGCACGCAGGGGGGCCGAAATCTTCGCCCGCAACTGCGCCGGCTGCCACGGGCCGGAGGGCCGGGGGAACGGCCCGGCGGCGGTCGCCCTGACCCCCGTCCCCCGCAACCTGACCACCGCCCGGTTCTCCAACCGCCGCCTGAGCGAATCCCTCTGGAACGGCGTCCCTGGATCGTCCATGCCCCCCTGGAACGACCTGACCACGGGCGACCTCCGGGGGCTCGTCGCCTACCTCGGGACTCTCGCCCCGAAGGAGCCGCCACCCGAATTGACCGGGGCCGAGCGGTCGACGGCGCAGGGACTCTATGCCAAGCAGTGCGCCGTCTGCCACGGGCCGGACGGGGCGGGCAACGGGCCTTCGGCGTCGATCCTGGCCCCGGCCCCGACGAACTTCCACGAGGTCCGGCCCACGACGGCCTACGCCGAGGCGGCGCTGGCCCACGGGGTCCGGGGCTCGGCGATGCCTCGCTGGGGCGGAAAGCTCATGCCGGACGAGCAGAAGCTCCTGGCTCGCTACGTCCGTTCCTTCTCCAACAAGGAGTGAGCGCCATGGTCATCAACGTGATCGTCGTCGCCGTGACCCTGCTGATGGGCGGGTTCGTGGGCGTCTGGCTCGTCTGTCCACGGTGCCGCCCCTGGATCGAGGCCCCGAAGTGGCAGCCCTTGGCCTGGGACGAACCGGCGGCACCTTCTGATCATTTGGCTGCTCGGAGAGAAAGTGAGAGATGAGGCAGGAAGCCGTACGCGTCGGCTGGGAGATCGTCGGCTCTGGCCTTGAGGAAGTACTGGGACTCGAACCCGAAGATGAAGCGGATGTTGCACGCGGCGTCCCAGCGATCCAGATGCTTGCTTTAGTGTCTCCCCACAGGAGGATCTTATGCGTCATCTTTGGCTCGGCGATGCCACGACGTCCCGGCCAAGCGAGATCAGCGTGACGCATATCACAATGATGTGTGTGCTGAACGGACTTCGATCTGGGTCGGGGGCGTGGGGTCAGACGGAACGGACGAACCGGTGCAAAGGGCGATCTCGGCGAAAGCAGGTGCCGGCAATCCCGTCGGGAAAACGAACACACCACCACCACGAACATAAAGGAATTCCATGACTGCGATCCTGACCCCACAACGGCACGTTATTGCTCCGCCGTTCACCCTGGAAACGGCGATCCTGAAGGTCCGCGCGGCCGAGGACGCCTGGAACTCGCGAGACCCGGATCAAGTGGCACTTGCCTACACCGAAGACTCGGTGTGGCGGAACCGGATCGAGTTCCCGGTCGGGCGCGAGCAGATCCGCCGATTCCTGAGCGGCAAGTGGGCTCGCGAACTGGACTACCGGCTGGTCAAGGCACTGTGGGCCTTCACCGCCGACCGGATCGCGGTCAAGTTCGAGTACGAGTGGCGCGACGCCGCGGACAACTGGTTCCGCAGCTACGGCAACGAGCTGTGGGAATTCGACGCCCACGGGTTGATGCGCCGCCGGGAGGCGAGCATCAACGACCGCCCGATCGTCGTGGCCGAGCGCAAGTTCTTCTGGCCCGCCCCCGGGCCCCGCCCGGCGGACCACCCGGGCATCGAGTAAAGCCTGCCACGCTCTACGATCTTCCGCGGACGCGGCCCGGGCTCAAGGGGCCGGTTTTGCCGGCGACCAGCGGAGAAGGTCGGCATGGCGCCGATGGCGCTGGCCCAGGAACGGGTCCTGGCTGGGTACCGACCGGCGAAAGAATTTTGCATCGGCGCACATTGATAATAGGAGGTGAACGAGTATGGCGAAGACACTTCAATCCCCTTCCGTGGGCATGATCATTCGACAGAAGGAGCCAACCAATCTGGAGACTCCGTTAGACCAGATTGACTCGTACTTCATCCCGACGGAGCTGTTCTACATAAGGGGCTTCACGGGGTCAGACCTAGTTATTAGTTAACTAATAACTAGGTCTGACCCCAGGGGACCTCGACCCCAGGGGACCTCCAAATAATCAACCACGGCCAGAGGCCATGGTATTGGGAAGGCCCCCCGAGGGGGCCGTCTACGTGAGGTTGCCCCCGTTGGGGGCGTGGAGTTGGAGCGGTCCAGGTTTCTCCCAGGCACCGGCAGAGGCTTCTCCGTTGATGACGAATTCCAGGCTCATCCAATGTCATGCGAGAGTCTTGCCAAGCCCTGACCAGAATGGGAAAAGCACGCCGGATCGCTCGAAGCTCTTCGGGTCACACGGCCAGAGGCCGTGGTTTTAGCAGGTAATCAGCAAGGCGGACACGAATGCCGTGGCAAAACGCGCCGGCGGGTTGAAAGCGTGGGCGAAAGTGAGGCATGAGGAATGGCTTCGTCAAATCCAAGAACACTGAGAATCCGGAACAGGGCCAAGAAAGTCCGGGACGAAGAAAGTGTGTCTCCTCTCATCGCCGAGGCTTGTGCCGGGATCGACGAGCTCCTGCAAGCCGCCGAAGCCGGCGAGTCCCTTGAGGGCCTCTGCACGGTCCGGACTCGCAAGCTCGAATTGAAATCCCGGGAGTATGGTCCGAAGGAGGTCCGGGCTGTCCGCATGAAGCTCAAGGCAAGCCAGGCGCTCCTCGCAAGGTTCATGGGCGTCAACACGAAGCCGGTCAGTTCCTGGGAGCAGGGAAGGAGGAAGGTGCCACCGATGGCCCGTCGCTATCTTGACGACCTCGTCGACATCCCGGTGTTGTGGGCCACCAGGACCGGAAGCGGTGTCAAGGTGAAGTAGAAGGAGGATCAAGGGGAACTTTGCTGCTCACGGCGGACACCTGGGGAGAGCGGGAGAGGCCTCCCATTTTCTGGCACCCGGGAAACGTGGATGGCCCCTTTCGATTTTGAAGGCTCAGCCGGCGTTGTCGGTCTGGTGCGAAATCGCGTATGGTAGGTGGTGCGATTCCTTCGAGGCAACCAGCGTCCCGGAGGCCGATTCCATGGCCGTCGTAACACCGTCCGCGAAGCCAGCCGAGCCGAAAATGACCGGAGACAACCGTGCCTTCCGGCCGCTGGAGAACGGCGATCGCTTGACCCGTGCCGAGTTCGAGCGACGGTACGATGCGATGCCCGAGCTCAAGAAGGCCGAGCTGATCGAAGGAGAGGTTTACATGCCTTCGCCGGTGCGATACGAGCAGCACGGCCACCCTCATACCAGACTGGTCACCTGGCTGGGGAATTATGAAACGGACACCCCCGGTGTCGAGGCTGGCGATAATGCTAGCATTCGCCTCGATCTGGACAACGAGCCTCAGCCCGACGCTTTCCTGATCATCCGGCCTGAGCGAGGTGGCCAGGCTCGCATCAGCGAGGATGACTACATCGAAGGAGCCCTCGAACTGGTTGCCGAAGTCGCCTCCAGCAGCGCCAGTTACGATCTGGGGAAAAAGCTCAATGCCTACCGCCGCAACGGTGTCCGTGAATACATCGTATGGCGTGTACTTGACAGGCAGGTTGACTGGCTCGTGAATCGCGAAGGGCAATTCGAGCCGTTGCGGCCCGCGGCCGACGGCATCCTGCGCAGCACGATCTTTCCCGGCCTCTGGCTCGATCCCAACGCTCTGGTGAGCGGTGAGAAGACAACCGTCAAGGCAATCCTCGAGCAAGGCTTGAACACTCCCGAGCACGCCGAGTTCGTGGCCCGGCTGGAGCAGGTCCGCAGCACCTGAATCGAGCGAGGCCGAATCAGGGCCGCTCGCGTTCGGGGAAGACGACACCGGCGTAGATGTCGGCGAGGGGGATGCGGGCTTTGATGGAAGTAAACGCCAGCGTGTCGGTTAAACCAACGAAGGAAACAAGCGCCCAGGAGCCATCCGCTTGGCGGACGTAACGCTCGCACACCGGCTCGTCCTGGGCCACCAGGACGTACTCGATCATGCTGGGTACGAGCTGGTAGCTTCGAAACTTTGCCCCGCGGTCGTACCGTTCCGTGGACGGAGAGAGGACTTCAATGAGGGCCGTGGGGTTCGTCAGGGTATCTCGGTCGGCCGGGTCGTATGCACCCGGGCCGCACAGGATGATGACGTCCGGGTAAGTATACAAACCGGTCGCTTCGACTAAGACTCGCTGGTCGCTGGAGAAGGTTTGGCACACTCCCCCCTTGAGCCTCGCGAACAACTCGCCTACCAAGTTCTCCTTGACTCGGTTGTGTTCGCGACTGCCCCCGGCCATCGCGAAAATTTCGCCGTTGAAGAACTCGCTCTTGCGTTCCGCGTGTCGTTCAGAGACGAGGTACTCAGAAACGGTGAACTTCTGTTTCGTGACAGCGCTCATGGGAGTCTCCCGATCAGCGACGAGGTTTTCTGTTCTAGACCTGAATCAAGCGTGATATATAACCCGGAGGGCAAGATTTCTCAAGAAAAGCTTGAAAACCCCGCAGGTTTTTGGAATAATGTAGAAGAGAACACGGTCTCATTATTCCAAAACAA
>JBEKTN010000363.1:0-8630 GCA_049516015.1 Isosphaeraceae bacterium | reverse complement strand
GAAGCGGCTTCGTTCAAGAGCCTGTACCCGAAAGGCCGCAACGGCTTGCGGTGAGGCCATCGTCTGCGCAGGCCCTTCGGGTACAGGCTTCTTCCTTCACTACCGCACGCCTGTCCAGGACCTGACGCTCCCTTCATGAGCCATGGGCGATCCGAATCGCCGCTCATCCCCCGAAGTCTTTGTACCCGGGTGTCACCTGTTTGATGTTGGGCTCGATGTTGGCATCAACCCGGCCGGTGGCCCAGGCCAGGGCGCCGATGAGCAGGCCCTGGTACTTGGGGTTTTCCCAGACGTCTTCGCGATGTCCCATCGAGGTGTAGAAGACGCGCCCTTTGCCGAACGACCGCGCCCAGGTCATGGGGTAGTTGGGGCGATGGTACATGCGGCCCTGCATTCCCTTCGTGACCTGAACCAGGATCACGTGAAGGTCTTCTGGCATGTTCTTCAGTGCGTACCATTCGTCGTTGAGCGTGAATTGCCCGGATTCGCCAAAGCCTTTATCGAGGCCGGGGAAGTGGGGGTCGGCGACTTCGATCGTGACCACCTGCTGGGCGCCGTGGATGACAAATTCTCCACCGATCATCTGCACGAACGGATCTTCGGCTCCCTTGTCGCGGGGAGAATGATGCCCGAAAGAATCGGTTGCGGAGTGCATGCTGATGAAGCCCTTGCCGCCGCGGATGGCGTCGTAGAGGGCCTTTTCACCGTCGGAGGATAGCGGCGGGGTCCCGTCGGTGCCTGGCTTGTTCAGGTTGCCCGTTGTGTAGAAGGCGAAGGCGTCCCATTCGCCGATCTTGTCGGGTTCGAAGAGGCGTCCGTCCTTCGAGGCGACGACCTCGAAGCCGTGTTCCTTGCCTGCTTCGGTCAGGATCCGCTCGGCGAGCGCAAGCCGGTCTCCTTTGCGGGTCACGACCGAATGGGGAAAGCCAGAGCTCTTGGTGAAGAACAGGACCTTCTTGGTACTCTTCTGGGATGCGCCCAGGACGTGTCCGAACGCCCCGGCGCCCAGCCAGGCGGCGCCGCTGGCCAGGAGCAGCTCTCGACGGTTCAGGTTCCACGACATGATGCAAGTCTCCTCTGGAAGATCGATCGGCCGGGGCCACTCCGCGTCTGCAAGGCCACGGAGATGACGACCCGGAATCGCGCCGAGGTTTGCCTTCGTAGGCCTGGGTGAGCGTTTCCGAATTCCCTTGCGATTGGCCATCAGCCTCACGGCAGAATGTTTTCGCGGGGAGCTCCCCCGCGTTCACGCGGACGCCACGCCTCCTCTGTCCCTTGTACCTCACGCCCGACCCGAAAGAAACCGGGAAGGGGGCAGATCCGCAAGCCCGGAACTGGTTGGTCAAGAAGGACCTCGCGTCGCACTGCCGCATGGCTGCATGTAAACAGAGTGAGCCCTGTTCCTCGCATTGAGGTTGCGTCGCGGAGCCCGGATGAGTAATCTGACGCTCGGAAGCCATTTTTGTTGGGAGCGGGTCCGCGCGGTTCCCCCGGATCTGCTCCCGGCACGCAGAGAGCTGCGAGACCAACTTCACCACCGCACGGACGCTGACGCTCGGCTCAAGTGTCCGGCCCCATGGTCCGGAGACACGATCAGGATGTCCCAAATCACCGCAGCAGCGGAACCCACGGACCGCACCCAACTGTCCCGGCTTTCGACCTCAATCCGCGGCAAGCTCCAGTTCATGGACTACCTGGTGCGGGCCGCAGTGGCCGACGTCGAGCGATTCCAGGATGAGAACGACCCAGGCACTCGCATCTTCATCAAGCAACTGGTGGAGATGCACACCGCCAACTTGCGGCTCGAGAGCCAGAACTTGGGGATGATCAGCGACCTTTGCAACGTGCTTGAGGCGTTCGTCAGTACGCCCGCTGGCTCGAACGGATCGGGAGAAACGGCATGACTTCGCCGAACAATGGAATGCTGGGAGAACCAGCACTCAGCGAGTTTGAAGACCTGGCTCCCGAGTTCGACGACAGCAGCGAACCCGCTCGCCCTTTCGTGACCTCGCGTGAGTTGAGGCGGTATCTCGCCGAGGTCAAGGGTCAGGCTCAGTTCCTGCTCTACCTGGCCGACCAGATCGAGGAATCACTCGAGCAGTTGACGCATGAGACCGATCACTGCCACAGCGCGTTCTTGTGCAAGGTCCTGGGAATGTATTCGAGCCAGCTCGAGACCAAGCACCAAGGCCTGGGTGAGAGGATCGCCGAGGCTTGCCAGGAAATCTATGTGACCATCCGCGAGCACGAGATCGGCTGAGAGCAAGGCTCATCGTGAGCCTTGCTCCAATCATCCAGCGCCGACCCACCAAAGATCGCCTCCGTATGCAAGGCAGATCCGCGACCGGCAATCTGCCGGAATGACCCGCTTATCCGCGAACGCGACCCACGCCAAGCCGCAGCAGGATCCAGAGCGCCGAGGCGGCCTCGCGCATGTTGATCTTCGACGCGCCGAACCGCCGGTTCTCGAACAAGATCGGAGTCTCCCCGATCCGGCAGCCCACGCGCTTGCACCAGAAGAGGATCTCCTCCTGGAATGAATATCCCCGCGAGCGCACCTTGCTCAGGTCGATCTGGGCGAGCTTGCTGACGCGGTAGCAGCGATAGGCCCCGCTGTTGTCCTTGCTTGTGAGGCCTAGCAAGATCCGCGCGTACCAGTTGATGCCGGAGCTCATGAACTTCCGCTTGAACGTGAACCCTCCCTCGACTCCGCCGCCCTGCACGTAACGCGAACCGATCATCACATCGTGATCGCGCATGCCATCGAGCAAGGCCGGGATGAACCGGGGAGGATGGCTGAAGTCGGCGTCGAGGTTCAGCAGGTAGTCGTACTGGCTGCCGACTGCGAAGGAGATGGCCTCCAGCATGGCCGTGCCCAGACCGAGCTTGCCCGGCCGGTGCATCACGTGAATCGCGGGTAGCTCGGCGGCGAGCTCATCGGCGATCTTGCCGGTCCCATCGGGGGAGTTGTCATCGATGATCAGGATCGAACTTCGAGGCGCGAACTGGCGGATCGTCTGGACGAGGGGCTGTAAGTTCCCTGCCTCGTTGTAAGTCGCCAGCGAAACCAGAAGCCTGCTTTCAGGCTGTGACTGTGACTCAATGGAATCTGACAATGTCGGGTCATCCGGGTTGACGGTGCGGCGGGTCCCTTGCCGGCGGTGCGCGGCGGTGCTCGACCGATCTCAGATTATCTCCGGCAAACGGCATGCGCCAAGACGAGTCGTTTTGCTGACTCTCAGAAAACCTGCCAGGAACCCGGTCAACCTGGAAGCAACAACCGAGGATGGGTGGCTTGAAGGGAAAGGCAGAAGGAAAAGCAGGTGCCACCCCCGATGGATCCCAGGGCGCGACAACACGACACGACATCGTCAGAGTCGGATGGGTCATCGATGCCGTCCCTCCCGGGAAGAGGGCGGCCCGGAAGCACCAGGTGATCAATGGTGGCGGCACCTGCTCATCAAAGAAACCAGAAACGACCCCGCACGTCGAGCAACGCCGTGCCCGAGCCGCTATCAAAACTTTCGGTCCTTGCTCATTGGTTTCATCAATCGATTCGGCGGAGTTTCCGTGGTCACAGAGGGTTCTTTTGGGGTTCATGATTCTGGGGAGAAGGACATGCGGTTTATGGCGTGATTGCTCGGGCGAGGCCTTTCGGCGCCTGCGCGGCAGAACGACGTGGCCATCTTGCTGGCGATCGAGCTCACCGCGCGGCAGGCTCTTGGTTTCGAACGCGGGACGCTCGAGAATGATCTCCCGTCCCGGCCAGCAGGCCGTTTACTTCGACTGCCGCAACCGAGAGAAGAGCTGGCTGTAAGGTGCATGTTCGTGCTGGAGCTCGGCACGGAGACTCGGCGCGGGAAACTCCTCCACCGCGTAGCGCTCGTCCTCGGCTGGGACCATGGCCGCCTTCAAAACGGCAGCGCGCTCAACCTGCTCGCTGGCAGCCGTGGCACTCGGGCTCGAGGCGCGCCCTCGGTTTTTCGCCCACTCGGTCCAGGCCTGGAGGGCTGCGTAATGGTCCTCGATCATCTCCTCGCTGGGGAGTTCTCCCTCATGGTCCTCGATCATCTCCTCGCCGGGCGACTCGCTCTGGCCGGCAGCAGGCAGGTCTGTAACCAGCGGAGCGACCGATTCACCGGCCGAGACCGCCGCTTCGGCCTCGAGGTTCCCCCCCCAGCCGACCTCGATCAACCCCTCCTCGACGCGAAGTGGCGGGCGACTGGGAACCAAGGGCGGCGCGGGCGTGCCGGACTCGTCGGCGGTTACCGCGCTTCCCCGCGGGGGGACCTGGAGTCCCCGGTTCGTGGCGGAAATCTCCCCTGGAGCCGGTTCTGCGATCACGTCGGAACGCGCAACGACTGGATCAGCCGGTGGTTCGGGCAACCGCCGTAGCGTGGCCGGCTGGCTCGTGATGGGGGGTGCAGCGGTCGCCCACGATCGCCTCCGCAAGAGTTGCAGCAGCAGCCGCGGGTTTCCCCGGGCGACACGGTGGAGCTCTTCCAGGATCGCCCGATCGAGATTCCCGAAGCCGCCGCGAGCCTGCACCAGCTCGAGCGACTCATCAAGATCCAGGGAGAGTAAATGGACATGCGTTCTGATGCGTGTCGCCAGGGAGCTCAGCGACCGGGTGGCGAGCTGGCGTGCCAGCTTGGTCGGACCCACCAGGATCACCGCGCCAAAGCCTTCGGACTCCTCCATTGCGTGGACCATTGCCTGGATCTCGTTCCAGACCTGCGCCGGAGTGCTCTGGGCGTTCTCGACGACCAGCAGCCACGATCGGCCGTCGCTCGAATCGTCCTGGAGAGCGCGGGCCAGGTCTAGCCGGGCTGCTCCCAGCCGGTCAGCCGCGTTGATTCCAAGGTCGTGGCCGATCAGCCGCAGAAACTCCAGAGCGTCGAGGGCTTCCGACATGTCCACAGACAGCCACTGCCAGTTCGTGGGAAGTTCCTGGACGAGCCGGCGCCAGAGCCAGGTCTTGCCGGTTCCGGGCTCTCCGGTCAGCAAGGCCATTGCCGTTTCGTCGAGACCGATGCTTTTTCGCAGTCTCTCGAGCGCATCTCGCCGGCTGGAGACTGGAAGATCCCGGGATTTCGCGCCCGGCCCACAGGTTTCGTCGTTCAGCCCGGCGTTCCGGAATCCCTTCATCACTTGGCACTCCCTTTCCTTCCTGTCGAAGGCCGCACCAGTCTCAACCCGGCTGAGAAGCTTCATCGGTCCCCGCTGTGACCGGCCGCTCGCAAGATCGACAAGGTGGGTATCCCGGCTTCGAAAAACAGGTCGGTCTTTCTCCATTAGTTCGGTGTCCAAGGGGCGCCGTCTTGAGCTTGGTCGCGAAAGAGCCGACGGTCCATGCATGCCTTGCTTGTTCCCCAAGTTGCCCCGGTTCTTTAATTTCTGGTACAATAAGGAGTCATGAGAAAACGAGCATTGCGTATTGAGGTCACGGAGGCACTGGCCGGTGTGTGCCGGCAGACCGCGATTGAAATCGTCGTGAAAGGTGAGCCGTGGCGACCGATTCCAACACCGTCAACGAGGACAAGATCGGTGGTTATCGGGTCGTGCGGGTCATTCATCCCGGGGCCACGTCGCTGGTCATGGAGGTGGTCCAGGACTCGACTCAGAAACGGTTCGCCCTCAAGCAGCTTATCGCCTCGCGCGCCGAAGACCGTGAAGAGCGCAAGACGTTCGAGCATGAGGCCAAGATCGGCATGGAGATGCGCCATCCGAACCTGGTCCGCGTGTTCGAGTACGTGAAAGACCCGGTTCAACCTTATTTTGTGATGGATCATTTTCCCGGTTGCCACCTCAAGCTGCCAATTGCCCGGCCCTCCGTCTATCCCTTGCCCAAGGCCCACCTGCACCGGATCCTGGAACAGGCGGCCACGGCCCTGGCTTACATGCACGAGAAAGGATGGACGCATCGTGACGTCAAGCCCGAGAACATCCTGGCGAACAAGTCCGGCGAGGCACGCGTGATTGACTACGCGCTTGCCATGCGGCCCCTTTCGGGTTTGCGTAAGCTCTTTGGTGGCAAGATTCCCCGTCAAGGCACCCCGAGTTATATCGCCCCCGAACAGATTCGTTGCGAACCGCCCACCTCGCTCGCCGATATTTACAGTTTCGGCATCACCTGCTATGAATTGGCTTGCGGCCGCCCACCGTTCCGGGCCAACTCCCTGCAAGAGCTTCTGAACAAGCACTTACAGGAACGGCCGATCGCGATCACCATGCACAACAAGCTGGTCTCTCAGGAATACTCCGACCTGATCTTGAAGATGATCATGAAACGACCGGTGGACCGGCTCGCCAGCCTCCACGAGTTTCTGACCCGCTTCCGATCAGTCCGGATTTTCCAGGATGACCCCGGGCCGAGCAATTCCGGAAACGGCCTGTTCTAAAGCGGGATTCGCCGAGGTGTCGGGCGGCCCGCGATCTCGAGTCTTCGCTTGCCGGGTGACCACCCGGATCTGCCAACGGTTTCCCGCGGTGCGGCCTCTGGCCGAGGAACACCCTTTCATGCCCAGTCCCAGCGAGCAACGGTTACCCTTCGAGGCGCCCATCTACGAGATGGAAATGCGCCTGGGAGAGATGGAGACCCAGTACGCCAAGAACCGCGCCGCGGGGGATACCTCCAAGATCGGTGAGCAGATCCGCAGGCTGCGGCGCGAGCTGGCCGCGCTGAAGCGCGAGATCTATTCGCAGCTCGACCCCTGGCAGACCGTTCAGGTTTCGCGCCATCAGCAGCGTCCCCAGACGCGCGATTACCTCGACCTGATTTTCGAGCAGTTTCTCGAGCTCCACGGTGACCGCGCCATCGGCGACGACAAGGCCATCGTCACCGGGTTGGCCCACATCGACGACATGAAGGTCATGTTCATCGGCCATCAGAAGGGGAAGAACCTGGCCGAGCGAACGGCCTGCCATTTCGGCTGTGCTCACCCCGAGGGCTATCGCAAGGCGCTGCTCAAGATGCGGTTCGCCGCCAAGTTTGGCCTGCCGATCATCTCGTTCATCGACACCCCGGGCGCCTATCCGGGAATCTCGGCCGAGGAGCGGGGCCAGGCGGCAATCATCGCCGAGAGCCTGATGGAGATGAGCCAGATCCGCACCCCGATCGTCTGCGTCGTGATCGGCGAGGGCGGCTCGGGCGGTGCCCTGGGGATTGGCATCGGCGACCGCCTGGGAATGCTCGAGCACACCTATTACTCGGTGATCAGCCCCGAAGGTTGTGCCTCGATTCTCTGGAAAGGCAGCGAACACGCCCCCAAGGCAGCCGCCGCACTCAAGTTCACCAGCCGCGATCTGCTTCGCTTCGGCATCACCGACGAGATCATCCCCGAGCCATCCGGCGGCGCCCACCGCGACCACCGTGAAGCCGCCTCCAACCTCAAGTCCTTCCTCCTGCGCAACCTCCGCGAGTTAAAGAGCGTTCCCCTCGACGACCTGGTCGACCGCCGTTACGAGAAATACCGCAAGATCGGCGTCTTCGTCGAATCCATCGCCGCCGCGGAACTCCCCGAAGAGGCTCAGCTCAACGGCAAGGCCGAGACGACGGTTTGATCGTTGGAACAATGAGTTCGTCGGATCTGGCCATCGATACATTGATGATTATTGAGTCTTGTCCTCGGCCTCACCGGCCCGGTCTCTCGAGCTGATCTGCTGCGTCGCTCGTGCACTCGAGCTGATCCACGCGTTCCAGGAAGCGATCGCTATTGTCAAGGACTATCAACGCGAGTGGTCGCCGGACCGTCTGGGCGATGGAGCGGCAGACGAACCAGGAACTCGCTCCGCTTGTGAACCCGGGAGACAGGGGAAACCCCGGCGAGGCCGAGCAAGCCGCGACTGCCGGGAATCAGCCTGCGAAATCTCCCGGCGCCCCGGACGAATACCTACTGGCGTGACCTGGCTTCCGCTACAATACCCGCCTGCGACGAAGGGTGATGTCGGCGGACGACGGCGCGGCCGTTCTGATGGTACATCCAGGCAACACGGCGACGACCATGTTGATGACGGGGCTATCGGGCAACGAGATGTAGGCGCTCGCCAGTTGGTGCGCCAGGACCGGGGGTCGGGTGGCCCATTCTACGGTGCGCAACCGCTGCAACCTACCCAGACGCGCGCACCAACTCGCGAGCGCCTACAAAAAATCTTTTGGCCGAGGATTAACGACTTACGTCGAGAGCGGTGACTGTACAAACGGATTGGGCGAATCCTTTACCTTTGAGCCTGACTATTCAGGAGAATAACCATGGACCGCGAGTGGGTGTCTCACTTCGCGCACAGGTGGTGGCCAGGGATCGTGGGTCTTATAACCTTGGTGGGGCTTTTGGCCCAGGGTCAAAAATGGCTGGATTGGGCGTATAATGGTGCCATTGTTGGGCTCACGAAGGTTAATCCACTTTGTGTGGTCCAGGAGTTCTACAAGATTGAGGTCCAGGAGTTCTACAAGATTGAGGCACGGCATGGATGGCATGATGACACGTCATGGAAGGTAGGAGCAGCAATCATCAGCAATTCCCGGCCTGCGATTTTCGCCCTGAAAACACGCTGGTTTTGATCTCCCATTTCGCGAACTCATTGCGCATAATGCTTTCCCGAATTCCCTATCTTACCACCTGGGCCAATGG
>JBEKTN010000362.1:0-8922 GCA_049516015.1 Isosphaeraceae bacterium | reverse complement strand
TGCGGTCGTGGCAAGCTGGCGCAGTTCAGTTTACTGCAAAGATTTGCGGTCTGGTGGGTCGCGCCACCATGGCCGATCCTCTCAGTGCCGGCGGTGCTTTTAGCTCTTTGTCGGCTCGTTGTTCTTTAGTTGACTAAAAAATAGGTCTGAGCCCGCGATCCCCGCAGCTTCGCCGCCGGACTCGCCGCCCGCCAGCCCATGGCGCCGAGCGAGGAGCTCAAAGTGGCCGTGTGATCCGCCGACCGTTCGCTTGCCCTGCAACAAGAGCCAAACCACGGATCGTCGGTTCCGGAGGCGGTCCACAGTGACAGTGAATTACACGGGCAAACTGGCTTTGCGTACACTATCCTGGGCCCGGGCGCCGGTCCATCAGCCGTCCTGAGAGAAGACGAGCACGGAGTACGGCCCGATGGTGAGCGCGCCGTGGAACGGCATCTGGTCATATCGTCCCGACACAGCGTTGCAGTCGCCGCTGAGGGTCCCACAGAACAGGCCGCTGTACCCCTTCCAGTCGCTGTTGAAGCGCAACCGCCACCGCCCGCCGCGCGGCAGGCCGACGACGTAGTCGTGGTAGCCGCGGTGGCTGAAATTGGCGACCACGATGACGTCATCACGCGCTCCCCCCCACTCCCAGCGGTGGTAGGCCAGGACCCGGCCACCCTCGTTGACGTGATGGACGCCGACGTGCTGCCCGCACAGTCCTCGCGTGACGCCGGCGCGGTTCAACCGCAGCGCGATCAGGTCGCGGTAAAGGTGCACGATTCCGCGGTGCCGCTCACACCGATTCCAGTCGAGGGGCACGGTGTCGCTGAAGCTTCGGGACTCGACGAACTCCTGCCCCTGGAAAAGCATCGGGATGCCGGGGGCCGTCAGCAGAACCCCCGCAGCCAGGGTCGAGCGCTTCTGGGCGTGCCACCCGGCGGGATCCCACGGGTTGATCTCCTGGGCGAGGCGCGCCTTCCCGCTCCCGCAGGCCGCGTCGTCATGCGATTCGGTGTAGATGATGCGCTGGAAGGCGTCATGGTTGTACCGCGAGCATAGCGCGTCCTTCACGGGGTGAAGGCGCCGGTGCTCGTCGTAAGGGGCGACCACGGCCGCCCTGAGCGCGCAGCCAAGTGCCGCGTCCCACTGGCTCCCGAAGCCGGCACCACCCTGGCGACTGTCCTGGGTGAGCCGCGGGTTGTGCTGGAGATCCTCGGCGATGGTAATCCGGCCGGGGAAGCGCTCGCGGATCTCGCGGTTCAGTTCCTGCATGAACCCCCACCCGTCAGGGATCTCCTGGTGCCCGGACTCGCTGGTCGAACGGATGTAGAGCGTGGAGTCGCAGCGCAGCCCGTCAACGTGGTACTCCTCCAACCACATCAGGGCGTTGTCGCGCAGGAACCGCCGGACTTCCGGCCGGCCGTAATCCGGCCGGGTGTGGCCCCACGGGGTGCGAGCCCTGCCGTCGTTGTAGAAGTAGATGCCCCCGAGATCGTTGTGGTGCCAGCCGTCAAACCGCCACAGGTCGAGGGAACCGGGGCCGAGGTGATTGTAGACGACGTCGAGGATGACCGCGATGCCGTGCCGATGGCATTCCTTGACGAACGCCTTGAACGCCCGCGACCCGCCGTAGGCCGTCTCTACAGCAAAGAGGCAGGACGGGTTGTAACCCCAGGAGCGGCTCCCCTCGAATTCGGCGACCGGCATCAGCTCGATCGCGTTGACCCCCAACTCGACCAGGTGCTTCAGCCGCCCGGTGGCCGTCTCGAAGGTGCCCGGCTGGTCGCCGCGGTTGTGCGGGACATGGAAGGTGCCCACATGCATCTCGTACATCACCAGTTCGTTCCACGGGGGCATCCGAAAGTTGTCCCCTTCCCAGTCGAAGTCCGGGTCGTGGACGACCGCGTTGCCGTTCGAGTCGGTCACCTGCCGGGCGTAGGGGTCTATGCGCCAGAGCTTGCCCGCCGGCGTCGTCAGGAGGTAGCGGTACTCGTGCCCCTTGGCGGCCTCGGGGACCTTGGCATACCAGTGGCCGTTGCCCTCCCGCTCCATCTCGTGGCGGCTGGAGTTCCAGGCGTTGAAGGTGCCGACCAAGGCGACTTTGCGGGCGTGCGGGGCCCAGACGCGGAAGGCCACGCCATCGGATGTAGGAATGGGGCCCATGCCATTGATGGTGCCGTTGTTGGGGACCATGTGAGTGTCCTCGACGTCAAAAAACGTGGGTTGATCCTCATGATTGGAACTCCTTTGCTTTTTCCAAAAGTCTGCCGACCGCCGGGAAGGCATCCGCCCCATTTGATAAGAACAACCCAAATGAATGGGAAAATGCTCTTACAAATGCTGTTCTCCTGTATCTCGATAAGGACCTCCCCCCGGTCGGTGATGTGGGCGACCTACTAACTCAAGATCACCGGATGAACAGGAGATCCTCACGACATTGCGTATTACAAATTGAGTGAATATAAACTTATATAATCTATAATAATACTACATATATAATTATCAAGCAATTAAATTTAGTATTATTATATTATCGAACCAGCCTTTCTCATCGGAAGATCGGCAATTGGTGCAGCTATATTGTCTTATTCTGATAAACGGAAAAATCGCACGTTAAGGGCGGGCGAAGGGGCATGGCCCCCATCCCTTGCTGTGAATCCCGCAAGAACCCGGCGATTCTGACGGTTTTGGGCTCGTTTCAAAGGGTCGCTGAACGCGATAGTAATTGGCCAGCTTCCCCGAATCGCGCCGTCTCAGTTGGTGGCTCTTGGAAGCCCCAGGCCGGCTCAAATGGCCACATTCACCCAGGCATGATGCCTTAGCATGCGATTTTTTCCGTTCCGAAGGGTGACCCTCACCTGGCCCATAAGTCGTAACCCCAGCCCAAAGACAGGAGTCAAGTGGGCCTATTTCATGGCACCTCGATCGCGCTGACCTGGGGGCAACATTTCGCAAGATTCACTATCGTAGATTTTCTCACGGCTGCTCCCGCTACCCCATCTGCGGCGGTTCCGGGTCCAGGACCTCGACTGATCCGAACCCGCCTGCAACGTTACGGAAGATCGGCAAGACAGAGCGGCCTGATAAGAATTTCCGCCAGCCGGCTACAGAATCGATGCCGGTCAGGTAAGAGATGCGCCTTGGTGACCCCGTGGCGTGCCGGCTTCGGAGCGGCTCAGGGCGATGAAGAAGGACCGGGACTTCCGGGAGAAGTCCGACGCGGTCAGGCGGGGCAAAGGCTTCGTAGGCCGGCGTGGCGGCAACGAGACGCTAGCGCCGCAGCAGACTGGCTTGGCCGAGGCGACCGCTATCCGGCTGCGGACAGGTTTGCAAGCTCTGCAATCGGCGGGGTTTACGTCAAGTATGCCCGGCAGGATTTGAACCTGCAACCTTCGGCTGCGGAGGCTTCGGAATATGGTCGAGGACGAGCGACGTGACCAGGAGCACCTCGAAGGTTCGCGGCCCGTGGACACCCTCTACCCGATTAAGTTCGATGTCCGATGTGGCTGAGGGGCCGGAAATGAACGTGATCGGGCGGGTGGTATCACCGGCGGCAGTGTGCAGACCGGCCACGGCCTCCGGCACCAGCCCGACCACCTGGTCGTCGCGGATGACGCACAGGTGATAGTCAGGCAACAGGCTGATGGCGCGGCGGCCCTGGCCGGGTCCGCTGTCGAGTATGATCGTCCCTGTCTGCGCGATTCCCATCGCGGCCGCCGTGAGCACGCCATCGCTGTGTTCGAGAACGTCGTTGCTGAGCCCTGGCTCGCGCAGCAGGGTCACACCCGAAGGCGCCCATCCTTCCGGCAGGTCGGCCGGCACGACCAGCCGCCGCACGCCCCGCGCCGCACAGGCGTCAGCGATGGCCTGTGACAGTTCCGCGGGCCGGATCGTTCGAACACGGGCCTTGTACTCGCGCACTCGCTCGACGAAAAGGCTGATGCGTTCCGAGAACGAGGCGGAGTCGACAGTGCGATACGAGCGATCGACCGACACATCATGGGCCCGCTCCGACTTCGGAACATCGTGCAGCGCCTCGCGAATCTTGCCCAGTACTACAGCTCGCGCGTCGTTCACGTCTTCCCCCCTTCGCTCGCGTCGGGCCGTGCCGTCGCCGGCCCTTGAGCTCGCTGTCGCTCTCTCCACCACTCGCGGAAGGTCTGGTTCGCGATCGGGAAGACGTCCCGAACGGCGGTCCAGCCCCCGAGCTGACCTGGGAGGCTGGTGATCACTCCCCGCTTGAGGAGCAATCGTTGGCCGAAGCGGCCGAGTTTCTGCATCCGCTCGAACTTCGCCGGGCTGGCGAAGACCCCGGCGAGCAGCTTCATGGCGAGTCCCTCGACGCCGGGCAACACGCTGTTCTGCTGCTTGTACCGGACGACCTCGCCGCGCAGGTGCAAGAGTACTTCGGGGATGTTGATTTTCACCGGGCAAACATCATAGCAGGCGCCACAGAGCGTTGATGCGAACGGCAGCGAGCCGGCGTTCTCGACGCCGGCGAGCTGGGGCGTGAGGATCGCCCCGATTGGCCCGGGGTAAACCGAGTTATAGGCGTGCCCGCCGGTGCGCTCATAGACGGGGCAGATATTCAGGCAGGCGGAACAGCGGATGCACTGCAGGGTCTGACGGCCGGCCGGATCGGCAAGCACCTTGGTGCGGCCATTGTCGAGCAGCACGAGATGGAACTCTTGAGGTCCGTCGCCGGGGGCCACGCCCGTCCAGAACGAGGTGTACGGGTTCATCCGTTCGGCGGTGCTCGACCGCGGCAAGAGCTGGAGGAAAACCTCCATGTCCTGCCAGGTCGGCACGACCTTTTCTATGCCCATCACCGAGACGAGCACGCGCGGGAGAGTCAGGCACATCCGACCATTGCCTTCCGACTCGACGATACAGATGGTGCCGGTCTCGGCCACGCCGAAGTTCGCCCCGCTGATCGCCACCGGCACGCTCAGAAACTTCTGCCGCAGGTGCGCCCGGGCCGCGGCGGCAAGCGCGCTGGGTTCGTCGGTCAGGCCTGCGGTGTTCTTGAGCCGGCGGCGGAACAGCTCGCGGATCTCCGAGCGGTTCTTGTGGATCGCCGGCACGAGGATGTGCGAGGACCGCTCGCCGGCAAGCTGGATGATCAACTCGGCCAGGTCCGTCTCGATCGCCTCGACCCCGGCCCTGCCCAGCGCCTCGTTGAGGCCGATCTCGTCGGTGGTCAGCGACTTGATCTTGACCACCTCCTTCGCCCCGTGGCCCGTGACGATCCCGGCGATGATCTGGTTGGCTTCGGCGGCGTTGCGCGCCCAGTGCACCAGGCCCCCGGCGCGGGTGACGGCGGCTTCCAGTTGCAAGAGATAGGACTCGAGGTGGCGCAGGGTCCTGTCCTTGATGGCCCGGCCGGCCTCACGCAGCAGCTCCCAGTCGGGCAGTTCCTGCACCACTTTCGCCCGCTTGGCCCGGATCGCCTGGGTGGCCACGCCCATATTGTGGCGAAGCTGGTGGTCGCCCAGGGCAAGCCGCGCCGCGTCCTGGAACTTCACGGCCGGCGTGGTCGGCAGTGGTTCGACGTCACGCGACATCAATTCGGCATTGGTCGCCGGAACCTTGTGGCTCAAGAGTGTGCTCTCCCGTCTGTCGTCGGTGCCGCGGCCGCGGTATGTTGAGTCTGGTCTTCCGTCGAGGCGAGGATCTCGGCAAGGTGGATCGGGCTTACCCCGGCGCGTTGGCGGTGCAGCGCCCCGCCGATGTGCATCAGGCACGAGTTGTCGGCCGCCGCGCAGTATTCGGCGCCGGTGTCAAGCACGCACCGGACCTTGTCCGAGAGCATGGCGATGGAAGTGTCGGCGTTCTTCACCGAGAAGGTACCGCCGAAGCCGCAGCACTCATCAGCATGCGGCAGTTCCACCAGATCGATTCCCCGCACCCTGCGCAAGAGCCGCTGGGGCGCATCGCCAATCCGGAGGATCCGCTGCGAGTGGCAGGTCGGGTGGAAAGTGACCCGGTGCGGAAAATACGCGCCGACGTCCTCGACACCGAGCTTGTGCACCAGGAACGTCGAAAATTCATGGACCCGCGGGATCAGCTCGGTGACGGCCCGCGCCAGCGATTCGTCCTCGGCCAGGGCCGCGGCCTTGGGATAAACCTCGTGGACCATCCCCACGCACGAGGCCGACGGCGAAACGATCGTCTCGGCAGCGCGGAAGACCTCGACGAAGTGCCGCACCAGGGGCACGGTCTCGCGCTGGTAGCCGGTGTTGTAGTGCATCTGTCCGCAGCAGGTCTGTGCCATCGGGAAGTCGACCGTGTGCCCCAGCCTTTCCAGCAAGCTCACCATGGCCTTACCCGTGCCGGGAAACAGGGTGTCGTTGAAGCAGGTGATGAACAGGGAAACGCGCATCAGTGGCCCTCGACGTTCTCGTTATATTGCATTCTTCGATTCCTTACCGTCGCCTTTCCACGGCTCGATCCAGATCCTCCGGATTCGCGTGGGGTCGGCGCGGACGACGGTCAGGCAGAACTCCAAGACGTGGTTGCCCAAGAGAGAAACTGCCGGCCTCGAGGAACTCGATGAAAAGCCGTGCCGCTGGACCTCCCGGCCGCGATGCCGCCTGTAAGAACACCATGCAATCGAGTACGACTCCCGGCCCGCCTGGCTGACTCACATCCTCCCTTTCCGCTCATGCCGTTCCCGCCGGACCTCCTGAAGCTCGCGCTGGAACAGGTCGTCGATCTCCGCGTCCGACAGGCCACTCTGTCGCCAGCCTTCCCAGATGGGAGCCAGGATCTCCTCGAACGTCTTCACCCCCTTCGGCCCCGCTCCGTTCAAGTATGCGGTCACCACATCGTGGACGTAGACCGAAGGATCCTTGCCACTCTGACGGGCAAGCTCCTCGAGCTTCCGTTCCTGGTCTGGTGTGAGGCTGATGGTTATCGACGACATTCAGCAGTGTCCCATTAACCGGCCCCGAGCGCATCGAGCCACTTCGCGAGGAAACGCAAATCGAGGACCGCGATGAATTCCTTGACATTTGGTGAGCGGTATGTGGAATGCACTCCGTGCATCGGTCACGATGTTTGCCCTACCGGCTTACGCGACGTCAAAGTCGTACAAGTAGCCTTCGATAATCGGAATGCTGTTGGTGGTAGCCAGCAGGGTGTAATCGCCGGCAACATTGACTGACAATCCCTTGAACGTTGCCACTCCATTGACGGTCGCCGCTGACAGGACGCCTGCCAAAACTCCGTTCTTCGGGTGCGTACCGAGCGACAGCGTGATCGTTGAATTGTCGTTTGTGCAGATGTTACCGTAACGATCCTCCATCGCCACCTGGATTTCAAACGGGTTGTTGTGCTTTTGGCAAGTGCGGGCCTGGATGAATACCAGTTGGGCTGGGGCACCGGCGGTGACCACGAAGCCGCTGGAAATGGCCGGGCTAAGTCTTCCATCGGTGGCTTGGAGCGTGTATTTCCCAGCCTCCGTTAACTGATAACTGCTGAAGGTCGCCACGCCATTTTTCGCCTGGACTATGGTCGATCCGCTGTTCGAGCAGCCCGTGAGTCCGGTGGCGACGGATAGCGTCACCCTCGAACTGTCGGTGGTGACGATGTTCCCGTACTTGTCTTCGACATAGACAGTCACCGGCGGAGTAATCGCGCTGCCGGCGGTGACGTTGCTCGGCTGCTGGCCGAAGACAACCTTGCAAGCGGCGGCGGCACTCACGCTAAATTTGATGGAAGTGGCGCTGGTCACACCGTTATCCGAGGCCAGCAGCGTGTATGTTCCGGCAGTGGTCAGGGACAAATTGCTGAAGGTCGCCACGCCGTTCTTGGCGTTCACGGAGAGCGTGCCGCCCAATGGCGCCGCGCCGGTTGGGCCGGTGGCGATCGAAATTGTGACCGTGGAATTATTCGTCGTCAGCAGATTGCCGTTTTGATTCTCAACATAGACTACGATGGGACTGCAGAATGGGTTGCCCGCGGTCACGTTCTCGGGCTGTTGCTCAAAGACCAGATGGGCCGTGGTTGTTGGAACCGGGTTCACTGTCAGCGTGGCCGCGGTGGTCGTGGCCGGACTGCCCACGCCATTCGTAAATACCGCTTCGTACTTATTACCGCTCTCGGCGAGCGTGGCCGCGCCCAGGTCCAGCGTGTCGGAAGTCGCGCCGCTGATCGATGAGAACGTGCTGCCGCCGGAGAGCTCCACCATCCACTGCACCGTTGGCGTCGGATAGCCGCTGGCCGCGGCGGTGAAGCTGGCGTCTTGTCCAACGGTCAATGTTTGACTGAGCGGGTTCGTCGTGACGACCGGCGCCGCTTGTGCCGGATTCACCGTGAGCGTGGCCGCGGTGGTCGTGGCCGGACTGCCTACACCATTGCTGAAGACCGCCTCGTACTTATTGCCGCTTTCGGCGAGCGTGGCCGCGCCCAGGTCCAGCGTGTCGGAAGTCGCGCCGCTGATCGGCGAGAACGTAGTGCCGCCGGAGAGCTCCACCATCCACTGCGCCGTCGGCTGCGGATTGCCACTAGCGGCGGCGGTGAAGCTGGCCCAACGGTCAATGTTTGACTGAGCGGGTTGGTCGTGACGACCGGCGCCGCTGGTGCGGGGTTGACCGTTAGAGTGGCCGCCGTGGTCGTGACCGGACTTCCTACGCCATTGCTGAAGACGGCTTCGTACTGATTGCCGCTCTCGGCGAGCGTCGCCGCGCCCAGGTCCAGGATGTCGGAGGTCGCGCCGCTGATCGTCGTGAACGTGCTGCCGCCGGAGACTTCCACCATCCACTGCACCGTCGGCGTCGGATAGCCGCTGGCGGCGGCGGTGAAACTGGCGACCTGGCCAACGGTCAATGTTTGACTGAGCGGGTTGGTCGTGACGACCGGCGCCGCTGGTGCGGGGTTGACCGTTAGAGTGGCCGCCGTGGTCGTGACCGGACTTCCTACGCCATTGCTGAAGACGGC
>JBEKTN010000361.1:0-8645 GCA_049516015.1 Isosphaeraceae bacterium | reverse complement strand
GGCGCCAACGAGACGACCGGCAAGGGCTACTGCGCCACACGACTGTTCCCGCTGGGAGGTGCGAAATGATGCCCGGCCGGACCCTCGACCAGTGCCGTGCGGCTCATGCCTGGAAAGTCATCCAGGACGTCAAGGGGGCTGAGCCCTTGGTACGGAAAGAGTTCAAGATCCAGACCAAGAAGCTCCCCGCCCGGATCCTCACCTCGGGGCTGGGCCAGTCCCTGGCCTTCCTCGAAGCCAAGAATTACGCGCGTCATTTGAGAGCCGCTCTCGACGACTGGGTCAAGCTTCCGGGCGGCCATCGGACTGCGAGGGCGGACGATCGGTTGCTCACGCGGATTGTCCAGGGGTCCTCCGACGACCTCCGTTTCGCCACCGCCGAGTGCCTGGCATACCTGGTCTGGCTGGTACGGTTCGCCGATGCCGAATTCCGCGACATCAAGGAGCAGGAGGACTGAGCCATGCCCATAGGCAAGGTCGAGTTCTGGAACCCGGCGCGCCGGGAAGGGTCGCTGCTGACGGAAAGCAATGAACGATTTCGGTTCACGGCCGGGGCCCTCGCTGGGCTCGATCCGTCCGAGGTTCATCCCGGCCTGGAGCTGGAGTTCGAGGTCATGCCCGGCGGCGACGCCGGGAGAGTCCGGAAACGCGAGGCCCTTTTCTTGACCCTCAAGGAAGACTTGCCCGTGGATCACGGCTTGTTCAGGGTTGTGCCCTGCCCGGAACGCAGTCGAGCTCTCGTGGAGAGCATGCTGGGGCGCGAGGGCGTCAATCCTGGTCTGCGCCTCGACAAGTACTTGGTTCCCGCGCCCAGGCAGGAGCAGCAGAAGGAACGGCTTGGCGACTTCGTCAGGCGAGCCGGCGGGGACGTCTCCCTGTTCTCGGAACTGACCGGGAGGCGAAGGGCGATGCTCCAGTCGCTGGCGACGAGAGCCTGGACCAGGGAGACGGCCGGCTCGCTGGTACTCCACCTCGCCCGCGCCTCGGCCCTGGAGAACGCCGGGATCTGTCTGCACTCGATCCACGGATTTGCCTACCTGCCGGGAACAGGGCTCAAGGGGCTGGCCCGGGCGTTCGCCGAGTCAGTCTGGCTGCCGATCCAGGCTCACGAGACCGCCAGGCAAGAGATCGACCGCGTGTTCGGGCAGGCCGGAGCCAAGACGGCTGCTTCGGGGACGGTCGTCTTTCACGACGCCTGGCCGACGTCCTGGCCAGGGCTGATCGTGGACCTCGTGAACAACCACCACAAGAAGTACTACGAGGGGAAAGACGCTCCCGGGGACTGGGAATCGCCCGAGATGGCCTACTTCCTGGCGGTGGACAAGGGCCAGGAGTTCTCATTCGCACTCGGCGAGCGAAAGGAGGGGACAGCGGCGAGAGACCTCGACCTGGCCCACGAATGGCTCGATGGCGGCCTGACGCACCTCGGCTTCGGAGCCAAGACGGCCGCCGGCTACGGCCGGTTCGAATCCAAGGATGGAAAACCCGCGTCCTTCGGCGGGAACCATCCCCGGTTCGCCGAGTTCGAGACCAAGCTGACCCTGGTCACGCCCGCGTTCCTCGCGGGAGCGATGCAGCAGGCCAATGACTGCGACCTCCGCCCGGCTAGCCTCCGTGGCCTGCTCCGGTGGTGGTGGCGGACGATGCACGCTGGCTCTCTTGACGAGAAGGCCCTCCTGAGGCTTGAATCCCTGCTCTGGGGCGATACGAAGACCGGCAGCTTGATCCACCTCGCGACTCACCATGAGCGTGGCCCCAGGCCCGGCCGGTTCGAGTACCGAGGCTACCTCAACTACGGCATGGCGGATCATGACCGGAAGGTCAGGCTCGAAGATTCGACCTGGAGCCTGCGACTGGTCGCCAAGAGTCGGACACAGCAGGAACGGCTGACTCCGGGGATGGTCAGAGACCAGGCCATCGCGGCCCTCTGGCTGCTCTGCCACTACGGCGGGATCGGGTCCAAGGGAAGGAAGGGATACGGCTCGCTCGAGCTCAGCCCTGTTCCCTCGGGATGGTCGCGTGAGAAGGTCGAGCAAGTGGCGAAAGACCTGCGAAGCTGGGCAGCAGAAGAGAACCTTACGGTCGGGGGTGCCGCGGCGAGCATGCGGTCGAAACCGGATTGGCCCCGGTCGCCATCGCTGGAAGGAGCCATGGGCCCGCTCGAATGGCCAGTGCGTGCAGGAGATGCACAGTCAGTTCTTGAGGCGATTGACGCGGCCTATCGAACCGCCGCAAGGTCACTGCCTGCCTCGGAACGGGTGATACTCGGCCTGCCTCGGAAGGGGCAAAAAAGCAGCCTGGCTCGCCTCGCCTCACCCGTGCATGTGCATGTAGCTGGGTCGGGTCACGGCGCTTGGGTCGTCCGGGCCCTGGCATTTCCGTCGGAGGACCTGAAGGACCTCGAGACGAGCCGCGGAACTCTTGCGAGGTTCCTCGAGGAATTCGGGAACGAACTGAAAGCAAGAGAAAGCCTCGCTCCCCGGAGACCGAGAAACCCGCCCGGGCCACCCCGCCGGAGCCCCGAGCCCCGACAGCCCCGGTCCGAATTGCCGAAAGTCAAAGACCGTGTGCAGGCCACCTTGCTTGCGGAGAAAACCAAGAAGGGCGGCTGGAGGGCTCGCCACGAGCCATCGGGCTTCGTCGGACCGGTCCAGGATTCCCACAAGGTTCCCTCGGACAAGCAGCCCGGCGACGTCCTCACACTGGCCGTTGCATCGGTCAATGAGCAGAAGAAGGAAATGAGCTTCAAGGCCACCTGAGAGTCACCTCACCATGCGCACTCTCCTCTGCCTCCTCTCCGACCAGCACGTTCCCAACCTGCTTTCGGTCCACCACTTCCAGCCCGACCGGCTGGTCCTGATCGAGAGCCGGCAAATGCAACAGCGAAAAGTCGGCGATCACTTCCTCCAGGCCCTGGCGCTGGGCGGACAGGACTATGGCGGTGACCGGCACGACCGGCAGCCGCTCGATCACGAGGACTCGCTGCTCGCGGTTCGCAAGGCCCTCCAGGCCGCGTTCGGCCGGCATCCCTCGGATGAGTGGATCGTCAACGTCACCGGCGGCACCAAGCCGATGTCGATCGAGACATACCAGATCTTCACAGCGTTGGGAGGGACGCTCGTTTATATCAACCTAAGCGAGCCCGACAGGATCCAGTGGATGGACGGCTCGAAGGTCGAGACCTGCGGCCACCGGCTGTCCATCGCCGAGTTCCTCGCCGGCTACGGCTTCAGCTCGCGCAAGCCGCCGGCGGAGGTTGCCGAGGGGGAAGCGCGGGCCAGCTCATGGTGGGACCTGGCCCGCGCCTTGGCCGCCGAGGCCAGCCCCGGCGAGCTCCTGGTTTTCGAGTCTGATAAACAGCGTCAGAAAGCTCGCGACAAGGGCCTGACGCTCGAACCCGGGCATCTCCACTCGCCGATCGTCGATTCGCCTGCGATCCGCAGTCGTCTGGCCGAGGCCTTCGGCATGGCCGAATCATCCGGCGGGCTCGCCGGCAAGCTGGACAAGTACCAGGTGAACTTCTTGCTGGGCCAGTGGTTGGAGGTCTTCGTCTGGGGTTTGCTGGAACGCAACCAGGGAGCGCTCGGGATCTGGGACGTCCGGCTGGGCCTCGAGCCGGCCAGCCCCGACGGAAAGGTGGCCAACGACTTCGATGTCGCTTTCATGCGCCGGTACGCCTTGTGGGTGGTCGAGTGCAAGACGGGCGC
Organism: Isosphaeraceae bacterium; assembly: GCA_049516015.1. GTDB lineage: Bacteria > Planctomycetota > Planctomycetia > Isosphaerales > Isosphaeraceae > Aquisphaera. Next base: position 4,938 of record JBEKTN010000361.1, on the reverse strand, counting down.
CCAGGAGCACGATCCTCAATTCGACATCCAGTACAAGGTCGAGGCGATCGCTCGACAGTTTCGGGCCCTCCGGGTTCAGACGGTGCTCGCGACCACGTCGGACAACGTGCTGGACGAGAACGGCAAGGTCAAGGAAAGCCACCGCAATCGTGCCGAGGCTTATGGCTGCAAGATCGTCACCCGCGACCAGGTCCGACAGCTCGCCGCGAGTGACGACCCGGTCGCGCTGCTCAAGACCATGATGGGGCGATGAGCCATGCGACCCGCTCAAACTGTCATCTGCACCGTGGGCACCAGCCTCTTCCGCCCCAACCTCGCCGGCCTGCGGGCCGACGACCCCGAACCGAACCGCCAGGCGCTGGCCCGGGCTTACGCCGCCGGCGACTGGGAGGCTGTCGCGGCAGGTCTGGGTACGCACGGCCCGACCGACCGGCTCTGCGGGGCCGAGATCAATTCCCTGGCCAGCCTGGTGGCCAAGGGTTACGCGGCGGCCGATGCCAACCTGGTTTTCTGTCACTCCGACACCGCCGACGGCCAGGCCATCGGCCGGATCCTGGAGGTTTATTTCCGCCGCGCCGGGCACTCAAGCGTCCAGGCCCGCACGATCACCGATCTCCAGGACCGTGACGCGCGGCTCTTCCGCACCAGGGGCCTGCGCAACCTGGCCAAGGAGGTCTGCAAGGTGATCCGCGACTACGGGGCGGCAAGCTGCGCAATCAACGCCACCGGCGGCTACAAGGCCCAGATCGCTGTCGCCGTGCTCATGGGCCAGTCCCTGGGCGTGCCGGTCTACTACAAGCATGAACTGTTCGACGAGATCATCTCCTTCCCTCCCATGCCCGTGGCGCTCGACTTCGAGGCCTGGATGCGCCTCAGCGGCCTGCTGTTCGCCCTCCAGGCCGCCCTCCAGCCGGCCGACCTGGTCGAGGACTACCCCGGCGACGCCGAGACCCTCGAGAGCCTGGTCGATCGCGAGACGGTCGACGGGGTTGACTACCTCGAGCTCTCGCCGACCGGGCAGATCTTTCACGAGACCTTCCGCGAGCGGTTCCGGACGACCCGCGACCAGGTCTTGCCGCCAGCGGTCCCGACGGGCCAGAAGAAGCCGCCGCACGTCGAGGACTCGGGCCACATGCACGCGGTCCGCGGGCTGAAGGCGTTCCTCGAAGCAGTTACGGCCAGCGCGCCCCAGGTGGTCCGCTGCTCGACGTTCTGGAGCCATCCCGACCTGCCCCGGCCCGCTCGGTTCTGGGTGGGCGCCGAGGGGGTCGAGGGCCAGTTCAGCGACGGCAAGGCCCTGGTCAAGTTCCGGGTCGAGACCCGCGCGACCACCCCCGGCCAGATGGCGGCCGTCGCTGCGACGCTGAACGAGTGGCTGCAGGAGCGATGATCGGCAAGAGTCCGCGCAAGGAGCAGATGCCATGCCAACGCTGTACATCACCGAGCCCGGCGCGACGGTCCGGCTCCGGAGCGAGTCGCTGGAAGTCACGATCCCCGAGGAGGCGATGGAGAACGCCGTCGAGGCAAAGCAAGCCGATCTGCCGCCCCGGCAGGTGGAGCTGCACCGGCTCGAGCTGGTGGCGCTGGTTGGCCGGGCTCACATCACGAGCGAGGCGATGCTGGCCTGCCTGGACCGAGGCGTGGCGGTCGCTTTCTTCCGGCGCGACGGCCGGTTCCGGGGCCGGCTTTGCCCGGAGTCGGACCGCTGTGGCGACCTCCGCGCCCTGCAATATGCCGCCCATCATGACGCCTCGGCCCGCCTGGTGCGGGCCCGCCGGGTGGTGCGGGCCAAGGCGCGGAATGCCGCGGCCGTGCTGGCCGACCACCAGTCCAACGACAGCCAGAGCCCGGCGCTGCCCGAGGCCATCGCCGCCCTCAAGGCCACTGTGGCGGGCATCGAGGCAGCCCTGTCCCTCGAGTCGCTGCTGGGCCACGAGGGGACTGCCGCGCGGCACTATTTCGGCGCGCTGGCGACGACGTTCCGCGGCGAGATCGGTTTCACGGCCCGCCGCCAGCATCCCTCGCCCGACCCGGCCAACGCCTTGCTCTCCTTCGGCTACGTGCTGCTGGGGAACCTGCTGGCCGGCCGGCTGGAAGCCCGGGGCCTCGACCCGGCGATCGGCTTCTTCCACGAGGTCCATCCCGGCCGCCCCAGCCTCGCCCTGGACCTGCTGGAGGAGCTGCGGCACCCGGTGGTGGACCGGTTCGTGGTCCGCGCCTGCAACCTGCGAATGCTCCGGGCCGAGCATTTCGAGCCCGACCCCGACCGTCCCGGCGGGGTCCGGGCGACCCGGGCCGGTCTGAAGATCGTGCTCGCGGAATGGGAGAAACACCTGTTGAAACCGCTGCGCGACGCGGAGGGGGGCGAGAAGATCGCGGTCCGCCCCCTGATGGACCGCCAGATCGAGCGGCTGGTCGCCGACCTCCGCGGCAAGGCGCACTACCGGCCTTTCCTCTACGGAGACTGAGCCGTGGCTGCCGATGGCGAGACCATGCGCTACCTGGTCTGTTACGACATCCCCGACACCGCGCGCCGGACGAAGGTGGCGAAGTGCCTGGATGACTACGGCGGCCGGGTACAGTATAGTGTCTTCGAGATGGTCCTGGACCATCGGCTCTTTGACAATCTGGTTGCGGATTTGACCACCCTGGTCGAGCCGTCCCAGGATCGGGTGATCATCTACCCGATCTGCGCGGCCTGCCAGAAGAAGGCAGTCTTCCTGGGCCTGGCTGAGCTCGAGACCCGTCCTGGCGACGAGATCGTGTTCATCGTCTAGGCTCACGGACACCGCCTGCCTTGCCCCGTTTCGAGGGGAATGAACGGGACCGCGTCTGGTCTCCGGTTTCCGCCGGTCTCCTTGTCGCGTTCCTGTGACACTCCGCGGTGGTCGGGCTCTTCTTTTTTTACTCTGGCGGATTTCGTAACCTTGATTAACCCGATTTCGGGCCCCGGTTACGACCTGCCCCAACCTGTTCTTCTCGCGTCTCTTGCGTTTTCCAGGAGACCCGGGTGCCAGAGAAAGCGAGCCGAGTTTTGTACCGTTTTCGGGAGGATACGGAAAACCGCTCCCCAAACTCATGTCGGGCCAGTCGTTGCAGCGACCGCCGAGCCCGACCCCGCCCCACCTCCGAGGGGATTGAAACGAAACTGAGTTCCAGGGCCAATTCAGGTCGGGTGCGATGATTCGCGACCCCGCCCCACCTCCGAGGGGATTGAAACGAAACCAAACCCGCGAGGCTCCCCAATTCCCGCCGGTTCTTCACCGACCCCGCCCCACCTCCGAGGGGATTGAAACGAAACTCGAACATTGTGCGGCGGCCGGGGGCAGAGTCCCGACCGACCCCGCCCCACCTCCGAGGGGATTGAAACGAAAGTTGAGGATTCTCCGCTTGCGTTCGTTGAGGATTCTGCGCCGACCCCGCCCCACCTCCGAGGGGATTGAAACGAAACCCTGCACGTCGGCACACACTCCGTGATAACGCCCTCGCAGCCGACCCCGCCCCACCTCCGAGGGGATTGAAACGAAACTGACGGAACGAGAAAAGGTCTGAAGGATTTCTTGCTGAGAGCCCGACCCCGCCCCACCTCCGAGGGGATTGAAACTGATCGGGGTCGGCGGCCACGGCCCCGCAAGGGAGCTGAGAGCCCGACCCCGCCCCACCTCCGAGGGGATTGAAACGAAACGCGAGTCGCACGGTATCGATGTGATACGCCAGCTCGAAGGAGCCCGACCCCGCCCCACCTCCGAGGGGATTGAAACGATCTCGAGGTCATCTGTTCCATGGCCTTCTGCATGTGCTGGATGTGCGAGCCTGACCCCGCCCCACCTCCGAGGGGATTGAAACGTTCATCGTCTCGTCTCCTTGCTCTTGCGGGTGGATTTGAGCCCGACCCCGCCCCACCTCCGAGGGGATTGAAACTTGGTCTCGGTCTCGTGAACTCGTCGCACGCACTCGATCAGAGCCCGACCCCGCCCCACCTCCGAGGGGATTGAAACAAACGTCGCTGGATCTTCCAGTACTGGCGGAGGATCATCCTGAGCCGGCCCCGCCCCATCTCCGAGGGGATTGAAACGCCCGCAGTAACTTGGCGCGGGCATCGTGTGCCTCGGCGAGCCCGACCCCGCCCCACCTCCGAGGGGATTGAAACACGATGAGCATGATTTGGGCTTGGGTGGCTTCTTAGCTGATCCCGACCCCGCCCCACCTCCGAGGGGATTGAAATGTGCGTGGATTGGCCTTCACCAGGTAGAGTGCGTACATGAGAGCCCGACCCCGCCCCACCTCCGTGGGGCGTGGTACGCTTTGCCGCTCTGAAGGTCTTTCCTACTCCGGCGTTCTCCCTCGGCTCACTGCGATTGCGCCCGCCCGAACTCGTCGAAGCACTCCCCCTGACGCTCGAAGTGGTTCAGGCGATGGACCAAGTTCCAAAGGCCCAAGTGCCCGCATGCCGGACCGGATCGTTGCCGTCGATGCTGCCGCTCACGACATGCCGCATGTAAGGGCCGATTCCGACATCCGAGAACCGGCCAGCCGCAAGGCGCTCGACCCTGTCAGCAGGTAGACAAGCGGACGAAAGGAGCCGGTTGCCCCAGGGGAGCAATCACCATCGACGGACGCGAAAGGGGCCGCCCCTTTCTTCGGATGATTGAGCCGGGGGATCGCTCTTGCTCCCAAGGCAGGGGGCTGCGCCCGCTTGCACCGATGCGCAGACGTGAGTGGTTATCAACGCCGATTATCGCGGAGGCGTAACTTGCCTCTATGACACCCAACTTCTTGGCGACTGCTTGCATGCATCCCAGTGCGGTGGCCGCTATCGCCCTGGGGCCGTCAGGGGCATGCCAGACGTACCAATCGCCCCCCCAGCCACCGGGCCCCCGGAGGGGTGGGCGGCTGTCGGCTTTGTCAGCCCAGCCTCTTTCAACAGGGGGTTGTGGG
>JBEKTN010000360.1:0-8653 GCA_049516015.1 Isosphaeraceae bacterium | reverse complement strand
GGTTGCTGGAACAGGCGCGCGAGTTCTGGGGAACGAGCCATCGCAGCCGTGGAAAAACCGGCCTGACCACCCAAGAAAATGAGTGCCAAGAAGGCAAATTGCGCCTCCGCGAAAATCGGCGGACATGGTCAAGAATCGGCTGATCGCTCGCCAGGCGACCGCAATCGAACCTCCAGTCGACAGCCGACAGCCTTCGCGTACCGGCGCAGCGTTGCGATCGACGGCGAGTGGCGCTGGCTCCCGCCGCCGGCCTCCAGGCGAGCCACGGCGGGCGTCTTGGTGCCCATCCTCGCTGCGACTTCCGCCTGGGTCAAGCCAGCGCGCTGTCGCGCCCGCAAAAGTTCGTCCAGGAGGGCGAATTCCTCAGCCTGGGCGTCATACTCTTCCTTGACAGCCGGCTCATCGAGCATCTTCCTGACCATCTCCTCATGCGTCAGCATCCGCCTGTACCTCCTTCATCCTGTCGTGGGCGATCTTCAGCTCTTTGGTCGGCGTCTTCACTGCTCAGTCCTGACCTTTCTTGCGCGAGGGCACGGGCAGGCCCATGGCATTCATCAGTATCTGCAAGTCGTCCCAAGCATCCTTCTTGGCGCTGGGAGTGCGCAGGAGGTAGGCCGGATGATAGGTGACAATGGTTGCAATTCCCTGATAGCGATACCACTTGCCGCGCAGTTTCCCCATGCTCAGCGTGGTACCGAGCAGGTACTGGACCGCCACCCGGCCCAGCAGGCAGATGAACTCGGGCCGGATGATGTCGATCTGGCGTTCGAGGTAGGGCAAGCAGTTCGCCGACTCTTCGCCTGAGGGCTCGCGGTTCTCCGGGGGACGGCACTTGAGGATGTTCGCGATGTAGACGTCCTGCCGCCGCAGCCCCATGCCCTTGGTAATCATGTCGGTCAGCAACTGCCCGGCGCGACCGACGAAGGGAACTCCGGTGCGGTCCTCGTCGGCCCCGGGGGCCTCGCCAATGAACATCAAACGGGCCGAGGGACTTCCATCGGCGAAGACGGTTTGCGTTCGCGTTGCCGCCAGTTCGGCACATTTCCGGCAAATCGCGACTTCTTCCGCCAAGACCCTGAGGATCGACGGACGCTCGGCGGGAGGTAAGGGAGCTGTCTCGAACCCGGGCTCCTGAAACAAGGAAAAGGAAGTCGCGGGAAGAGCGGGAGCTGGCGCCGGCTTTCGCGCCGGCAGGTCGTCGGCAGGGCTGGGCGGCCGTTCCACAGCATGGCCGGCGGAAGCCGCGGGAGTTTGAGGAACGATCGGCGTAACGGGGTCTTCCGTTCTGACGGGCTCGATCCAGTTGGCCCGCGGCAGGTCGCGCACTCCCGCTCGGTGCAGCCCTTCGAGCCGCTGCCGGAGTTCGCGGATCAGCCGCCGAGCCGACTCCCTGGCATCGTCGAGTTCCCGATCTTCACCATGCACGTATCGACCTCACCACGAGAACGTGGCGCGAGCGTTCTCGATCAGGGCTGGGGAATTTGCCGGACGGGCTTCGGATTCGGATTGAAGGACCCGTTGACCCAGCGCCGCCAGGCGCTGCCGTCGTAGCCGAAATCCTGGCCGGTGAGCTTGATCAACGCGCCCAGCACCTCGACATTCTGATACGTATAGGTCACCAAGCGAGGTACCGGTCCGCGACCGGCTGGAGGTAGCGCACCCAGCACGCCGCCGGTGAGCTGATCCTGGCTGACGTAGGGCACGGAGACCGCGCCGTAAGCCACGACGCCCGGAGCCATGGCCGGAGGCGTCAGATAGGCTAGCGTGCTTCGGTTCATGCCCATCAATGCAGGACCGGGACCCACGTTCCCCCCGGAATTCGCGCCCTGGTTCTCTGCATCGGCAGGAATGATCACCATTCGTTCCTCGGTGGTCACCAGCGCGGCGACGAGTGGAGGAACCGACGTCACGGCCTCGAGATTACCGAGCGCCCATGCGGCTCGGTTGACCACCTTGACATTTTCCGACCGCAGCGCCTTGACCAGTTGAGGAATGGTGGCTGGTTCGTCGTGCTCCTTGACCCGATCGAGAATCACGTTCCGCACGTCGTCTTCAGGCTCGGCCAGGAGCATGTCCACCAGGGCCCGGTTCGACTCCTTGCCCGGAATCGCACCCAGCACGTGGGCCAGGAGGGTCCGCAAGGGCGCCTCGTCGTTGCCCAGAACCTTGACGAGCGGATGGACCGCCTCGACTTCGCGAATCTGCATCAGCTCGGCTTCGGCCTCGCGCCGGCGATCTTCCGAGCCGGCGACCATCGCCTGTCGGAGCATCTTGATCCGCCGCACCCATGTCGTTTGAGCCGCACCGAGCTGTGCCGATTCTTCGCTCTTCGCCCGCGCCTCCTCGGTGACCCATCGCCCCTTGTACTTGACCAGCCCTTGCACCTGACGCAGCTCGTCAGGCGAAAGCCACTGGCTGCCGTGCTGAACATGGCCCAGCTTCTTGCGAGCCGGCTCGAACATCTTGTCGTGCTCGATTGCGGCCTCGTAGTGAGCTCTCGCCAGATCTGTCAACCCGTTCCGCTCGCACCAGAGCCCGAGCTCGAACTCGGCGGGGGCCGTGGCGGAGAGCTGCTGCTTCCTGGCCAGGTATTCGTCGAGCGGACTGGCCTTGGGAATTACCTTGAGGATCAGCTTGCTTTGAAAGGTCAGCGGGTTCCTACCCTTGAGTAGCAGCACCTGGACCGTGTCAGGCTTCTTGGGGTCGATGATGACCTTTCCCTGGATCTCGCCGCCGCCCCGCAGCTCGATGGTGTCGGCCATCGCCTGGGCGAATGCGCCCACGAGAACCGCCAGGCTCAAAACCCAGCTCCCTGTCGTTCCGCCCCTGCCGCCATGTCGACGCATGCTGGCCTGGCCTTTCGTTCGGGAACTCTGCCCCATGATCCCCGCACTGGCCATTCTATTCTACGAATGATTGTCCCGCCCCGACAATCACGGTTCGGAAATCTCCGCCAGCGACGACTCATCCCCCGGCGGTCGCCCACGCGATCCCCAAAGCTCCCATCCGGAAGCCCTCGCGATGTCTCACCCCGGACAGTAGGCAGATGTGACAGGTTGGGAGGAGCATTTCGCACAACCGCTTCGATCGGTATCATGCACCGAGTAAACTCACCCTTCCGGGGGAGGTTCGCCTCCTATCGTCCTTGTATCTCCCTGGTGCCGAGAGTCCGCTGCCAATGTCGAAGTCTGTCACCATCGGTTCCAGGCCGGATTGCGACTGGGTGGTCAACGTCCCCTCGGTTTCTGGGCACCACTGCCGCCTGACGCGCGATGAAAATGGGTTCGTTCTCGAGGACCTGAATTCGACCAACGGAACCTTCGTCAACGGCGAGCGCATCCGCGGCGCGGTTCGTGTGAGGCTCACGGCGGCCGATACAATTCATCTGGGAAGCCACGCCCTCTCCGCGGAGCGGGTGCTATCACTCATCGACCGTCAGCCCGCGCCGGCAATTTCATTTCGCGGCGCCGAGATGGTGATCGGCCGAATACCGGGCTGCGACCATGTGATCGATCTTCCCATGATCTCCTCTCGCCACGCGCGGCTCTTCCGCGAGGGCGACCGGATCCTGATCGAAGATCTTCGTTCTTCGAACGGAACCTTCGTCAATGGGACTCGGGTCGAAGGGCCGGTCGTGCTCAATTCCGGTGACGAGGTTGGCCTGGGAAGCCATCTTGTCACCCTGGCCGCTGACTCGTGGACGCAGTCGAACGCCGTTCAGCCTGCCAGGCCAAGCGAACCCCTTTCCGAGACGCCGCAGGCGGCCGTTCCGTCCCTGACCGAAGTTGCAACCTCGTCGTCGACGAGCAACCTGGCGACGGAGCTCGCCGGGATGCTGAGCCGTCCCTGGCGTCTGCTGGCATTACTTGCCCAGGCTCCTCTGGCCGCCTTCCTGATCGTTGGCTTGGTGGAGACGAAGTCTCCCGCTCCGATCCTGTTCTGGCTCGGCATCGCGGCGATCTGGTTTGGTCTTTCCACTGGACTCTTTGGCCATGCCGTGAACGCGTTGCTCGAGCGGACCGAATGGACCAGGAGCGCGCGGTTCGTCACTCTATTGCTCGCTCTTGCGACCCTGTGTGCTGCTCAATGTGTCCTTGTCTGGCTTGTGGCCTCGAACATGGCCGGGCTCAAGGCGTCGACCCTTCCCGCGCTGAGCCTCTTGTTCCTGGCTGCCCTGGTGGGCCTGGCGATGGGGTTTGTGGTTCTCGCCCTCGCTCCCCGCCCAGCCATTGCCTGGTCAAGTGCCGGCCTGCTCCTGTTGCTGTTCTCGTTACTTGGCGGCTTCCGTCCGCCGCTACAGAACCAGCCTGCCTGGTTGAGGCCGATCTCGGGCCTCTTGCCCTCACGATGGGCATTCGAGTGTCTGGTTCTGCTCGAAGCAGGCGAGCCCGAAATCGGGACGGCTGGAAACGACGCGGATGCTAAGAAACCCGACCTGGCTGAACTCTACTTCCCAGCCGCCTCACACCGCATGGGGATCCCTGCGGACGCGCTCGCTTTGGTGCTCATGTTGATCGGCCTGGCGGGTGCCACCATCTACCTCTCGGCAATCTCGACGACAGCGCGGCCGGGTCAAGGCTTGAGCGCAGGCAGAGTTTCCTCGGGCAGAGAGGTCACGACCACCTGAGGCCCGTGCTACGCTGCGCTTGGCTTGGTGCCGGATTCACTTGGATTTCACCAGCGGCTGGGCTACGAGCGACTCCAGCTTCTTCAATCGTGTCAAGGCGGAGGGGTGGGCCCGATAGTGGTTCTCGAACAGGGAGGCGACCTTACCTGATTCTGGCAGGGCACGGTCCATCAGAAAATTGTTGTCTTCGGCGTACCCTTCCCACCTCCGGATGAACATCAGGCACTCCCTGCGTGTACAACCGAGCTTTTGGAGTTGATGCAAGGCCCAGGCGTCGGCTTCAAAGTCCATCTGGTCCGGGTAGTAGCCCCGAGGAAAGATCAGCAGGTAGAAGAGCGTCAAGGTGCCGTAGGGCAGGTTCCGAACTCCTGGATCCTGGAGGCATTTGATAGCGTGACGTTGATCGACGTGGTAAATCTCATGAGCTAGGGCGAACTGAAGCGCATAGTTCTCGTCCACGCTGATCCAATCCAGCAGTCCGCTCGTGACATAGACGTAGCCGCCCGGGTGTGAGAAGGCGTTAATGGCCTTGGAATCGAGAATGATGAATTTATAATTAATCTCCTTGCGCGAGAGGGCCGCCAGGAGCGGCTCGGCCGCCTCGTTGAGGCGGCGCTCCAGGGAACCCTTCATCAGCCGTCGGTTGAAACGCGGCAACAAAACCATCTCGTTCAGTTGGCGTCCGAGTTCCACTTCCTGCGCGTCAGTGAGCTGATCCAGGTCCCATTTCTTCTTGGCTAGCGAAAGCCCAAAGAAAGGGTCGATAGTTTCGAGTGGAGAAGCAGCCGGTTTCTCGACATCGCCTTTGGCGGGGGCAGGGCTCGATGTCTCTGAGGGGGCCGGCTTCGCGGGAGCGGGAGCGACTGTTCGCCCGGGCGATTCAGCCGGGGAAGGCAGTGGCGAGGGAGGAGTCGCCCTCACAACGGATGAGGGCTGCGGCTCATCCCTCGGATCGCTTTGAATCGCTGGAGATGGCAGATCGCGTCCCGGCACCTCCGCTTCACGTCTTGCTTTCTCAGCAGGCGAAGGCGAGACAGGAACAGCTTGCGACTTCCTTGACGGGTCCAATGCGTCGCGGTGGGCCCTTCCCACGCTGCCGACGAGCCAGGCCGACAGGGCCACATAGAGACAAGCGGTAACCGCGGCTGCGATGTTCTTGATCATGGTTGGTGCTTCCGTTACCACTTCAGTTCTTACCGTCGTTGCCGACCGCCTCTTTGACCTTTTCGTAATGCATTTTGAGCATCTCGTAGAGCCTGGGTAAGAGCTCTCGCTCCTCCTTGCTCCGGGCGTCCGCGAACTGGAGGCCATGATTGCGCATGAAGACCCTGAGGTCATTCACGGTCGTCCCGTGGTACTGGTCGAGATCGACAAGGGCCGGCTGGATCTTATGCGTCTTGAGCATCTCGACGATGGCGTCGAGCTCTCTCAGGGACGCCTTGGCCTCGATGAACCGCCGATCAGCGGGGTTCCCGGCCATGACCTGGTCGAGCTTGTCAGACAGGAGCGTGACGGCCGACTTGAGACCGTCGATGGCCTCGAGCTGCGCGGTACCCTGGACGTGCTGCTCCAGTGCGTGGTCCAGAGCCAGTTCGTATTTCCTTCGCTCGCGATCGAATTGCCTGTCCTGAAAAGCAATCGGCCATTTCCCTCTTTCCTTCACTGTGAGGCGGTACATCGAGAAGCTCCTGACCCCCTTCTCGGCCAGCTCGAATGGGATCCGGCGGACCTCGTCGACGGTGAGAGGCACATCGGGAATGCGGTGAGTCGACTCCTGGATGATCCCCGCGTTCATCTTCTTGAGCACCGCATTGAGCGCACTGCCTTTGTCCACATCCCTTGCCTCGGGATTCTTGGAGATTCGTTCCTGGATCTGGTTGGACAGCTCCCCCTTCTTCCGCAAGATGCCATCGCGGTGAACGGCATTCTCCGCATTCTCGTTCTTGAGTACGGACGCGATGTACTCGTTGAGTCGAATGTCGGTTTCGACATTCTGCGCGTTCGCTTGCGCGTCCAACAGATTTCCCGTCCCGATTCCGTAAGCGGCCACTCCCACCCCGCGGAGATAGTCACCCTGGGGCGTCGAGCCTGGGCCGACAGGGACGACCTGAGCCCGCGAACTCGTTCCCAGACAGGCCAGGACGACAAGTGCCGCTACGACTGTTCGTGTCATGCGAAAGCCTCCGATGTTGCCACCGAAACAAGACGTTATTAGCCACGGATGAAACACGGATCAAGGCAGTGATTCAGGAGCAACAGAGAACGCCACTATCCAAAGGATTGGGCTGATCAGGTCTCGATGGTCGGGTTATAGGGAACTCGCTCCAGCAAGAGGCTTGTTACGCACATGCGTGGCTCGCAGATTGAGCCGGAAGCCCCTCTGCCCTGGACCCGCTTGGCCGAGCTCGCCCTCGTTGCCGAGGTGGCTCCTTGACTTGCCTTGGTTCAAGGGTCAGGCTGCCATCGGGCCGACCTTGCAATCCATGTTCTTTCCGCTCGTACTGCGAAACGTTTGAGTTTAGCGCTTCGCCTCCTGACGTTTTTTCTTCGGGGCATTTGTCTCGGGTGAGTATGCCCGCTCGGCCTTTCTGATTGTGTCAATGACGTTCTGGAGGTTCTTCGAGGGGCCGAGGGCCGCTCCCGTTTTTCTCGAACGGCGGATCGCGGCCAAGGCGTCCTTGACCGCCGAGTCGCCCTGCAATTTTCGATACTCCTCCTTGGCCTTTTCGATCGGTTTCGCCAATTCGGCCTCTGCCTTGAGGAAATCCGAACGCTTGGCCATGAAGTCCTTCGCTATCTGCTCCTTGCGCTCGGGTCGGAATTGCTGGCGCCGGAGCGCCTCGACCGCAGCCGAGGAGCTGTTCCGCTCCTGTACGAGGCCGTCTCGGATCGCCTGAGCCGCCTGGTACTCCTGATTCTCGAAAGAATTGGCCCTGGGTCCGTTCGGCATTTTTGACAGCGCCGCGTTGGCTGCGTTGACCTGAGCGGACATTTGAGTGTGGTATTCCTCCGCTTGGGCCAGGAGCAACTCGTTTTGGACGACCTGAGCGTATTTCCCGTACGCCTGAGCCATCTGATCGACCAGAGGACGGATCTTCCGGTATTTCTCCAGGGCTTCGCCCTCCGAGGCGACGACGAAGTAGGGACCCGACGGCCTCAGCCCGCGCGATTTCAGTTGTTCTTCAGGCGAATCGGCGGTTGCGGTCGCGCTGCCGGCACTGGCCACATCGGTTCGTTGTCCCGCGGATACCGCGGACTCGGAGTCCCGAGCGAGGTCGCCACGGGGCTCCAGAGCGGGGTTTGATTGAACGCCTGATGGCGTAGGCTTCGGCCCCTCTGTCTGCGGAGCGACCAGTTTCTCCTCGCCCAGCGGTTGCGCCGTTTTCGACTCCTTCGACAACGGTATGCCAGGACTCATGTTCCCCGACAGATCCTTGATCTTGTCGGACGGGTACAGGGCCAGGCGGAAGCCCAGGTCGTAGTTCCGGCTGACGGGCGTATCCCTGCTACGGAGCGCCGACCGGCAGTAGCGCGGGTCGTCGAGCCAGCTCCCGCCCCGGAACACCCGGAGCGCGGCCGCGGCAGGCCCCCGCGGATCCTCCACGGGCGACGCCTGATAATAGCGCTCGTCGTACCCGTCCCAGCACCACTCACAGATGTTCCCGTGCATGTCAAAGAGGCCAAGAGCGTTGGAGGGCTTTTGACCCACCGGATGAGTCTGGCCACCCGAGTTACCACGGTACCAGCCACGCTCGCCCAGATGCCCCTCACTATTCCCGAACGAGGACCGCGTCTTGCTGTTCGCTCGACACGCGTACTCCCACTCCGCCTCGGTCGGCAAGCGATAACGCGGCCCCGCCCAGTCGGGAACACGCGCCGTTCCCGGCTCGAGCTCGTAGAACGGCTTAAGGCCAATACCGTTTAACGAATCATAACCACTGACTCCTTAAAGGTTTTCTTCAAGGGTGGCTGTCGCCGATGCTGGGGGCGTTTCTTCTTCCATTTCGACATCTTTCGCTTGATTAC
>JBEKTN010000359.1:0-8676 GCA_049516015.1 Isosphaeraceae bacterium | reverse complement strand
AGCCAAGTACTTTTGCCGTATCCGTTCGATCGTTGTTGCGTCCTGCATGCACCGACGATCATCACAAACTCGAATTCCTACAAGACGAATTTGCTTAATTTATTTTTTCGCGGTTCCTAACGTCGAGGTCCGGCCACGACAGCCAGCGTCCACACTCCTGGTTCCTCAAACTGGGCCAGGCTCTCACTCGGCTCCTTGGAGGATGTTACCGCCACCTGCTTTCCCAATCCGGCCGCTCGACCGAGCAGAACTTCCTGAAGCGTGATCCGAGGAACCGAAGGATAGGCATTGTGCGGCTCTTCCTGAGCTTTTTGGCGCGACGCCTATCCTTCAACTTCTTCAACCACAACAGGCGAAGCTCGTTGAATCGATCGATGGAGCCACGTAGAGTGAGGATTGGTTCATCACTGGCGCGAGAAAGTCCGCCATGGCGCGGAAGAAACGGGCGGAGACGGAGCAGTCCCCATCGGGCAACGGCGCCAGCCCTGGCTTCACGTCAGCCCATCCAAGCGGACGAAGCATCACATGGATCAAAACGGCTCACGAACGAATCAGCGAACCACGGTGACCTCGACCTCTTCATTGGGCAGGAAGGCTCCCAAGCTCACCCTGGCCAAGCTGGAAACGCAGCTCTTCGCGGCCTGCGACATCCTCCGGGGCAACATGGACGCCTCGGAGTTCAAGGAATTCATCTTCGGCATGCTCTTTCTGAAGCGGCTGAATGACCAGTTCCAGCAAGATCGCCAGGCGCTTCGGGCTGAATATGAATCCAAGGGCATTAAAGCCGAGCTGATCGAGAAGCAACTGGCCAACCCGGATAAGTATGACTTCTTCGTGCCGGAGGAGGCCCGGTGGAGCTACAGCGACGAAAAGGGACGGAACCAGGGTATCGCCCACCTGAAAACGTCGGTCGGCTCTGGTCTGAACAAGGCCCTCGCCGCCGTCGAAGACGCCAACCCGAATACTCTCCAGGACGTTCTCAAAGGCGTCAACTTCAATCGCCGGATCGGCCAGCGGACCCTGGATGACAGCACCTTGGTCGAGTTCATCCAGCACTTCAGCGACATCCCGCTGGGCAACGACGACTTCGAGTTCCCGGACCTGCTGGGGGCCGCCTACGAATACCTCATCAAGTACTTCGCCGACAGCGCCGGGAAGAAGGGAGGCGAGTTCTACACGCCTTCCGAGGTCGTCCGGCTCTTGGTCCAGTTGATCGAGCCAACGGAAGGCATGGCGGTTGACGATCCGACCTGCGGGTCGGGGGGCATGCTGATCCAGTCCAAGCAATACGTGCAGGAGGTCGGCGGCGATTCCCGCAATCTCGAACTGGCCGGGCAAGAACTCAACGGCGGCACCTGGGCCATCTGTAAAATGAACATGCTGCTGCACGGCATCCGCAGCGCGGACATCCGTCAGGGCGACACGCTTAAGGAGCCCCTGCACCTGGACCGAGGCGGCGAGATCCGCCGCTTCGACCGGGTGATAGCCAATCCGCCCTTCTCGCAGAACTACAGCACCGAGAGCATGAAGTTCAAGGAGCGGTTCACGCACTTCATGCCGGAGAGCGGCAAGAAGGCCGACCTGATGTTCGTGCAGCACATGGTCGCCTCGCTCAAGAGCGACGGCAAGCTGGCCGTGGTCATGCCGCACGGCGTCCTCTTCCGGGGTGGCGAGGAAAAAGCCTGCCGCCAGCGGTTCATCAAGGACGGCATCCTCGAAGCGGTCATCGGTCTGCCGAGCAACCTGTTCTACGGCACCGGCATCCCGGCCTGCGTGCTGGTCATCAACAAGCATGGAGCCAGCACCCGGAAGCAGGTTCTCTTCATCAACGCCGACCGGGAATTCAAAGAAGGCAAGAATCAGAACTCGCTCCGGCCCGAAGACATCGAGAAGATCACCCAGGTCTATCGCACCCGGCAGCAGGTAGACAAATACTCGCGCCTCGTGCCGGTGGACGAGCTGGAGCGGGAAGAGTTCAACCTCAACATTCGCCGCTACGTCGATAACAGCCCGCCGCCGGAACCGCATGACGTGCGGGCGCATCTCCACGGCGGCATCCCGGTCGCCGAGATCGACCAACTGGCCTGCCACTTCGCCAACTACGAAGGCGCGCAGTCCCTGCTGTTCCGGGACCGAGACACCCGCTACAGGGACTTCGCCTCAACGATCACGGCGAAGGACGGCATCAAGTCGGCCATTGAATCAGCCACCGGTCTGCAAGCCAAACACGCCGCCTTCCACAAGGCCATCGGCGGCTGGTGGAAGAAGAACGTGGCCGAGATCGAACGGCTCCCGGAGACAAAGAACGTCTTCGAGCTACGCCGCCATTGCATCGACAGTTTGGCGAAGGCACTCACGCCGCAGGGAATCCTCACGACGCACCAGGTGCGGGGAGCGGTCGCCAGTTACGTCAAGAGCCTGGAGAGCGACCTGAAGTCCGTGGCAGCGAGCGGTTGGGGTGCGGAATTGATTCCCGAAGAACAGATTCTTCAATCGCAGTTCCCGGAAGTGCTGGCGCAGATCGAGCAGGACCGGACCCGCATCGCCGAGCTGGAAGGGCTGTTCGCCGCCGCCAACGAAAGCGAGGACGAGGACGCCGACCTGGAGAACGTGGACACCGAGAACGGGGTGCTGCCCAAGGCACTCGTCAAGGCACTCAAAGACGAACGGAAGACTCTGGCAGGCGAGGTGAAGGGGATCAAGAAGCAGGTGAAGGAACGGAGGTTTGATGCCAGACGAACCGAGCGGACAGGGAGCTTATTCGGGAACAGCAACGAGATTCTGACCGAAGCCACGGACACCGAGGAAGAAGGCCTCTTCAAGTGGCAGCGCATCCAGGAGATCGACGAGCAGCTTGCCGGCCACTCAGCTTTGGAGAGCGAACTCAAGAAGCTCAAGGCGAACATCCGGGAACTGGAGAAGCAAAAGGACACCCTGATCGCCTCTGCCCGTGCCAAGATCAGCGAGGATGACGCCAAGCGGCTGATCCTGGAGCGATTTCAGCGGCTCCTGACCGAGCAGTTCGACGGCTACCTGCGGCAGTACCAACGAGCCTTCATCGCCGCCGTGGAAAACCTCTGGCAGAAGTACGCTGTCACTATGAAGCAGATTCTCGCCGAGCGGGATCAGTCTGCGGCCCAACTCAACGGCTTTGTGAAGGAGTTGGGATATGAGTGACATCTTTCGCAGCGACACGCCCGAATCGGATGCCGAAGGCAGGGAGCCCGACGGATGGGGTGTCGTAGCACTCTCAGACATTGCAGACATCAGGGTAAGTAACGTCGATAAGAAAAGCGTCATTGGTGAAATCCCCGTACGACTCTGCAACTATATCGACGTCTACAACAACGAATACATTACGGCTGACCTCGACTTCATGGAGGCATCGGCGACACCGAGCGAACTAGCTCGGTTCTCCGTTGAAATCGGCGACGTGATGATTACCAAGGACTCAGAGACTCCTGACGATATTGGGGTTTCAGCCGTCGCTCTGTGGTCTGACCAAAGGCTCGTTTGCGGCTACCATCTTGCTCTCTTCAAACCTGACAAGACCCGAGTCGACCCCGTTTTCCTGGGTAAGCAACTCGCTCTCCCGAACATCGCAGCATATTACGGTCGATTGGCTTGTGGAAGCACTCGCTATGGACTATCGAATTCAGGCATCGCCAGAACCCTTCTGCGACTACCTCCGCTCAGCCAGCAACGGAACATCGCCCGAATTCTGACGACGCTCGACAACCTGATCGAGAACACGGAAGCCCTGATCGCCAAGTACCAGGCGATTAAACAGGGCATGATGCACGACCTCTTCACCCGTGGCGTAGACGCCCACGGTCACCTGCGCCCGCCTTATACCGAAGCCCCCGGCCTCTACAAACAATCCGAATTGGGCTGCATTCCGAAAGAATGGACGTTGCCCACAGTTGGCAGCGTCCTCGTCCATCGTCCGAAAAACGGATACAGCCCCAAAGAATCAGATGAATGGACTGGTACTGTAATGCTGGGACTTGGATGCCTTACGCCCTCTGGATTTGAGCCGATCCAACTTAAGAATGCGCCGATAAATGATCCTAATCTTGCGTCTGCGTTGCTGAGAGACGGCGACCTGCTTATCAGTCGATCAAACACCCGTGATTTGGTTGCTCTGGTTGGCATTTACCGAGACATCGGAACGCCGTGCATCTATTCCGACTTGATGATTCGGCTTGTGCCAACCGATGAGGTACTGCCGGAATACTTGGAAGCGATTCTTCGCCATGCGCCAGTCCGAAGGCAACTGACGAACGCATCATGCGGCACGTCTGGAAGTATGATGAAGATCAATGCCGAAATGGTTCTCAGCACGCTGATCTCGCTTCCGAAGCACGTAGAGCAGCGAAGAATTCTTGATCGTGTCGCCTCGTGCAGCGGCCTCATCGCTCAGGCACGGCAAGAGCATGACAAATTTCGTCGGTTGAAGACCGGCCTCATGCAAGACCTGCTGACCGGCAAGGTTCGGGTGAAGATGGACGAGCTTGAGGAGGTCGCCGATGCCTAGCAAGCTGCCGCTCAAGCTCGACGACTTACTGCGTCAGCGGACGGTTGAAGGTGACCGCATCGAGTACAAGGCGGGTTGGAACCCGGACCCAATCCTGCGGACGCTGTGCGCCTTCGCCAACGACTTCGAGAACCTTGGGGGCGGCTACGTCGTCATCGGGCAGGATTGCGCCGAAGACGGCCAACCGATCTTTCCTCCGGCCGGCCTGAAAGCCAATCAACTCGATAAGATCCAACGGGAACTGCTTGGCTACTGCAACCTGATCCAGCCGCCGTACTTCCCGATCCTCAGTGTCGAAATCGTCGAGGGCCGAAACCTGATCGTGCTATGGTCCCCTGGCGGGCAGACTCGCCCCTACCAGGTTCCTGGCTCCGTCACTGCCAGGACCAAGGAATACCACTACTACATTCGCCGCTATTCCAGCACGGTCGAGGCGAAGGGGGAGGACGAACAGGAGCTGCTGCGTTTGACGGCCACGGTCCCCTTCGATGATCGTCAGTGCCGTCAAGCGGATGTGGAGGATCTGCGGCTCTCGCTGATCCAGTCGTACTTGAAGGAAGTCGGCAGCGATCTGTACCGCACCGCCAGCAAGACGCCGCTGGTCGAGCTGGGCCGGCAGATGAACATCGTCGATGGGGCCGACGAGTTCGTGAAGCCTCGGAACGTCGGCGTGCTCTTCTTCACCGACGAGCCGAAGAAGTACTTGCCCGGCGCCCAGGTCGACGTCGTGATCTTTGCGAAGGGACCGGGCGGCGGCGAACTCGTCGAAAAGTCGTTCACCGGGCCGCTGCACGAGCAGGTGAGGGACGCCCTGCGGTATCTCCAAACCGACGTGATTCGGGAGAAGGTCGTCAAGCACAAGGACCGAGCCCAGGCGACGCGGATCTTCAACTACCCGTTTCCGGCAATCGAGGAGGCCCTCGTCAACGCCGTGTACCACCGCAGCTACGAGCAGCGGGAGCCGGTGGAAGTGCGGGTCAACCCAGACGTGATCGAGATCGTGAGCTACCCCGGCCCGGACCCCTCGATTCGGATGGAGGCCCTGAACAGTGAGAGGATCGTGGCACGGCGTTATCGCAACCGCCGCATCGGGGAGTTCTTGAAGGAACTGGACCTGACCGAAGGCCGCTGCACCGGCATCCCGACGATTCGTGCGGCGATGGCCGAGAACGGCTCCCCGCCGCCGAAGTTCTCGACGGACGACCAGCGGACGCACTTCCTGGTCGAACTCCCCGTCCACCCCCGGATGCCGGGCGTGGTGGCGGCGCATGACCAGGCGCATCATGAGGCGCATGACGAGGCGCATGACGAACTGACGGACACCGAGACCCGTGTGCTCAGGTTCGTGGAGGGCCAGCCGAAGAGCCGCCCAGAAATTGCCGATCAACTGGGTCTCAAGAGCCGCAGCGGGCATCTCTACAAGGCGATTGACCACCTACGAAATCTTGGTTTTATAGAGCTGACCATCCCCGAAAAGCCCCAAAGCAAGAACCAGAAAATGCGGATCACCGGGAAAGGGCAGGCGTGGCTTATGTCTAAAGCCGCCCCGGAAGCCGCGAATTAGACAATCTTTTAGACAATCGCTGCTCGGTCGGATTCCGCAAGTCCTTTCTAGGTAATTGGTTGGGATTGACTAGTGTTTTGAGGCGGGCCTGCCCTCCGGACCGAACCTTGACCAGCGGATGCAGTCAACATGTCTGAACGTTCCTTCGTCGAGAAGCCGTTCCTGGATCAACTGGCCTCCCTGGGTTGGCATGATGTCGATCAGGGTCCGGGCGTGCCGACGGACCCGACGAAGAGCTTCCGCTCCAATTTCCGGGAGGTCATCCTCGAAGGTGTCTTTCGGCAGAGTCTGCACGAGATCAACCGCACCGAGCAGGGCCGGCCCTGGCTGACCGACAAGCAGATCGACGACCTGATTGACGAGATCCTCAATTCGCCCGCCAAGAGCCTGGTGGAAGCGAACGAGGCGGTGCTGAAGCTCCTCTATCGGGCGCAGGTCGATGTCAACGAAGTCTCCGGCGAGCAATACCCGAACGTCAAGCTGATCGACTTTGATCACCCGGAGCGGAACCATTTCCTCGCCATCAATTCCTCGCCATCAATCAGTTTCGCATCGACACGCCGGGAGCGGGCAAGGACTTCATCATTCCCGACATCGTGCTGTTCGTGAACGGCTTGCCTCTGGTCGTCGTCGAGTGCAAGGACGCCAACGAGTTCACAGCCAACCCGATGTACGAAGCCTTCCAGCAACTGATGCGTTACAGCGGTCAGCGTGAAGAAACGAAGCAGGCTGGACTGCGCGAAGGCGAGCCCAGGCTCCTCTTCACGAATCAACTGCTGATCCGCACCAGCGGCGACCGGGCCGATTTCGGCACGATCACGGCGACCGATGAGGAGTTCTTCTATCCTTGGAAGGACATCTTCCCCGAGAAGTACCGCCAGTTCACGCCGCCGCTGGGTGATGTCCGGCAGCAGGAGATGCTCATCCAGGGGATGCTGCCCAAGAACACGCTGCTCGACCTCATGCGAACCTGCACGGTGTTCATGGACGTCAGCAAGGTGCGGGCCAAGATCGTGGCCCGTTACCAGCAGTACCGGGCCCTCTGCAAGATCATCGACCGATTGCGGCGGGGACAGACTCCGGAAGCACGCTCGGGAGTCATCTGGCACACCCAGGGCTCCGGCAAGTCGCTCACGATGGTCTTCGTCATCCGCAAACTGCGGATGTGCGATGACCTGAAGGACTACAAGGTCTGCCTCATCAACGACCGCATCGACCTGGAGAAGCAACTCGGCGAGACGGCGGAGCTGACCGGGGAGAAAATCACCTACATCGCCAGCTCGGAAGACCTGAAGGCGAAGCTCAAGGGGTCTGCCTCGAACCTTAACATGGTGATGATCCACAAGTTCCAGGAGAACCCCGAACGGGTCTTATCGGATCACCTGGAGGACCTGCTGGGTGATTTGCTCCTTTATGCCCCTCTCGGGCTTGTTAACTCGTCAGAACGTATCCTGCTGATGATTGACGAGGCCCACCGCACGCAGTCCGGCGACCTGGGCGATAATCTGTTCGAGGCGTTCCCCAACGCCACCCGGCTGGCCTTCACCGGCACTCCGCTCATCGTGGTCAAGGACAAGAAGACCACCGCCCAGCGATTCGGCGAGTATATCGACAAGTATAAACTCCAGGACGCCGTGGACGACGGGACCACGGTGCAGATTCTCTACGAGGGCAAGACCGCCGATACCGCCGTCAAGGATAAGGCCAAGTTCGACGACAAAGTTGAGAGCCTAGCTCAGAAGCACGTCGCTTCTCAGATGCACAAGTCCGAGAACATTAGCCGGATCCGGAGGAAGGCTGAACGGGAAGACCGCCCCTTCGATGACCTGGTGAAGGAACTCTCGGACGCAGAAATCCTGGCCTTGAAGAAGAAGTGGGGTACAACCGGCGACATTATGGAGGCCGAGCAGCGCATCGAGGCGATCGCCGCCGATATGATGAACCATTACGTCGAGCAGATTCTGCCCAACGGGTTCAAGGCCCAGGTGGTTTGTACCTCGAAGATGGCCGCAGTTCATTACAAGAGGTACATCGACAAGGCCCTCGCCGAACGTCTGGCCGAGGAGCAAGCCAAGCCCGTCTGGACCGGCGATCCTCAAGCTGTCCCCGAGGAGGAGCGACCTCAGTATCGGGACGACGATCTTTGCAGAAGGATCGCCTTTCTGAAGTCAGCAGTCGTGGTCTCATCCGAGGGGACGAACGAGCGGGCTGTCATCACCCAGGCTCGCAAGCACGGGCAGGAGGTCGATGCCGTCGAGAACTTCAAGAGGCGCTTCGATTACGGCGACCCGGAGAAGGTCAACACGGGGATTGCCTTCCTGATCGTTTGTGACATGCTCCTGACCGGCTTTGACGCCCCCATCGAGCAGGTCATGTACATCGACAAGAAGGTGAAGAATCACAACCTGCTGCAAACCATTGCTCGCGTGAACCGGGTCGCCAGGGGAAAGAGCCGAGGCTCAGACCTCCTGATCTGGGACCAGGGTAGGTTGCGGGTCGTAGGAGTTATCTGCTTACGCAGATGGTGTTTGGGAGATCTTCGTCTGAGTGGATAAGATGGCACGATGGGAAATAG
>JBEKTN010000358.1:0-8689 GCA_049516015.1 Isosphaeraceae bacterium | reverse complement strand
TCTCCGTAAGGGGGCAACCATGCCTCAACGGAGACAAGCGCAACAGATGCACGTCCCGATGTCAACCCAGAAGCACTCCAAAAAACGGCTGTTTTCATCAGCCCAGGGTTGGGGTGAGGGGGGCTGGGCACGACCAATCGCCTTGTCCGAAAGGTCGAGCTGACCGGTGCGCCCCCTCTCCCTACCCTCTCCCGCAAGGGGAGAGGGGGAAATAGGCCGGCGCAGTGCCTGTCCACTGTCGTTTATACTCAACGAGTCCGCCGACACCTTGTCCATCGCCAGCCAAGCGGGATTCCGGTGCTTCACGGAAATTGAAGACTTCAAGCGGTATGTCCAGAGAGACATTCTTGCCCTGGAGGTGGTCTCATGAGGAAGCTCGACTCGAAGAGGAAGACCGAGCATGCTGCCCTCAACATGAGCAGCGGCGATCTCTCACGCCGGCTTGCTAACGCTTCCTCCGGGCAAGTTGCACCACCAATCAAGTCCAGCACGGCGGTACACTGGTGAAGCTAATGCGATGGCCGGTCACGAGTCACCAAGGGCAACCAAGCTTCACGACCTTAAGCCGACCGCGTCACGCTGGATGAGATCTAGCGAATCTCGATTTGATTAACAAATGAACATGCTCGACACACCGCAGACTGGTCAGATCGTCCGTGTACGGCAACGACAGTACCTCGTCGAAGACGTCGTCTCCGCAAATCGCGGCGACGATGCCACCCTCGTCAAGATGTCGTGCCTCGACGACGATGCCCAAGGCCAACCGCTGGCGGTGCTCTGGGAGAAGGAAGTCGACCCGGAGGTCCTGACTGGGGAGTCGTGGCAGAAAATCGCCGCGCGAGGATTTGATTCCCGCAACCTTTTCTCTGCTTATCTGCATACTCTCCGCTGGAACTGCGTCACGAGTACGGACGCGAACCTTTTTCAGTCGCCATTCCGAGCCGGAATTCGGATCGACGCATACCAGCTCGAACCTCTTCGCAAGGCTTTACGGTTACCCCGCGTCAACCTCTTTATCGCTGACGACGTGGGACTGGGTAAGACGATCGAGGCAGGGCTCATTGCTCGTGAGTTGCTCCTGCGAAAGAAGGTCCAGGACATCGTCGTCGCCTGCCCTCCTTCTATGCTCCTTCAGTGGCAGGACGAGCTGGAGTACCGATTCGGGATGGTCTTCCAGATTCTCGATAAGGAATACATCGCCAAGGTCCGCCAGGAACGAGGGTATGCGGTCAACCCGTGGACGACCCATTCACGATTCCTGGTCTCCCACCGGCTGCTCATTGACGAAGATTACGCCGGAACGCTCCGGGACTGGCTCACGGACTTTCGACCTGGGTCGCTTCTGATCTTGGATGAAGCACACCACGCCGCTCCATCCAGCGGCGCGCGGTATGCCATCGACTCAAAGATCACCCGAGCCGTACGAGATTTGGCCGGGCGGTTCGAGCACCGACTATTCCTCTCAGCGACACCTCACAACGGCCATTCCAATAGCTTCTCGGCTCTCCTCGAAATCCTCGACCCGCAGCGTTTCTGCCGAGGAGTTCCTGTCAAGGGTAAGGAAGGCCGAACTCTGCTCGCCGAGGTCATGGTGCGCCGTCTTAAGGAGGACCTCCGTGCCGTCGAGGGTGGCTTTCCGAAACGCGTTGTCCGGCAGATCGACATCGAAGGGCTTCCTGCCGATGCCCCCGAGCTGAAGCTCTCCGTTCTGCTCAACCAGTACCGTGAGCTCCGCGAGGAGCGGCTCAAGGTCGAGACCAAACGCAAGCAGGCGGCAGCAGCCTTGCTCGTCTCAGGCCTCCAGCAACGGCTACTCTCCTCTATCGAAGCCTTTGCCCGGACTCTCAGGGTTCACCGCAAGACAATGGAGCGTCACTGGGCGGAAGCCCAAAGCGAGAAGACCCCGGATAGGGAAGGCGAAGTCCAGCTCGATCTCATCTCCGTAGGTGTCGACAACGATGACGACCGGGCCACGCTTTCGGAGGGCGAGCTTCAGGCCGAGGAGGATGCCCAGATCGAGGCCGCGTCACGAGCAAGCGCGGGTGGAACCAAGACGGCAATTGCCCACGAGCGGCAACTTCTCGAAGAGATGTCTCGTATCGCCGAGGATAACCGGGGCCGCCCAGATGCCCGCATCCATAAGCTTCTGGAGTGGATTCGGCAGAATCAGTGCCCAGAGATCCCTTCGTCCGGGGTGACTTCATCCGGACCACCCGCTCAGTGGAACGAGACTCGCGTTCTCATCTTCACGGAATATGACGACACGAAGCGCTACGTGGTCCAGCAGCTTTCCGACGCTATTGCCGCAACCGACAGAGCCAACCTGCGGATCGCGGTCTACCACGGCCCGACACCGCAGGCCGAGCGTGAGGAGATCAAGCGGGCTTTCAACAGTGACCCGAAGAAGAACCCGCTACGCATCCTCGTCGCGACGGATGCCGCTCGCGAAGGACTGAATCTCCAGACTCACTGCTGGAACGTGTTCCACCTCGATGTGCCGTGGAATCCGAGCCGCATGGAACAGCGAAACGGCCGCATCGACCGCAAGCTCCAACCGAAGGACGAGGTCTTCTGTCACTACTTCGTCTACCGCCAGCGTGTCGAAGACCGAATTCTTCAAGCCTTGGTTCGCAAGACCGAGATCATCAAGCGAGAACTCGGAAGTCTCTCGCAGGTTCTCGAGAGTCGTCTCGCGACCACGCTCAGCCAGGGCATTCGGCACCGTGATGTCAAACTCCTTGAGGAGGAGATCACGAAGATCGACCTGGAGAGCGAGAGCAAGCAGACCGTGGAGGAGGAGCTGGAGGTGGCCCGCGAGCGTCAGGAAGACCTGAAGGCCCAGATTCACCGTCTCCAAGGACGTCTCAAGGCCTCCCAGGATTGGATCGCGCTCAGCATGGATCACTTCCGCGATGCCATCACTTGCGGGCTGGAACTCATGGGGGCTGAACCCCTTGACGCATCGCCCGTCGCTGCCGGAGCAAGTTCCAAGACGCCCCGATTCGTATTTCCCGCACTCGACCAGCGACGGGGAGCTGATCCCACCTGGGCCGAGACCATGGACACGCTTCGCGTTCCTCGACGTCGCGATCAAAAACCCTGGGAATGGCGCAGCTCCTCCCCCATCCGACCGGTCGTCTTTGAAGACACTGGCACGATGGACGACGACGTGGTCCACCTCCACCTCGAGCATCGGGTCGTACAGCGACTTCTGGGCCGCTTCAGATCACAGGGTTTCATTCACCATGACCTGTCACGAGCCTGCCTCGCCCAGACGACCGGCGCGATCCCTCGCGTGATTCTTCTCGGGCGTCTCTGTCTCTATGGTCCAAGAGCCGCACGGCTCCACGAGGTGATCGTCCCGGTCACCGCTCGCTGGGTCGAGCTCTCCCAGAGGAAGGGACAGCCGTTGAAGCCGTTCAAGGAAGACCAGGTTGCCGAGTCGAAAACCCTGGACTTGCTCGAAGAAGCTTTGCTGCCAGCCGGACATCCGAACGTCAATAATGTCATCCAGGAAAAGCTCCGAAACGCGGCACCCGAGGACATCCGGCAACTCCTTCCCCACCTCCAGGAACGAGGTCAGCGGCTTGCCGAGGAAGCCCGCGTCGCCTTGGACAAGCGGGCCACTCAGGAGGCCGACGCCATGAAGAAGATCCTTGAGCAGCAGAAGCGGCGGGTGTCCGAGACCGCAAAGATCTATGAGGGGGATTCGCAGCTCCGCATGAGCTTCGCCCAGGAAGAGCAGCGACAGCTCGAGTCCAATCAGAGACACTGGGAGAAGCGACTGGCTGCCATCGACCGTGAACTCGCTGAGGAGCCCCGGCGCATTCGCAGCATCTACGATGTGAAGGCCCAGCGGATCGAGCCGATCGGGCTGGTCTATCTGTGGCCTGTGACTGGATAACCATCAGCTATGTCCTCCAGCGACAACGACCATCGCAGAAACAAAGAATGGCTCGGCTACCTCCAGCCGATGGGGCTCGTCGTGTCGCCTCCGGCGCTCGCCGAGGTCCTCGCGTTCCCGAACGCGAACATTATCCCCGAGCACAACCGCTTCCTGGAGTGTGTAGGAGAAGTATCGGTAGCTGGCAAGGGCGAGAAGGTCCCCGCCATCACCGATTTTCCACGCTTCTGTTCGCACGTATTGGGTTGGTGGCCGTCCGATCTCGTGGGGTCGAAAGAGGGCGGGCCACTCCCCGAGACGCTCGAATCGGTTTTGACCGACTACCACGAGACGCTCCGGCCCACATACGCCGTGAAGCATCCCGAGTCGAAACCGGAAAGCCGGTCTCCCTGGATGTTGCTGGCAAAGGTTCTCCCGAACGGGACGGACCTCGACACCGTCGTCGAGTCCGACAGTCATCACTGGCAGGCGAACCCCCAGGCTCGATTTGAACGGCTCCTGCGAGATACGCAGGTGCCGATCGGCCTGCTCTTCAACGGCACGAGCCTACGCCTCGTCTACGCTCCGAAAGGAGAGAGTTCCGGACACCTCACCTTCCCCGTTCGGGCAATGACGGAAGTGGCCGGCCGTCCCATCTTCGCCGCGTTTGTCATGTTGCTCGGCGAGGACCGCTTGTTCACTCTCCCGGACGGCCAGCGACTCCCCGAGATTCTGGAGAAGAGTCGGAAGTATCAGAACCAGGTCTCGACGAAGCTCGCCGAACAGGTGCTCGCGGCTCTCTACGAACTGCTGCGGGGATTCCAGGCAGCCGACGACCAGCGAAAAGGAGATCTCCTCCGCCAGGTGCTCCAGGACGACCCAAACCAGGTCTATGCGGGGCTGCTCACGGTCCTGTTGCGACTCGTGTTCCTGCTCTATGCCGAGGACCGGGGGTTGATGTCCGACCCTCAGGATGAGCTGTACCAGAACTATTACGCGATCACGGGTTTGTTTGAACGTCTGAGGGCCGACGCCGGACGACACACCGACACGATGGACCACCGCTTCGGATCGTGGGCCCAACTGCTTGCTCTGTTCCGCATGGTCCACGACGGTGCCCGACATGACCGGTTCAAGATCCCGGCTCGCAAAGGCTACCTGTTCGATCCCGACAAGTACCCGTTCCTCGAAGGTCGAGCACTCGGCCAGCCCAGCGTCGCACCCATTGCGGAAGAGGACGGGAAACAACCCACGCGAACCCGCCGGGGCCGGATCACGGTCGATCCCCCTCACATCTCCGACGGTGTCGTCTTTCGCGTGTTTCAGAATTTGCTCATCCTCGACGGCGAACGCCTCAGTTACCGCACGTTAGACGCCGAGCAGATCGGCTCGGTCTACGAGACGATCATGGGCTTTATCCTCGAAGTGGCGCAGGGACGCTCGATCGCCATCAAGCCCACGAAGCCCCACGGCGCCCCGACCACGATCAACCTGGAAGAGCTGCTCGCCGTCAAGCCAGCCGACCGGGCCAAGTGGCTCAAAGAGCAGTCCGACCAGGCTGTGACCGGCCAGGCCGCCGCCGCGCTGAAGGAGGCGGCCACGCCCGACGACGCCGTCGCGGCCCTGGAGCGCAAGGTGGCGTTCGCCGCCACACCCCGGGTCGTTCCGGCCGGGGCCATGGTGCTCCAGCCGTCCGAGGAGCGTAGGCGGTCCGGCTCGCACTACACGCCGCGCTCGCTCACCGAGCCGATCGTCGAGACGACTCTGCGGCCTATACTCGAGAGACTGGGAGTTGGGAGATCGGACTTGGGGGGTGGGGAAAGGAAGGAAGGACACAGTGGCCGACAAGATCAGCTCGTATCGCGACCTCAGAGTGTGGCAGGTGGGGATGAACTTGGCTGTCGAGTGCTACGAGGCAACCAAGTCGTTTCCTCGGGAGGAGACGTTTGGGTTGACCAGCCAGATCCGTCGCGCGGCGGCGGCGATACCGGCGAACATCGCGGAGGGCCACGGCCGGGGCACAAGGAAGGAATATCGACAATTCCTTCGCACGGCACAGGCGAGCCTTCGGGAGTTGGAGACGCACTTGATACTCAGCACTCGCGTCGGTCTGATGCCGGAGGCCACTTCGAACATCCTGCTTCAGACCGCCGATCGACTCGGCCGGATGCTGAACACCCTGCAGCAACGCCTCCAATCCCCACCCCCCAAATCCTAACTCCCAACTCCTTCCCGACTCCCCAACAGATCCTCGACCTCAAAGTCTGCGACCCGGCCATGGGCCCGGGTGCGTTCCTGGTCGCGGTTTGCCGCTTCCTGGCCGAACTGTTGGTGAGGGCCTGGCACGTCCACAAGTGCGTGCCGAAGGACATCCCACCGGACGAGGACGAGATCCTCCACGCCCGCCGCATTGTCGCCCAGCGATGTCTTTATGGAGTGGACAAGAACCCGATGGCAGTCGACCTGGCGAAGCTCTCGCTCTGGCTGGCGACCTTGGCTAAGAATCATCCCTTCACGTTTCTCGACCATGCCTTGCGGTGTGGGGACTCGCTGGTTGGTTTGAGCAAGGCTCAGATTGTCGGGTTCCACTGGAAGCCGGAGAAGCAGCGTGACTTCGCTCGGAAAGCGATCGAGGGGCAACTTAGTCGCGCGATGGATCAGCGTCGGCAGATTCGTGAAGCTCCGGACGGGACGACCGAGGCTGTACTTCGCGAACGGCTTCAGGCCGCCGACAGCTTCATCGAGCAGGGGCGACGCTACGGCGATCTCGTCCTGTCGGCTTTCTTCGCGGCAGAGAACGATCGCAAGCGGAAGGAGCGGCTCGAAGCCCTCGCGACCGACCTCGCCGCCCAGCAGTCGGACTATGACGTTGAACGCTTCAACCGCCTGGTTTCCGCCTGCCGCAAGTTGCGTGGCGAAGACTCCACTCGTTCCACCCCGCATCCCATCGTGCCGTTCCACTGGGAGATCGAGTTCCCGGAGGTGTTTGACCGAGAGAATCCGGGGTTTGATGCGTTCGTCGGAAACCCTCCGTTCGCGGGCAAAAACACGCTGATCAGCGGGAACCGTGAGGGCTACCTTGATTGGCTCAAGACGCTCCACGAGGAATCGCACGGTAACGCGGACCTAGTGGCTCACTTTTTCCGTCGAGCGTTCGACCTGCTGCGGAACCAGGGGGCCTTCGGACTGATCGCCACGAACACCATCGGCCAGGGCGACACGCGCTCGACCGGCCTGCGCTGGATCTGCAAGCACGGCGGCACGCTCTACGAAGCAACCCGGCGCAAGAAGTGGCCGGGGCTGGCGGCGGTGGTCGTCAGCCTCGTCCATGTCGCCAAAGCGACCGAAGTGAGTTCGCTCGTCCTCGACGGGCATAAAGTCCCAACCATCACAGCATACTTGTTCCACGCCGGCGGCAACGACGATCCCGAAAAGCTCAGAGCCAATGAGAAAAAAAGTTTTATCGGAAGCTTCATTTTGGGCATGGGATTTACATTCGATGATACTGAAATGAAGGGAGTCGCGAGTCCCATATCATCAATGACTGCACTTATAATTAAAGACAGTCGTAACCAAGATCGTATTTGGCCATTTATTGGCGGCGAGGAGATAAACGACAGTCCAACACACTCGCATCATAGATACGTGATCAACTTTGCTGCAATGAGCGAGCAAGAAGCTAGGCTTTGGCCTGATCTTATGGAGATCGTTGAAAAGAAAGTGAAGCCGGAGCGGCTCAAACTAGGGGAGAATTCGGACGCAGGTCGGCGAAAGCGCAACTGGTGGCTATGGGGACGATACACACCCTCTCTCTTTGAGGCTATTGAGGGAAAAGAGCGAGTACTCGCTAATTCGCAGGTCAGCTCTCACCTTAGTTTCGTTTTTCTTCCTTCTACGTTGGTCTTCGCACACTATGTAAATGTGTTTCCTCTCTCAACGTTTTCCGCATTCTGCGCTCTCCAGTCTCGACCACACGAGGTTTGGACGCGATTCTTTGCATCCTCATTGGAAGATCGGCTACGTTATACGCCTTCTGATTGCTTCGAACCATTCCCCTTACCGAAAGACTTCGAGACTGATTCCTCGCTGGAATCCGTCGGAAAGACCTACTATGAATTCCGCGCCGACGTGATGGTCCGCAACAACGAGGGCCTGACCAAGACATACAACCGCTTCCACGACCCCGACGAACGCTCGCCCGACATCTTCAAACTCCGCGAGTTGCACACCGCGATGGACCGCGCCGTCCTCGACGCCTACGGCTGGACCGACCTGAAGCCCACCTGCGAATTCCTTCTCGACTACATCGACGAGGAGGATGATGGGGAGTGGGAGCTGGGGGGTAGGGTGGAACCGGTCCCCATCGCCCACAACCCAATTCCCAGCTCCCCGAGCCGGAGGCGTAAGCGGCCCTGGCGCTACCGCTGGCCCGACGACTTCCGCGACGAAGTCCTCGCCCGCCTCCTGGAGCTCAACCGCCAACGCGCCGAGCAGGAACGCCTGAGCGGGGCCGCCGCCGAAGGCACAGACTCCCCCAAACGCGCCAGGAAGGTGACCCGGGAGAAACCAAGCGATCAGCCGGAGATGTTCTAATTGAAGCAGAATGGAATCAAACACTGCTCAATCGCACCCGCCGTCGCCTTCTCTAGGATCCTATCTCCACCCGCTCATCACCTGGGCTTGACCCCAGGGCTTACGCACCACTTTTCCCTGGGTTTTCTGGGGTTTTCATGGAAAATATAACAGAATCATATAATGTAACTTAAATAGCAAGTCGCTGTATTGGTCACAACACTATTGAAAAGT
>JBEKTN010000357.1:0-8712 GCA_049516015.1 Isosphaeraceae bacterium | reverse complement strand
GCGAGCGGAATCGTGGCGTTGGTCGAGTTTGCGCCGTGTGGAGCGCGAAGACCCGGCGTTTCCCATCCTCTCGACGTGGCCTTTGCCTCGCCCCACCGATTGGCTGCAACTTGTCAACCAACTGCAAACGGAAGCCGAAGTGGCGGCGTTGCGTTGCTGCGTCAATCCCGGTCGGCCCTTCGGCGATCCTAACTGGGTCACGGACACGGCCAAGCGATTGGGGCTGGAATCGACGATTCGGCCCCGTGGAAGACCGAAGAAACAATCGTAGGCTGGCCACGGTTACTGGTGGCTGTCTCCTTTCCTTTCTCAGCAGTTTCACGCCACGACCAGCGCCCTGCCGCGATCAGCCATCAAGTTCCGAGAGCAGCTCATTGACCTCACGGTTCAGGAACCGCAGGCCCTCCAGACCGGGGTTGGAAGATGAGCCGGAGTGCGCGGCGGGATGATCTTCGAACTCTTGCTCGTCGAACTTTCCGTGGTCGCCATTGGCCGCGCCGCGGGCGTCGGGTTCAGTCTGCTTGCGAGCGCGCAGGTAGAGCTTGATGGGAATGTCGTGGAACGGCAGCTTTTCCCGAAACACATTCAGCAGGTAACGCTGGTAGGTCGGGTCGAACAGTCGGGTGCTGTTGACGAACAGGACGATGGTCGGGGGATTGGTGCCGACCTGGGTGGCATAGTAGACCCGGGGATTCCGGTTCTCGGACATGGCGGGGGGATGGGCCCCGACGGCCTCCCGCAGCACGCGATTGAGCGCGCCGGTGCCGACCCGCCGGTTCGCTTGCTTGTAGAGCGACTGGCCGAGATTCAACAATGCCTTGACGTTCTTGCCGGTCTGGGCCGTGATGAAGGCCAGCGGCATGTAGCTCATATTCCGGAACGCATACTGCACCACGTTGGCGAACCGAGCCATGTTGCCCTGGGACGGGTCGTTCCGATCGGTCAGCATGAGGTCCCATTTGTTGATCGTGAAGATACAGGGCTTGTATTCCTTGGCGATGTAATCGGCCAGTTGCTTGTCCAGCCTGGTGATGCCCTGGGTGGGATCGATCAGCATCAGAACCACATCGGCCCGGCGAATCGACCGCTCGGCGCGGTGAATCGAATAGAAATCGAGGCTGTCACGAATCTTGGCCTTGCGCTTGACTCCGGCGGTATCGATGGCGAGAAAAGGGAGCCCGTCGAGCTCGAAATGGACGTCGACCGAGTCGCGCGTGGTTCCTGGCCGCTCCGAGACGATCATCCGCTCGGCGTGAGCCAGGGTGTTGATGAATGTCGACTTGCCCGTGTTGGGCCGGCCCACCACGGCGATCTTCATCACCGCCTCGGCGGGCTTCTCGTCCTCTCCGCTGGGAAGCATCTCCTCGATCATCTTGAGCAAAGCCTTGCGATTACGGTTCTGCTGGCTGGAGACCGGAATCGGCTTGCCGCGACCAAGTTTGTAAAATTCTCCGCCTCGCTGATCGATCTCGGGGTAATCGGCCTTGTTCATGACCAGGATGACCGGCGTCTTGAGATACCGCAGCCGCTGAGCAACTTCCTCGTCGAGTGGCATCAGCTCGTCGCGGATGTCCACCACGAAGAGGATCAGGCTGGCCTCGTTCATTGCCGTATCAATCTGCCGGTCCACCTCCTCGCTCAGATCGTCACGGTCAACCATGCCGATGCCGCCGGTATCGATCAGCTCCAGGAACCTCGGATTCTCATCGTCGCCGAGCTGGACGAGTGCCCCCACTCGATCGCGGGTGACGCCCGCCAGGTCATCGACGATTGCGATCCTTCGCCCCGCCAACCAGTTCAGAAGCGAAGACTTGCCGACATTGGGTCGACCCACGATCACGACCTTGGGCAAAGCCATGCCTCTCACCTCACTGGAAGAATCACCGGGTGGCGCACCCGTCGGCAGGGGGGGGAAAATGGTGGATGACCAATCAAAAAAACCAGGTCAAGGACCTGGCGACGAGACGCCCCCTAGAAATAAAACGAAAGCCGCTCGTGCCGGACGTCCCGAAAACTCGTCTTATTATACGTCAACGGACGCGGTTTGGGCAGGCCGAGGTAAAGCGCGACATTTCGTTGTCCGCTAGACCAGAGTGGCTCATGGTACCATGTTCAGGGGATTGAAGGCGACATTGCATGGAACGAAGTGACCAGGGTCGAGACATCAACGTGCTGGACGGAGTTGCCTTGGTCATGGGCCCGGCGATCGCCTCGGTCCAGATGTTGCGGGTGATTCGTAGCGGGCTCTCGCCGACGGGCTGGATCATGGTCTGGCTGACATTTTCGTGCGTGGCCCTGACTGCGGCCGGTCCCTTCATCTTCCTGGCCAGGCTCTACTCGCGCCGGCTTCCCGGATATCCCAGGATCGGCGACTGGCTGTGGGCCCTTCTCGGCCTGCCTTGGGTGATCACGGCCATCATCGAGTCCGTCGTGCCAGGCGAGGACCCACGCCACACCCCTCTCTTCGCCACGACCTTGACCATCAGCCTGGCGCTCTCGTGCCTGGTCGCCTTGGTCGTGGTCTGGGGCACATGGGTCATGGTTCCTCCAGAACAAGCGGCGCGGATCGAGGGAGCCCCGTGGACCAATCGGGTCGGCCTGATCCCGGCAATCGCCTGGCCGATTCAGTGCGGGCTGGGCTTGGTCGTCCTGAGTTGACGCTGCCCGCGGATCGACGGGTCCATTGTACAATCGGTCTGCCGCCGCAATCCTGAATGCGAGAGGTGATGTCTTCCCATGAGCGAGAGTCAACCGGGCAAACCTCAGTTCCGGATTCAACTGATCGATATGGCTGCGATGGTCGTCGGATATGGCCTCGCGGCGGTCCTGTTCCGCGCCTTCTGGCCTCAGAGCCATGTCACGCCGGCTCTGGGATTGTTCGCCGTCGGGTTTTACGTGTGGCTTGGTCTGGCGATGAGCGGGCCACTGATCCTGCTGCGACACAGGCACGCACGCTCCGTGGACCCGGGCGGCACACAATCTGCCCAGCCCGCCACCTCGACCACGCGCACCTGGGCCGAGATGGCCTGGCTGCTGATCGGGGTTTACTGGATCGTCATGGGCGTCTTCATTCTCCCGATCCGGCTGCAGAGATTCAGGTTCAGTGATACGATCCTGTTTGGTCTGGTGCCGCTTGCGGCTGGACTGGTCTTGCGCGTGTTCGGACCACGCATCCGCCCGCAAGGTCGCGACCACGTTTCCTGGACCCATCAAGTGGCCGTTGGCTTGCTGGTCACGTGGCCGCTCGCCTGGGTCTGCCTGATCGTGGTGGCAGAGGCGATGCTTTGAATGGCCGGTGGGCAGCGGCGACTGAAGACAGCAAGCGTCTGGAACGCAAGCAGAGAGCGGCTCAGGCTGCGTTCGACGTGTTGTTTGACGAAGTTAACGTCATGCCGAGGAGAACGATGCGCAATGCTTCACGCTCTTCGGCCGTGATCCGTCCCACGTGCATCAGCTCATCGATATCCTCGAGGCACTGCTCGATGGCCTCATCGATGCCTGGATAATAAGTGTGACGGGCGATTCTCTCGACGGACGTGACCAGACGCTCAAAGTATTCAGAGCTGATCATCGGGGACTCCTCGTCCTTGAGAAAAAGCAGCTCATTCCATGTCACCCGGATGCTAATTCTTTCTCAACGCAGGTCAAGGCCGGTTCTCCATTTTGTCAATGAGAGCATGCAGTCTAACCAGAATTGCCGGGGGGTCGTTCCTGGTCGCGTCACCAGAACCATCGGAGTCGGAAAAGCGTATCAATGATTGAGTGTTCTCTTCCTCAATCGCCAGAAAACGGCGATAATTCTGGAACTGTCTTCGAGGCGGATCGGCAGTCTCAGCGAAGGAACCCCGAGTCCTCGACGTTTCCCGCGCTGTCGCGCGATCAAGGCGTTATGAACATCAAGAGCCGCACGGTGCGGGTCAATCACCTGTGCATTGACTATCTCTCGGCCAGGCCACCGGCAGGCCCGAACCAGGACATCACGCTCGTCTTGCTGCATGGCGGGGGAGAAAGCGCCTGGGCGTGGCGCTGGGTCGTGCCCCGACTCGCCGAGCGATTCTGTGTCCTGGCTCCCGACTTGCCGGGTTCCGGGAAATCGGACCTGGTGGCAGGGAAATACGTGGCGGGATGGTATGGATCGTTCGTGGCCGATTTCCTGGACGCGGTCCAGATTGAGTGCGCGGTGGTGGTCATCGGGCATTCGCTGGGGGGACTGGCCGCCCTTGAGATGGCACTGGACGACTGCGGTGAGCGAGTACGTGGCCTGGCCTTGGTCGACAGCGCGGGGCTGGGACGGGAGTTGAACCCGGCCTTGACGCTGATGACGCTCCCCGGTCTTGGTGAGTGGTCTGTTCTCTGGGCGCTCACGCCGCCAGGCCAGCTTCAGCGCCTGGGATGGCGCGCCAGCGGATGCTTCGCTCATCCGGCACAGGTTCCGGCGGAGTGGTACCTGGATCAGTTCTGGATGGGCATGCGTCCCGGGCTGCTCGGGGACCAGCTCGCCGTATCCCGGTCCTTGTTCGATCACCAGGGACAAAGTGAGATCGTGCTCGACCGGCTATCGGATTTACCTGTGCCCACCTTGATTGTGTGGGGAGACTCCGATCAGATCATTCCGGTTGCCCACGCGCACGAGGCTGCGCGCCGGGTGCGCCGCGGCCAGCTTGCCATCATCCCCGACTGCGGGCACATGCCGCACGTCGAGCGTCCCGGGTTGTTCCTGGAAGCGCTCGAGCCGTTCCTGGCCAAGCTGGCATCCGCGTCTGGATCGCGGTCGTGACGGGCCGCTGACCCGCGGTCTCTAGCCTCTGGCCGCCTCGTCTTTCTTGGCCTCGTCGGGAGGGAGCCAGTCCGGCTTCAGCCCGGCCTGCTGGCGGAGCCAGCCCATCCACTGCTCGTCCTGCTGCCTGGAAGCCTGCTCACGGGCCATGCTTTTGTAACGAGGCTCGTCGCCGTTGGGTGCATAGAGCGCGCTGAAACTTGCCGGCTCGCGTCGGTCCAGGGTCAGGACGTAGTAGACGGTCCTGGGCTGATTGGGCGCCACGTCCACCGACCCGGCCTGGAGACCGAAGTAGGCGTCGCGGAACGCTTCCCCAGCATGCGGCACGTCGGGAATGGGGGTCTCGACGACGGGGCTGGGCTCGAACATGGATGTCGGCATGAAGCTCGTCTGAGAGCGCGTGATGGGAGGAATGCCGACCACTCGAAAACCGTCGACCGTGGGGTCCTTGAGGGTTGCCCCCTTGGCCTTGATCCGGCTGGCCAGCTCGCCGGCCGCCTTCTCCGCAAGCGGGCGGGCCTGGGCCATCTTCCAGGCGATGACGACTTCCGAGCGAACCTGTTCCAGCGTGGGAACATGCGGCGGTTCGTCCTTGATCTTGCGCACCAGGAAACGAGTGCCCAGGATGTCGGTCAACTCGATCGGCTCAGAGAGTCCGGTCTTGGGGTCGAACATCTCGTCGACGAACTTGCGGCCGCCACTCAGGGGCGTCAGGCCGACTTCGGCAGTGGAAATCTGTCCGAGCCGCTCGACATCCTGGCGGGAGAGCAAGGGGGTTTTCTCGTAACTGAGACCCTCGCGATCGGCAATCGCCTTGAGATCCTGTGGCGTGGGCAGGACCACGCTGGAGCCGTTGCCCTGTTTCTTGGCTTCGTCCTGCTCATCGAGCGCGGCCAAGTACTTGTCGGCAAACGGGATCATTTCGGATTCCTTGATCTGCGTGAACTTGTCCACGATCTCAGACTGGGCTTTCTCCTCCGCGAGTCTCGGAGCCAGCATGCCGCGCACCTCGGAGAACCCTTGGATGATAGGTGGCGTGAGATCGGGCTGGTCGGCGAACAGATCCGCGGGCAGTTCCGAGGGAACCTCGAACTCTGACTTGTGGTTCTCGTAGTAAGACCGCAGCTCGGCCTCCGTGACCTTGTCGCGCAGGCCTCTGGCCAGGGCGTTGCCGTCGAGCGAGAGGATCTCGAGCTGGACCCGCCGCGGGATCTTGAACCCGGGCGTCTCGCGAGCGGGGTCTGGGAGCACGTCCTTGGATTTGTCGTAGAGCGCCTGGACCTCGCTGGCCGCCGGCTCGGAGACCTTGGAGAGAAACGAGTCGACGGGAATTTCGACGATCTTGGCCCCGACCCGCTCGTTCTGGTCGCGGTACGAGCTGTACACGTCGTAAGGCGTCACGACCGGGTAACCCAGAAGCCGGCGAACGTTGAGTAAGCGGGCCTGGTTGGCGATGTCGGCGAGCAGGTGCTCCTCGCTGACTTCGTTGCTGAACCGGCTGAAGAGGACGTTGAACAGCTCCCCGTTCATCCGGCTGCCGAAGGTGTGCTTCAACCATTCCCGCCCGATCTCGGCAGTGGCGGGAATGTTCAACCGGTCGGCCTCGTGCTGCAGGATCATGGCGTCGACCAGGTCCCGCTGCTTGAGTCCGCCGAAGACCTCTCGGGACATGAACTGGACCAGGCCGGAAACAAAAAGATTCGCCCGGTTTCGCTGCCGCGCCATCTCGTTGAGCTGGCTCTGGTAGACCGACTTGCCGTAGAGCTCCGCGACCTTCTGGTCGCGACCGCCAGGATTCGAGTTGAGCAGCCTGGGCAAGCTGTCGGAGACCACAAATCCGAACATCGCCATGATGGCAAAAATCGCTAGCAGCTTGCGCTGATGGCGGCGAAAGACCTCAAACGGCATGGGGTTCCTCGGTGGTGGCAAAACAGGCCGTCTGGGTAGTGGCTACATGCACCCCCCTCTTGACACGCCCCAATACCCTAGCTATGTCGCTATTGAGAAAGGACGCGGGGTCTGATCATGGGCGGCCCAAACTTAATCGTACCAGGATTCCTTCCCAGGGCAACCTCAATCGCCCCCGGGCACCGCGTTCGTGTAGGTCGAGAAGGATCGACCGAAACAGTGGAATCGGAAGAGGATAGGTAGGAAGATACCGTGGCAAGAAAGTCCGCAGCAACGACGACCAGTGGAAACGGAGGCCCCACGAAACCGGCTCCGCGCAAGCGTGCGACGACCGGATCGACGTCTCGCTCGCCCAAGAGCCCGCGCCCCAAGGCCGGTGCGGGAGAGGTGCCTGCACGCGGCAGCGGAGGCCATTCCCTGGTCATCGTCGAGAGTCCCAAGAAGGCCAGGTCGATCAACAAGTTCCTGGGCCCCAAGTACGTCGTCAAGGCGAGCATGGGTCACGTCCGCGATCTTCCCAAGCGCAAGCTCGGCCTGGATGTGGCGCATGGTTACCTGCCCTCTTATGAGATCGTTCCGGCCAAGAAAGACACCGTGGGCGAGTTGAAGCGCGAGGCCGCACGGGCCGACATCATTTACCTGGCGACCGACCCCGACCGCGAGGGTGAGGCGATCGCCTGGCACTTGCAGAAGGCCCTCGACCTTGCCGACGACCGGGTACGCCGCGTCACCTTTCATGAGATCACCGAACGCGCCGTCAAGGACGCATTTGGCCATGTTGGGCCGGTCAACATGGATATGGTCAACGCCCAGCAAGCGCGCCGGTTCCTCGACCGATTCGTGGGTTATCAGCTCAGCCCCCTGCTCTGGAGCAAGGTGGCGCGTAACCTCAGCGCCGGCCGCGTCCAGTCGGTGGCCGTGCGCCTGATCGTGGACCGCGAACGCGAGATCCGCGCCTTCGTCACCGAGGAGTTCTGGAAGATCACCGCGACGGTCAGCCCGACCGGCGCCAGGGCCGACTCCGACAGGTTTCAGGCCGCGCTGGCCGAATACGACGGCGCCAAGTTTGCAGCCAGTGCCGAGGCCGACGCCCGCAAGATCCGCGACGAGCTGGCCTCGGCCAGTTATGTCGTCTCGCGGGTCGATGAGGCCGACAAGCCCGACAGGGCTGATCCCCCGTTCAAGACCAGCACGCTGCAACAGCAGGCGGCGATCCGCATGCGGTTCGCCAGCAAGCGGACCATGAAGGTCGCGCAGGAGCTCTACGAGGGCATCGACGTGGACGGCTCCGGTCCGGTCGGACTGATCACCTACATGCGAACCGACAGCCTCAGCGTCTCGCAAGAAGCGATGCAATCGGTGCGCGACCTGATCGCGACCCAGTACGGAGCGAAGTACCTGCCGTCCAAGCCGATCCGCTATGCCGCCGGCAAGAACGCGCAGGAGGCTCACGAGGCCATCCGGCCCACCGACCTGAAGCTGACGCCCGAGCAGATCAAGAGCCAGCTCAGCCACGACCAGTTCCGGCTCTACCAGTTGATCTACTCACGATTCGTCGCCAGCCAGATGGCGCCCGCCGTTTTCACCGTGACCGACGTGGGCATCACCGCCGGTCCGGGGTTGTTCAAGGCCCAGGGCAAGGTGCTCAAGTTCGACGGCCACCGCAGGGTCTGGCCGCCCGGCGGAAAAATCGAGGACGAGCTCTTGCCGGCCCTCGCCGTGGGCCAGGCGCTCGATCTGCACGCGCTCGACGCCACCCAGCACTTTACCCAGCCGCCGCCCCGGTACAGCGAGGCGACTCTGATCAAGGCCCTGGAAAAGGAGAACATCGGCCGGCCGAGCACTTATGCCCCGATCATCCAGACAATCCAGGACCGGCTTTACGTCGAACAGAAGGAACGGCGATTCTTCGCCACCGACCTGGGCATGGTGGTCACCGACTTGCTGGTCAAGCATTTCCCCAAGATCCTCGACCTGAAGTTCACTGCCCACATGGAAGACGAGCTCGACGACATCGCGACCGCCAA
>JBEKTN010000356.1:0-8736 GCA_049516015.1 Isosphaeraceae bacterium | reverse complement strand
CTGCATTGTGATTGTTTTTCTGACAATGCAGGACACACAATGTATTACTGATCACACAAAGATTCGTTGAAATGCGGGAGGAACCCCTAAAAACACGGGAAAACATCGTGCGCTGGCCCTGGGGACGAGGGCTGGCATGGGTGCCGGTCGGTTCCGCTGGTTCATGCTCAGACAATGCCTGCCTCAAAGCAGCCCCGAGGCGATACCCGACATCCCACCGGCTCGGGTGATCCGGGGCGAAGATTCGCAAACCCTTCTTGGTCTTCGAGTCAGACCCGAAGGCGCACGATCACATCAGACCGCCTGCGATTGCTTCAGCATCTCCTTGACCCGGCGTCTGGCGACCCTCACCAGATCACCATCGATCTCGGTGCCGACGAACCGGCGTCCTTCGTTGACTGCTGCCACTGCCGATGGCACGGTCCCAGTGCCAAAAACCAGATCGGCGATCAGGTCACCCGGCTCTGTCAGTGTCTTTACAAACAACACCGCCTCGTCGATCGGCTGCTGCCACTGGTGAGCGTCCTTCTCCCGGCTCTGCGACTGGATCAAGTCCCGGAGGATGCGGGGCGTCTTGGCCTTGCCTCCGGGCTTCTGGAACAAGAGGACGGGACGCCAGAACGTCAGGATTGAGCCAGAGGACCGGATCGCCCCCATCGTGTCATCGTTGACGCATGCGATCAGCCAGCGGTATTCCAGCCCCGCCCCGCAGAGAGCGTCCATGAACTCCTTGAGATGGAAGTGCCCGGTGTACACGCAAGCGAAACCGCCCGGCTTGAGGATGCGGGCTACGGTCTCGGCGAAGGGCTGTCGGAGATCCTCGTGTTCCAGCCACGGGGGATCGGATACAACCAGCCGCACCGACCCTGGTGCGATGAGGTTCCCGAGCTTGCGGAAGTCCCTGTGATAGAGCTTGAAGTCCTTGGGTAGCGACGGTGATGTTCGATCCAGAAGCTCCTCTCGCTCCAGCTCGAACCGCCGCTTGTTCAAGGTCCGCAGCGATGCCCCACCTTCGGGTGCGTCCTCGCCCAGTTCGTTGAGGAT
The DNA here is from genome assembly GCA_049516015.1 of Isosphaeraceae bacterium. Lineage (GTDB taxonomy): Bacteria > Planctomycetota > Planctomycetia > Isosphaerales > Isosphaeraceae > Aquisphaera. The sequence continues at coordinate 7,692 of JBEKTN010000356.1, read as the reverse complement.
CTGTCCGGCGATCCGTGCCACGGACGGGTTCTCGACCGATGTGGCGGGGTAGTGATAGGTCTTGCCGTCCCGACCCTTGATCCGCCCAGGTGTCCCATCTGGGACACCTGCCATCACCTTCTGGCGGGTGCGGCTGACGGTGCTCTTGCCGATTTTCAGCAAGTCGGCAACGTCCCTGGTGGACTTGGCGGGGGCTTCCTTGAGGATCATCTCCAGGAGCCGCTGCCGCTCAGCCCTGGAGAGGTGCCGCCGTTCGACGTTCAGCCGGATCGCCAGTTCCTTGCGCTCGGCGTCACCGAGGTTGCCCACGACTCGAAGGGGATACTTGGTCAGCCCGAGTTCCTGGATGGCTTTCCACCGCTCATGCCCGTCGATTAGGACGTGATCGGCGGTAATCAGGAGGGGCTGGAGGACGCCTCGCTCCCGGATCGAGTCCCGGAGCTGGGCGTATTCCTGGGGAGGTAACGGCGGGAGAACGGGTGCCTCGGTCAGTCTCATGGTGGCGGCTCCTGGGTCTGGGGGTCACCTCCAGGATAGGACGCCGGAGTGTCACGTACAAGAAGGAACCGTTCTGTTGCTGAGAAATATGACCTCTTCGCCTGCCATGGACCGTACCGACCCGGAGGGCCTTCGTGATGCTCCCGCTTGATCCAAGGTTATTCTTCTGCCTGGCAGGTCTTGCGATGCCTATCGGTTCACGGTCGCAAGGGCTCAGGACCGTCCATCCACCGATCCCAGAGCCGTCCCTGAGAAGTTACATTCCACGCACCTTGTCGAGCGAGCCGCTTCTTGAGCCTCCAGATCCGCACGGGGATCATTACCAGGCAGCTAATGGTAAAAGTGACGATCCAGACGACCAGGATGGTCACAGGCCACAGAACTGCTGCGATGATCCAGGTCTTGAGGTTACCTTGGATAACGGCGGTCACAAGCATGGCAAGTGTCACGCCCAAATTCAGGAGCGTTGCAACTCGGGCGAAGTTCCACAGGCAGAGAGGACGTTTATGAGTTCCGCTGGGGATGACAGCTTTTGAGTGTTTCATGGCTGGAAACCTGACAACAATGGAGGAGGTGTACTTCTTGTTTCAGGCAAAGAGTCAATCCCCCGAACCTACAAACCCAGGAAGGTCAGCGCTCAATGAGGATCAGACCATCCCTCCATTGAACCCAGAGTAACCGATCACCTCCAGGACGGGTAACATGGGACTCACCGAAGCCGACGATGCCATTCGTGAAAAGCTCATCGAGCATCGGATCTCCCGAACAGCCAACCTCTGGTCAACAATCCTGAAGCAGATCAGGAAACAAGATTCCTTTGATGGACAATACGCAGATACGATCTTGGAGATCATTCGCTCGTTCCTGAGCCAGTTAGACGATGAAACAGCAATTGGTCTCTGGAGGACGACGGAGGCAGGGTTCGCCGACGATACTGAGGATGACTGCCTGTTCCCCGATTGCATCCGCATCGACCTGGAGATGGATCTATTGAAGGCAGTCACGGACTTAGCCTGGAACGAAGCCAAGGAAAGCACTTGAGGGAGTTTGAGCAAGTTGCGGCTCTCTCGCCTGTCGTCTAAGATGACGACCTCATACTCCGATCGATCGATGTCACGAGGCGAATTGAAGTGGAGGTTTCAGATGAGACTCGATGGGAAGGTGGCTCTGGTCACCGGGGCATCAAGGGGGATTGGACGGGCGATCGCCGTGCGGCTCGGTCAGGACGGAGCCGCTGTCGTTGTCAACTACTCGGGGAACCACGAGGCTGCCCGTGAGACCGTTGCCGCCGTCGAGGCGGCGAGTGGTCGTGCTGTCGCCGTGCAAGGCGACGTGGGCAAGCTCGGTGACATTCAGCGGCTCTTCGACGCCGCCTTCGAGCATTTCGGCAAGCTCGACATCCTCGTCAACAACGCAGGCGTCATGTTCAACAAACCGATTGCGGATGTCACCGAGGAGGAGTACGACCGGATCTTCGCCGTCAACGTTAAGGGGACGTTCTTCTCTTGCCAGCAGGCAGCCAAACGAATGGCAGATGGAGGGCGGATCATCAATTTCTCGTCGTCCACGACCGCCATGATGCTGCCGACCTATGGCACTTACGTTGCCACCAAGGGGGCGGTGGAGCAGATGTCCCACGTCCTGGCGAAGGAGCTGGGATCGAGGGGCATCACGGTCAACGTCGTCTCGCCGGGACCGACCGACACGGAACTGTTTGGGCAGGGCAAGACAGAGCAAGACAAGCAGCGGTTCGCCCAGTTGGCAGCTCTGGGGAGACTCGGGCAGCCGGAGGACATCGCCAACGTGGTGGCTCTGCTTGTCAGCGATGATGCCAATTGGATCACTGGACAGAACATCAGAGCCAACGGCGGGACTATCTGAGCAGCGAGGGGCTCCTGCGCTCGGTCTCAGTCAGGACTACGAGGGGGAATCAGATGTTTCCAATCCGGTAGCCGCTGACCGGTCCAGAGCCGCCGCCCACCGAAACTATTCGGAATATCTGCTTTCTTGATTGACTAGTTTATTTGCCAACGGTTAGGATTACTGAGGTGGTCAAGCCATGATCTCGCTTCCACTTTAGGAGCTTACAATGCCCGAAACTGTGGTTCACTTCCAGATTCGGATGCCGCCGGATTTCCATGAGAGGTTGGTAAGTTGGGCGAAGGATGACAAGGAGTCGATCAACGCTCTCGTCGTGGAGATACTTGAGAAAGCTGTGAAGGATCACGAATCGGACGACAAGAAGAAACATGCTGGTGCCCAGTAAGAGCCGTCCGGGTGAGAGAGGCTTCAGTCGGCTTGATCGGGATTGGATTGGCTTTCGAGGCTTCTTGCGACTCCGATCTCTTGAGGTTTCTGGTCCAAAGAGACCACTTGGCGTGAAGACCACCTAGCCATCGATGTCACTGGGAACTTTGGGGCGACCGTAGAAGACGGTTGTCTCAGGTCAAGCTCAGTCCTTGTTGGTCTGTAAATTGGCTCGCAAGTCTTCGACCTTGATGTACACGGTTCGCAAATCGCCCCAGCAGACCCAGACACGACCAAGCCGGGCGTACAAGCCCTTGTTGTGATAGGCCAGGATCAGACCGGCATTCGCTTTGGGATCGGCTTTCAGGTTCTTGTGCCAGACGATGACGATGGTCTCATCATCCAACGTCTGTTTCCAATACCTGAACTGTTGCGGCAGGGAGGTCTTGGCTAGGTCGGCGGTCTGGGATGGCCACTTGCCGGTTATCGAGTGGTATTCGTAAATGCTCGAACCAAAGTGCTCCAGCCAGATTCGGATTGCTTGATGGGCTACAGCGCTCCGGTTGAGGTAGCGGACGACCGGCAGCATTAGCCCCAGAAGCAACGCACATCCGAGGATGATGAGTCGATTTCGCTGCCCCATTGCGCACAGTCCCCGTGGCTTCAACCTGAATGCCAAACCGGCTTCACGTACTCTGGCACATCGATCCAGGGTCTTTTGGGGAAGGTCGAACTCCTCGGCGATGGCTTCGGACTTGGCTCGAAGGGTGTATCGACTGCACATCCTCCCGGCTCCGTCATCATTGAACCCCTCTTCCCACCAGGATAGGCTGAAACGAAGTTCAAGCGAAGACGCTCGGGTCGCCGACCAGCAAGAGTCCCAACCATGCCCAAGACAAAAGCACTCCGGGACGAGACGAAGTACCGTCTCCTTCCTCAGCTCGATGCCGAAACCTACGCTGGACTCAAAGCCAACATTGCCCTCAACGGAGTTCAGGTGCCCGTCGTCCGGGACGAGAAGGGCTACATCCTGGACGGCTTCGCACGGGCGAAGATCGCCAAGGAGCTTGGGTACGAGTGTCCTTCGGTCGTAGCGAAAGGGCTGTCCGAGCAGGAGAAGCGGTCGCAGGTCAGGGCATTGAACCTGGCTCGCCGCCACCTTGATTATCACGCCAGGAGGCAAGTCATCGCCGACGAGATGCGGGAGAATTCTGCTCGATCTAATAATTGGATTGCCAAGTCACTAGGCGTTGATGACAAAACGGTCGCCAGTGTGCGGAGGGAAATGCAATCAACTTCGGAAATCCCGAAGTTGGGTTATACACTCGGTTCGGAGGGCAAGTACCGACCTGCGACCAGGAGCAGCCTGCCGACGAACGGGGATGGCAGACTCGCTCATGAGCTTCCTGGTGCTGGAGAACGTGACTTCATCGACCTCGACGATGAAGAACGCATCCTCCGGGCTGCGGCTGAGATCCGCCAACGCCGGGTCGCCGAGAGGCTCAGGGAGATCCAGGAGCGACGACAACAATCACGTCCGGTGCGAATCAAGAAACGTGGCGGTCCCGTCCTTCACGGCGATTGCCTCGACGTGATCCCAACCCTTGAGGACGGGTCCATAAGCTTGGTGGTCACCAGCCCACCTTACGCCGAGCAGCGTGCCGGGCACTATGAGGGCATCCCCGAGGAGGACTACCCGGACTTCACTTTTCAGTGGATGGACGCCCTCCGACCCAAATTGACCAACGATGGTTCGGTTCTCATTGTCATTCGACCTCATCTTCGTGGTGGCGTCATCTCGGACTACGTGCTGCGGACCCGTCTGGCTTTGAGGGACGCCGGATGGCACGAGTGTGAGGAGTTGATCTGGTACAAGACGAAATCCCCGCCCCTGGGGAGCAAGCTGCGTCCCCGCAGGGCTTGGGAGTCGATCCTCTGGTACGGGAAGTGTCCTCAGCCGTATAGCGACCTCAAAGCGTGCGGCAAGCCGTCGAAAGACCTGGGTTTCGTCGGGTCGATCAAATTCGCCGACCAGGGCGTCAGCGAGAAGACCGGGTGGCATCCCTGTGTTGCCTCTTATGGCTACGGTGAAGGGGTCGCCAGGATCTCGGACGTGTTCCTCGCACCGCCAGGGTGCGAAGACCCCGGCGTGGACCACCCAGCGGTGTTCTCCCAAGCCCTTGCCGAGCAACTGATCAGGACGTTTAGCCAGGCTGGCGATCTGGTGCTGGACAACTTCTGTGGGTCCGGGCAGACACTTCTGGCGGCAAAAGGATGCGGGCGTCGTTATCTGGGGATCGAGCGGGAAGCGAGGTACGTCAGGATTGCTCTGGGGCGGCTGGGGCGGTGAGAAGCATCACATACCGGCTGTCAGGGGATCAAAGGGGTCGCCCTTTGCAGCTACTCGGGAAATTCTCTGACCTCATTGTCAGAGTCGGCTGCCCAGGTTTCGATCTGACCTCAGATCCGTCTTTCAGAACATCGTGGCTGGTCTCGCCTCATGATGGATTCTGCGATCTTGACTGCGATGGGAGCCCCCTTCTCGTTCCCTGCGACGAAGTAGAGCAGATACAGAGGCACGTTCTTGGAGTTCCTCAGTTGAAAGCTGTTGTTGGCAACACGGGCGAAGATCGTGCGAAGTCGTGCCCTGTAATACTCCTCGATCGCAGATAGCTCGATTCTCCGCACAGGATGGGATTCTTCTTCCGGTTCATCGAATAAGGTCCGCTGTGTTTTTGCGGTCGAAGCCGAAGCCGGTTGCCTGTAAAGTGCATCGAGCCATGAGCGATCACCAAAGACAAAATCGAGCCGCCTGCAAATCGACTCATCAGGTATCTCGTCTTTTCGGAGGAGCCTGGTGATGCCTACGCAGAGCGGAAACAAGATCCAGGCGTCGATGCACTTGGTCGCTGCAACCGCTTTGAGAGTCTGCCAGGACACCTGCATTCCAAAGGGGTCGAGGAAGAGCACGGCACGCCGGTAATTCCACGATTCACGGCAGATCGATTGAACCCACTCATTCGCATCGCCACACTCGATGCGAATATCTTTGTCTGCAAACTCTTCCTTGAGTCTGCGAAGATCCTCGACCTTTTTCGGGTTCTTCTCGATGAACGTGAAGCGGGTGAAGCCGGGTTCCACCTTCAAGGCGATTCTTGCGGAGCCATCGAGGAATCCCCGCACCTCGTTTTCCGCAAGTTCGGGAAACTGGGTGGCTTCGTCCGTTTCCTCGCATCTGACTTCCCGATACCCTGTCCCAGCAAAGGCATCGATGTACTCTCGGATGAACGGTTGGTTCTTCAAGGCGGTGTTATATCGCTCGAAATACTCTTTGACACGGCTGAGTTTGTCCTCCGTCCAGTCACCGCCGAATTGTTGCTTAGCCATTGGGGCTTCCTCCCATCGAAGCCTGAATCGTCTTCATGGACTCTGACTCAAACTGACGAAGCTTTCTCGTCCTTTCCTTGAGATCAGGAACGACGGATCTCGCTGTTTGCGGGAACTCGTCGTAGGTCCGACCGTCCAGGACACGTCCAGACCGACCCTTGCGAACACCTCCCCATTGCTTGAAGAAGAAGGGGACATCAGAAACGAGGCATTGATCTCGAATACTGCGAACCCATTCGGGATCGAGTGGTCTTGCCTTCGCACCGCTCTCACCGCCGACGATGACCCAATGGATGCCGGTTAGATCAATGCGTCCCAAGTCTTCCAGCAGGGGTTCGACAGAGAGGATACGGATCTTGGCAGGTGCCTGTCTCAGATGCTCGACCCGAGGCAACCCGTGCATGCTGTTCTCGACACTCACCCCCCACCAGATGTGCGCCAGGTTCGCCGCATCCCGGAGCTTCGTTTGAAGCAATGCCTTCATCCGAGACGATCGCTTGGTCAGCACTTGGTACGTGTGCCAGTTAGCTTTCGTCATGACATCGACGACTGCGACGATGTACTCGTCGCTTACGCCCTCGTGGAACAGGTCGCTCATCGAGTTCACAAAGATCATTCGGTGGCTCGACCAGCGAAGCGGTTCAGTGAGCTTGTCGGGAACCAGCCGCAGATCAAACCCCTGCTCATAGGGATGACCCGGCACATCCCGGAATCGTTCAGCAAAGGTCTCGGCGTAACAATGAGCGCAGCCCGGACTGATCTTGGTACACCCACGAACGGGGTTCCAAGTGGCGTCAGTCCATTCAATCTTCGAGCGGTCGCTCATTCAAATTGACCTTCTGTCGAAGCGTAATGAACTGATGTCCATGATACCAGAGGGAGGCGAGTCCGTCTAGGAGGAGATGAGTGCTATCTCGTGCATGAGCGGTTGTGCCTCAATCTTGCGGTCGGAAGAGCCCGTGAGTTTGTCAGACAGCGAGGACGGATGAAGATTGCAGGATTCAAGCGTTACCCGCCGTTTGAGTCCTCCTATGCTTGTGACTCCAGAGATTCACAGACCCTTTGCTTCACTTGTCGGATAAGCTCGATATCCTTGAGGAGTTGCTCCTCAACCTCTTCAGCACACAACTTTGCGTTCAGTGCCCAGTGGGTTGTCCACGTATCACGACGTCTCTCGCACTTTGACGAACCTGCGTATCCAGATGTCCTTTGGAGCAGATGTCCCAGGTAGTCCTCTGCTTCGACAGTCGAGATTGAGCCCTGGTTCAAGCTCTCTCTCAGTAGTCGGGTCAGGTGGGATGGTAACCAGTCATCACGAACATCGACACCTTCACCATTAGGGCCAGAAATGATGTCCACGAACTCCTTAATAGCGAACTCGAAGTAGCAAAGCGTTTTGCAATCGCCGGCCCATGAACCAGCCTCACCGAAGTCCCAGCTAGACCTTAACCAAGCGTGATATATAAGTCAACTTGGTCGAAATCCTGGAAAAAGCTGGAAAACCCCCGGAGATTGTGGAATAATGGAGATAGGAAACCGTCTTCACTATTCCAACCTACG
>JBEKTN010000355.1:0-8795 GCA_049516015.1 Isosphaeraceae bacterium | reverse complement strand
GCTCCCCCTTTATTCCTTCTACCGTTTTTTAACGTTTTGGCCTCGCGAATACCGCGTTTCCCTGCGAAAACACGCAACGGTATGCGTCCCCTTGCAAAGGGCTCGCTCGAAGCTAAAATAGAGATGGCGTAAGGGTTTGGGGTTTGTTCGGCGGGCTGGTCCGGTCCAATTGTGGATCTGGATATCGCGGGTTCGAATCCCGTCAGCCACCCTTTCGACACGTCCCAGAGCCAAGGCGTCCGGGACGCGGCCAGGGCGACGAAGGTGTGTCGTTGCCAGCTCTAGGCACCCGACCGGGCGCATCGCGATGGGCCGGGCCCCGATGGGCGGGTGCCGCGGGACCCACCCGACAGACTGCCATCGTGCGGTGGAAACGGCACGGTCCGCGTGGGTCATTCTCCCTCGACACGGTACCGGTGGTTGGGTGCCAGCAACAGGACCTCGTTGTTCCGCCGGCTCAGGATGACATCGAAATGGTTGAGGACGTCGCGGCCAAGGATGCTCAGATCGGTGGCGGTGGGGTCGCTAAAGGCGGCGAACTGGCCGCGGACTCGGGCCGGTGCTCCGTCTTGGCTCGCGAATTCCAGAACGATGTCGACCAGCACGAATTCGCTGGAGCCACCGATCCCCTGGAAGATCTGGTCGGCTGGCGGCCCGGTGGACGAAACCCCGAGATGGTTCAGGAGATCAGCGCTCAAGACGCTACGGTCGGCGCAGCTATCCACGAGGAAATACTCCGCGAGCTGGGTCCCGGTCGCGCCTCCGACCAGAGCCTGCACGGCCGGACGTGCAACTCCATCGTCACACATCCGCCATTCGCCGACGATGACCATAGAAGCGGGGCCCCGTGTGGGGGAAGATGTACTGGCACAACGCTCCGTCGTCCTCCGGATGTGCCTTATCCGCCCAAGACCAGGCTTCCTCCGCGTTGTCGGCGATGAACGCTTCCTGCCCGGCGACGGCAACGTATCTGCCCCGTGCCTGGGGGATGTGCGCCGGGTGCGCGACCTCTTGGGCATGAGCCAGGTTGTGTTCGCGCGGTTTCTCGGGGTCGACCCAAACACGGTCCGCTCGTGGGAGCAAGGCACACGCCCCCCCAGTTCGATCGCGCGACGGTTCATGGGGGAGATCGAAGAAGATCCGGCTTATTGGCGACAGCGGGTTGCACGGAAGGTTGTGGACTGACAGAGATAACAGGCTGGGCCTACGGAGCTTGGGGAACCGTTGAACCCGCCCAGACCCAGGGCGTACGCAGCACGAAGGAAAACCCCTCCAGGGTCTGCCATTTTGTCAGGCTCGTGCCAATTTTGACTGCTTCGGGCTCTTGCACACTCCGGAGCTGAAGCTGCAAATTGCTTAGCCAAATGGAATTGCATTCGGAAATGCGGTTGGTATGAAGGTTGCTAATCAAAGTGCCGCGGATTGACAGAACCTGATCAGCCGCTCCGTCTCTGCCGCACGGATCGGCGACCCTGCGAGTGACGACGATGACAACCGCGATTGAAGGACAGAAGTTTACATTCCAGGCCGAGATCAAGCAGCTTCTCCATCTCCTTGCGCACTCCCTTTACCAGAGCCGCGAGATCGCGATCCGCGAGCTCGTTTCCAACGCATCGGATGCGCTCGACAAGATGCGCTACGTCGCGCTCACCGAGGAAGCCTACCGCGAACCGGGCCCGCTCGAGATCGTGATCGACCCGCGCGAGGCGGAGGGCGAGTTGATCATCCGGGATGACGGCATCGGCATGACCCACGATGAGCTGGTGACCAACCTGGGCACCATTGCCCACAGCGGGTCGGGCGAGTTTCTCAAGACTCTTTCGGGCGATGCCAGGAAGGAGGCCGACCTCTCGCTGATCGGGCAGTTCGGAGTCGGATTCTATTCGGCGTTCATGGTCGCCGACCGGGTCCAGGTGCGCACGCACAGCTATCGCGAGGAGAAGGGCTGGCTGTGGGAATCCGATGGGACCGGTAGCTTCACGGTCTCGCCCGTGGAAGACCCCCTGCCCCGCGGGACCGAGATCGTCCTTCATCTCAAGCAAGACGCCAAGGATCTGGCGACCCCCGGACGCATCAAGGATATCATCAGGCGCTATTCCAGCTTTGTCCCATACCCCATACTGCTGGTCTCAGGCGAGGTCCTCAACGATCAGAAAGCCATCTGGGTCGAGCCCAAGAACCAGGTGACCGAGGAGCAATACACCCGGTTTTACCAGCACCTGACGCACCACACCGAAGAGACGCCGCTCTGGCACCTGCACCTGTCGGTCGACTCGCCCATCCAGTTCCACGCCGTGCTCTACTCTCCGCCCACGAACATGGAGCGATTTGGCTTTGCCCGGCTCGAGCATGGCGTGAACCTCTGCGCCCGCAGGATCCTGGTGCAGAGCGACTGCCGCGAGCTGCTTCCCGATTACCTGCGGTTCCTCCGCGGACTCGTCGATTCCGAGGACCTGCCGCTGAACGTCTCACGCGAGACCCTGCAAGACAACACGGTCATCCGGCGCATTCGCACCTCGCTGGTCAAGGGCGCGCTCGATCGGCTCGACCAGCTCGCCAAGGATCAACCCGATGACTTCAAGAAGTTCTCTGCCCAGTTCGGCCTGATGCTCAAGGAAGGAGCGATCGTCGATTCCATCAATCGCGAGCGGATCGCCAGGCTGCTCCGGTTCGCCTCGTCGCTTGCCGAGGATCCCGAGGCCAAGGTGTCGCTCGACGATTACGTCGGCCGGATGCCCGAGGACCAGAAACGCATCTACTACCTGGGCGGCCCCGACCTCGCCTCGATGAAGAAGAACCCCAATCTGGAAATCTTTCGCCGCCGCGGTCTCGAGGTCCTCTACCTGACCGAGCCGATCGACGAATTCGTGATGAATGCCCTGGGCTTGTACGGCGGCAAGACCTTGACCTCGATCGACTCGGACGACCTCGAGCTGTCGGCATGCGGAAAGGACGAGCCAGCCGTCGTCGCCGGAGAATCCGAGGAATCGAAGGGCGCGGAGAGCGGCTTCTCGCGGGTGCTCGATCTGTTTCGCGAGGCGGTGGGCCACCGAGTGCGGGAGGTTCGCGAGTCGAAGCGGCTCACCGACAGCCCGTGCTGCCTGGTCAATGCCGAGGGCGGATTCAGCTCCCAGATGCAGCGCCTCATGAAGCTGGCCAACAAGGACTTCCCCGAGCCGGCGCGAATCCTCGAGATCAATCCGTCGTCTCCCCTGGTTCGCCGGCTCTGCCGCCTGAGCGCCAACTCCCAGCACGACGCGTTCATCAAGCAGTGCGGACTTCAGCTCTGGTCCAACGCCATGATCCTGGAAGGCATCACCCCCGACCCCGAAGACCTGGTCTCCAGGGTCCAGGGCTTCATGGACGAGGCGGCCGAGAAACGGTCGCCCCTGATCCTGGCGTGACGGCAAACATTTCAGTCTCAGTGCGGCGAGCCTCCCTTCCCGCCCGTCGTCGATTCGGCCAGCGGGAAGACGAGGTCGCCGTGTCCTGAGTTCGTCTCATTGGTCCCGGCTCCGTCGTCCTGCCTGTCAGGCCCAACGCTGTACAGGAGTCATTCGCCCCGGCCCAGAACCCGGCAACTGCCGATGGTCTGGTGGCCCGGATGATGGCGTTCGACAAGAATGGCGACGGCAAGCTGACGAAGTCTGAAGTGACCGACGAGCGGCTACACCGCCTTTTCGACCGGGCTGATGCCGACAAGGACGGCACGGTCACGAAGGCCGAATTGACCGCGCTTGAGGCCAGGGAGTCGGCGAGCTTCCGCGGCGGCCCCGGCGGCTTTGGCCCTCCCGGCGGCCCTGGCGGCCCGATGATGGCACCGCCGCGCCCTGGTGAGATCCTGCCCTCGTTTCTCCAGCTCGCTCTCGACCTGACTCCCGAGCAGAAAGCGCAGCTTGACGAGCTTCAGAAAGACGTCGATTCCCGGCTGGCGAAGATCCTGACCGACGCCCAGAAGAAAACGCTCGACCAGATGCGCCGTCGCGGCCCAGGAGGCCCGGGTGGCTATGGATCTCCAGGCCGACGTGGGCCCGTGCCGGGTCCCGGTGACTTTGGACCTCCCGGCCGTCGTGGGCCGGGTCCGGGCGGTCCTCCCCCGCCGCCGGATGATACGCAATGAGAGGCCGAGGTTGAGACTTTCGAGCTTTCCACGGGCAAAGTCGCAGCTCAGACGACCCCTCTCCCTAACCCTCCCCCTTGCGGGGGAGGGTTAGGGAGAGGGGGAATCAGGGCCAAGGCAATGGCCTCTAGAACGGAATCCGTCTCGGTCAGAACCGTGTTGTTCCAGTACCGGATCACACGATATCCACGGCCATTGAGCCATTGCGTTCTCTGGTCATCATAGTTCACTAGTGTTGCATGCTGCCCACCGTCGAGCTCGATGATCAGCCGCGCGGAGTGCGAGACGAAATCGACGATGTATGGACCGATCGGCTCCTGGCGGCGGAACTTCTCACCCGCGAAGCGACGGGCGCGGAGGCATTTCCAGAGGCAGCGTTCGGCGTCGGTCATTTCTTTGCGAAGCTGACGGGCGAAGTCGCGGCTCGTGCGGCCCCTCTCCCTAACCCTCCCCCGCAAGGGGGAGGGGACAAGTGAAAACCACCATTGCCATCGGTTGACACCTACGTTTTGATGTTAATGCCACGATCGAAGAATCTCCATCGCCCGGGCGACTGCCGCGAGGTTCGCTGGCTCGTTGAGCCAGCGGCTGACGCCTGAAGGGTGGGGCAAGGGGAGGTAGCAGACGTCATCTCGAACCGTGGACGTTCCCACGACGGCTGTCAGCGAGGCAACTGGCCCCAGGAATGTGCGGATTGCCAGCAGGCCGATAAGGAGGACGACCTGGGGCTGGAGCGTCTTGATCAGCTCGTCAAGCCAGGGCCGGCAGAGGGCTTGTTCCTGGGGAGAGGGAACCCGGTCGCCTTTGGCGCCCGGCAGTCGGCCCGGGTAGCAGCGGGTGATGGCGGCGAAGTGGATCTGGCGGTAGAAGTCCTCGCGCGGGATGCCCCCCTGCTCCAGCCAGTCGCGCAGCTTCTCGCCCGCGGCGCCAGCGAAGGGGCGGTCATGCAGCGTGGCCCGCAGGCCGGGGGCCTGGCCGATCAGGAGAATGCGCGGCAACGGGGCATCGGGTTCGGGGTCGCGCGCGATCGGGATCGATTCTCGGTCGTCAAGCAACCCGGCGTCGTGGCACTTGCGGCAAGCCCGGATGCGGCCGTTGAGGGCGATGAGACGGCTCCGGGAGCGAGCACCACGCGTTGCGTTCGATTTCATCGAGGATCGTTTGGGCCTGGGGAGTGAGCGCCGGTCTGAGTTTTCGCCTGTTCCAGGCGGGCCACGAAATCGGCATGTTCCGCGGTGTTCAGACCTTCCTGAACAGCGGCGAGGACGCGGGCCAGGTCATGATTCAGCAGCGCGACAGGATCGAGCCAGAGACCGGGGAAAACGGTGCTGCGATAAAGGCCGTCTACTGCAAGAGCCATCGACTCGTAGCGCCCCTCGCGGAGCACGAGCCAGTCGATCTGGCGGTCGAGCACGCGCCAGACCACGTATTCGCGGACGCCGTTGCGGCGGTAAATCTGGAGCTTGACGCCGAGATCGTAGCTGGCACTACTCGAAGCGACCTCGGCCACAAGCTCGGGAGCACCCTCGAGATAATCGTCATCGCTGATCCGTGCCTGGCCGCCGAGTCCGGGATCAATGATCAGGCAAGCGTCTGGCTGAGGTTCGTTGTCCAGGTCCAGGCGAACGCTGCCATTGTCGCCGGCCTCGACGCCGGGAGTACCAGCCTCGTAATGGGATAGCCAGCCCACAATGTGAGTGTTAGGTCGGCTGTGGCGACGGTGACGAACGGGAGATGGCATGTAAACGACCCCTTCGATCAACTCGGCTTTCTTCAGGTCCGGCATCGCCTCGTACCTGCGCTCGAACTCGGCGCGGGTCAGCCGATCGCCGTTTTCGAGCTCCGGGACAAGCTTCACCGGATGTGCGGTAGGTGCAGGTCTTGAGATCGTCGACATCAGACTTGCCCCCCGTCGCCAGAGCCTTCGTCGTCTTCGCCCTCGGCTTCAACCCAGAGATCCGAGACCCTGATCGCCAGTCCGGGCAGGATCGAGCTTTTTGCTTGCTGTTCTTCTCGAAATCGATGCTCGACCCAAGCATCTCCGTCACGCACGAGAACGGTGACGCACCGCGTTTCCGGGTCGATGATCCAGTACTCGCGGATACCGAAAGCCAGGTATTCCTCGCGCTTGGTCACGTAATCACGCTCGTGGGCCTCGGTCCCCTCGGAGACCACTTCCATGACCAGGATCGGGGGCCGCCAGCCGCGTGGGTCTTTGGGAGTTTTGTGGAGGACCACGGCGACGTCGGGGTTTCGACCCGAAATCATGGCGGGGAGCCAGAGGCGAAACTCACTCGCCCCGCCGGCTCGAAAAATCTCGCCAGGATGCTTGATGTCAAAAGCCGAGATCAATCGAAGCAGCGTCCACACAATCAATCCGTGTGGTTCACCCGGGACATATGTCACCTCGAGCACTCCTCTGGCCAGTTCATAACAGTAGCCTCCCTCTTCTTCTGCCTCGCGGAATTCCTCGAGGGACATTCTGCGGCCGTGGTCGGCCGGACCGATGCGGATGGCGTTGACGGTGGCCATGGGAGATACGAGCTCCAGAATATGGTGGAATTCTCTATCGCTAATATACCACCAGCCGATCGGATTCTTCATCCTCGCGGAAGGCAAACGGCCCGCCAGCTCGGGTTGAACTGACGGGCCGCTGGTTTGGTTGATCAGGTTCCCACAAGGACAGTGGCGATCACTCCTTGCCGGCCATGGCGTGGGCCTCGTCGCGGTAGCGAGCGTAGGCGGGGGCCTTCTCGGCGAGGGCCTCGAGGGCCTCGGGGTGAATGCGGACTTCGGCGTCGAGGTGGGCCTTGAAGCCGGTTCCGGCCGGGACCAGGTGGCCCAGGATCACGTTCTCCTTGAGGCCGACGAGGTAGTCGACCTTGCCGGCCAGGGCGGCCTCGGTGAGCACCTTGGTCGTCTCCTGGAAGCTGGCGGCCGAGATGAAGCTGTCGGACTGCACGGCCGCCTTGGTGATGCCCAGAAGCTGGGTGCTCGCCGCCGCGGGCTTGGTGCGGATCCACTCGGCCTTCTTGCCGCCGTTCGACTCGATGCGCAGGTTTTCCTGCTCGAAATGGTCGCGGGGGACGATGTCACCCAGGCGATACTCGGTCTCGCCGTGGTCCTTGATCTTGACGCAGCTCATCAGTTCCTGGTTGACCCGCCGGAACTCGAACTTGTCGATGACCGAGCCGGGCAAGAGCCCGGTGTCGCCGACGCTCTCGACGCGCACCTTGCGGAGCATCTGGGCGATGATGATCTCCAGGTGCTTGTCGTCGATCTCGACCCGCTGGGAGCGGTAGACGTTCTGGATCTCTCGCAGGAGGTAGCGCTGGACGGCCTCCTCGCCCGAGATCCGCAGGATGTCATGCGGGACGAGCGGTCCCTCGACCAGTGGGTCGCCGGCGCGGACGCGGTCGGAACCGTGGACCCGCAGATACTTGCCGTGGGGCACGAGGTGCTCGCGCTCGATGCCGCTCTCGTTGCGGACGATGATCGTGCGCTTGCCGCGCCGCTTCTCGTCCAGAAGTTCCACGCGGCCATCGATCTCGGCGATGACCGCCGGCTCCTTGGGCCGCCGGGCTTCGAAGAGCTCGGTGACCCGGGGCAAGCCGCCGGTGATGTCCTGGGTGCCGCCCACCTCGCGCGGGGTCTTGGCCAGGAGCGTGCCGGCGGAGATCATCTGGCCGGCGTCGACCTCGATACTGGCTCGCTCGGGGACGTACTTGTAATCGAGGGTCTTGCCCTCGGCGTCCTCGATCACGATCTGCGGGTGCAGGTCGCCCTTGTGCTCGATGATGGTGCGTCGGACGTGGCCGGAGGGGTCGGTCTCGACCTTCATGGTCTCACCCTCGACAACGTCGTCGAAACGCACCTTGCCGCCGACCTCGGCGAGGATCGGGATGTTGTGGGGATCCCACTCGCAGAGCATCTGGCCGCGGTTGATCTGCTGGCCGTCGTGGACGATCATCGCCGCCCCGTCGGGCACGTCGTACTTCTCGAGCTCGCGCCCCTTGGCATCGAGGATCTGGATTTCCCCGTTGCGCGACAGGGCGATCTGCTTGCCCTCGTCGTTGGTCACGATGTTGATGCCGACGAACTTCACCTTGCCCTCGCGCTTCGACTTGACATCCTTCTCCTCGACGCCGCGGGTGGCCACGCCGCCGATGTGGAAGGTTCGCATGGTGAGCTGGGTGCCGGGCTCGCCGATCGACTGGGCCGCGATGATGCCCACGGCCATGCCGATTTCGACGAGCTGGCCGGTCGCCAGGTCCATGCCGTAGCAGCGGCGGCAGACGCCCAGCGAGGCCTCGCAGGTCATCGGGCTGCGGACCTGGATCTTCTCGATCTGCATCTCCTCGAGCTTTCTCGCCGCGGCGAGGGTGATCATCTCGTTTTCCTTGACGATCACCTGGTCGCTGATCGGGTCGACGATGTTGACCCGGCTGACCCGGCCGCGGATCGACTGGGCCAGGCTCACCTCGACCTTCTCGCCCTTGTAGATCACACCCTTGGTGATGCCCTGCGAGGTGCCGCAGTCTTCCGTGGTGATCACGACGTTCTGGGCGACGTCGGCGAGCTTGCGGGTCAGGTAGCCGCTGTCGGCCGTCTTGAGGGCCGTGTCGGCCAGCCCCTTGCGGGCGCCGTGGGTCGAGCTGAAGTACTCGAGCACCGA